>CAZYTZ010000006.1:0-8206 GCA_964650545.1 Microcaldota archaeon | reverse complement strand
GGCGTTCCCATTCTCGAGGCTGAAAAAGCAGGCCCTCACATAGCATACGGCCGCTCAGACCACTTCGGCTCGCCCTCTTCTCACGCAGGCAAAGTGGAAGCATCGCTACACCGCGACATAGTCTACACGCGCGACACGCCCATCACCGCGACCATCCACGCAGTCTACCCCAACGGGAGAAAGCTTCTTATTGCTGAGCGCGGCAAAGTGGTTGCGGTGTGAGCATGAGCAGATTGCACAAGAACAGGCAATACTTTGAGCGCGCAGGCTGGACCGTGGACAAGGTAAAGGACGAGATAAACGACGGGCTGGCGCTGCTTGGCAAGACTGACAGGCGCATTGTCTCCTTTTTCGGCTCGCACCGCGTGCATAAAGAAAGCGAATACTACAAGCACTGCAAGGAGGCTGCTTTCAGGCTGGGCAAGTCAGGTTATGCAATCCTGACTGGCGGCGGGCCTGGCATAATGCACGCGGCAAACACCGGTGCAACCGAGGCTGGCGCGCCCTCATTCGGACTCAAGGCAGAACTTCTCGAAGGGGAAAAGGTAACCGACAAAATATTCACGCACGAAATGGACTTTCACTTCCTTTTCGTGCGCCGCTTCATAATGTCCATAAAGAGCGAGGCGCTCATATTCTACCCGGGAGGCTTTGGCACGCTCAACGAGCTTTTCGAGTACGCAGTGCTCATGCAGACTGGCATTGTGGACACCGTTCCTATAATATGCGTGAACCGCGCATACTGGCAGGGGCTTTTCAAGTGGCTTGAGGACAACCCCCTGCGCAAGGACTTCCTCCTGCACGGCAAAGGCGACATTGCTCTCCTTCATTTCGTGGACAGCTGCGATGAGATAGAGGAGATACTTGGAGGCACAACATGAGCATCAGGCAAACAGTGGACACTCTCCTGCGCGGCATGGGGCAAATCATGCTGCAGGACAATGCACTTACCGGGCTTCTTTTCCTTCTCGGTATTTTAGTGAACTCATGGGAAATGTTCTTTGCCGCGCTTTTGGGCGTGGTGTCAGGCACTGCGTCTGCGTATCTTCTCAAGTACGATAAAAATGACATTTCACACGGGCTATATGGCTTCAATGCCGCGCTTGTCGGAGTGGGGCTGCTCTTTTTCTACCAGCCAAGCGTGGTGCTTGCCATTCTCATCATCGCAGGCTCAGCGCTCTCCACTGTGATAATGAACTTCATGCACAAAAGGAAAATGTCTCCCTACACCTTCCCTTTCATCCTCTCGACATGGATAGTGATGGCATTTGTCTCCCTTTCTGGCATTGTGCCCGCACAGCCATCATCGCCTCTTCCCCTTTCGCTTGACATCCCCTCCGCGCTTTCCATGGGCTTCTCCCAGGTAATGTTCCAGGCAAACATACTCACAGGCATCCTGTTCCTCGCGGCAATAACAGTAAACTCGCGCACCAACGCGCTTTTTGCACTGCTTGGCTCTCTCGTCGGCATGATAGTTGCGCTTGCGCTCTCCTTCCCGCTTGGGCTAATCACAATAGGCATCTATGGCTACAACGGCGTGCTTTGCGGAATTGCATTTGCAGGCGCCAAAAAGCACGCGTTCGCGCTTGCAATAGCGTCAATCGCGCTTTCCACGCTGCTCGTGTTTGCCATCCAGGCGACCGGCATATCAGTCCTGACATCGTCGTTCGTATTTGCCACCTGGATAATGCTCTCGCTCGGGAAAAAGTTGTAAAGCGTTCAGCGGCGCGCAAGCCAAATCTCCTTCAAATAGGGAAGCGTGAGCGTGGACAGCATGAATGCGACCGCGGGCACTATTGCATTCAGCCACGGGTCAGGCACGCCAATTGCAGCAAGATATGCGCCCACTGCCAGATAGGTGAAAAGGACAAGCGCCGCCCTTCGCGCGAGGCTTGTCTCCCAAGCCTTGTCTGCCTCCACGCGCGCGTTCCGCTGCTCTATCTCAGCAACTCTCTTTTCAAGCGAAGCCATCTACATCCTCTCAAGCGCCTCTATGCCTATTGCGCCAAGCGCGTTTGATATTGCCACCTTTGCAGCGTAATTGCTTGCGAGCCTGCTCTCCTTCACTTTTTCATCCTCGCAAGAAAGTATGGGGCATGCATTGTAGAACTTGTTGTACAGCGTTGATAGCTCCAGGCAATACTCTGCGACAATGTGCGGCCTCATCTGCCGCGCAGACTCGGCAACCACTGCGTCAAGCACCATCACTTTCTTCATAAGCTCCTTTTCAGCTGCTTCCAGCTTGCCACTGCCTTTTCCCTTGCCGCCCTTGTCGAATATCTTGTGCGCGCGCGCATGCGCATAAATCGCATATGGCGCGGAATCTCCCTCAAGCGAGAGTGCGTCGTCCCACCTGAAAGTAATCCTCTTCTCAGGGGTGGTGCGTATGATTGTGAATCGTATTGCCGCAGAGGCAATGGCCGTTGCGATTTTTGCGCGCTCCTCGCCAGCAACATCAGGTTTTATCTTAGCCTCAGCCCTTTTCACGCCCTCATCGTAAAGCTCGTCAGTGGTATAGCCTATCCAAGTCCCCTGCCTTCCGGAAAACTTCCTCGCCGCCGCTGTTGCGTCGGCGGTCTGTCCAGCCGAGCTGTCCATCGAGTCTTCCAGCCATACATGCTCGTAAGAAAGATGCACGGAGTTTTCAGCCTCTTTCTTGTGGCCCATTGACAAAAGAATCTCGCGTATCACTTTCTGCGGATAAGCCTGCTCCATGCCAATCACGTTCACCACTCTGCTCGCCTTTCCAAATTCCATTACCTTTCCTTTTGCATCAGTCCTGAAGCATTCCCTGCCATTGGGCTGTTTTTGGAATGCAGAGTACTTGAAGCCCTCTTTCAGCAGCCCGAACTTCCACAGCTGGAATATCACGTCCTTGCCAGTGTAGGTGGCGGTCCCGTCGCTTCTCACCAATATCTTGTCAGGCGACTCCATGTTGGCAAACTCAGGCGAGGTCATCTTGGCAACAAGGCAGCCTGCGTTTTTGCCCTCAGTTTCCTTCACAACCGCCGGATTTTCCTTGAGCCTTGCCATTCCCTCATCAAAAATCGTCTTCACAATGTCGGACTCAAATATCATCACATCATGGTAAATGGAAAACTTGAATGCGGTTTCATACTGCGCAGCCACGCACTTTTCCACAAGCTCGCGCGCATCCTGTGCATTCTTGCCTTTCCCCTCTTCCATCTCCTTTACAAGCTTGCGCACTTCCTGCTGCACTTTTTCATCTTCCTCGAACTTCTTGGAAACCTCGACATATTGTCCTCCCAGCCACAAGTCCAGCTTGCCAGTTGGTTTTTTGCCAAGGTGCAAATACCCCCAGAAAGACTGCGCCACCTGTAGCCCCAGGTCATCAACGTAATCCGCCCTTTCCACGTTCTCTCCTGAAAATGAGAGCACGCGCGCAACAGAGTCGCCAAGCAAAGCATTTCTCAGGTGGCCAATGTGCCATGGCTTGTTCGGGTTCACTGAGGGGAATTCAATAATCGTCTTGGCTTTTTTTGCCTTGCCCCTGCCATACTCGCCTTCCTCGGCAGCAACCGACTTTGCAAGCTCGGCAAAAAACTTGTCAGACAGGAAGAAATTGATGTAAGGGCCGGTCGTTTTCGCCTCAGCCACCCAGGACGGCAGCTTCAGCTTTGCGCAAATCTCATTTGCCAGCTGAACAGGGTTCTTCTTCTGCTGCTTGGCAAGCGAAAAGCAAATGGAAGTGGCAACATCGCCAAACTGCCCTTTCGGAAGCTCGACAGACGCCTCTGCCTCCCCAACCGGCACGCCCGCCGCGGCAGCGACCGCCTCGGCAATTTTCTTCTTCAGCTTCAGGAACATAAGCCTATCTATGGGGAGTACTAATATAATATTGCGCGGCACGCCTGCGGCGCAAGCAATAAAAGGGGAAGCAGGCATAATACAGGCATGGCAAATATGGGCTTTGCGTCGCCAGGTGACCCAGGTGTTGAGAAGGCGATACTTGCAGTAAAGAACTTAGAGTTCCTCCAGCCAAAAAACCCCGGCGAGGTCAAGGCAGCGCTTGCTTTCCTGGAGAACAAACTACGGACAACTGCTCCCAACTCGACGGAGGGAAAGCAGCTTATCGAGCTGATTGGTAGGAACCTCTGCCCGAAAAAGGACGGCAAGCCCACCGAGTTTGACGTTCACTCGGCGCTTCTCAGCCTTCAGGCCAACGCAAACAGGTACAATGCCTCATTTTCGTACAACAACACTTCATTTGCCCAAAGCATCATCAGCGGCTTGGTCAAGCAGGCAAGCGATGGCGCACAGCAGGCAAAAACAGCGCGCCAAGTCTGATTAAAGAAAAAAAGAAACGGGCCCGGTGAGAGCATCGGCGCCACGGGGCGCCGGTGCGATTTTGCGCCGAAGCGCAAAACACCGGCACGCGAATGAAAATGAGCGGGCCCGGTGAGATTTGAACTCACGACCTTCAGATTAGAAGTCTGCCGCGCTATCCAGGCTGCGCCACGGGCCCGTGGCGCACAATTGTGGATTGAACGGTTAAAAAGCCTTCAGGATGAAAGCGGGGGCATGGAAAGCCTCCCTGAAAGGAAAGTGCGCGCTCGCAAAATCGTCTCGCTCCTCAAGCGCGCCTACCCTCATGCCAAATGCTCCCTCGCTCACCAGTCTCCTCTTCAGCTCCTTGTCGCCACCATTCTTTCCGCGCAGTGCACTGACGCGCGCGTGAACATGGTGACACCTGCGCTTTTCGCGCGCTACAAAACCGCGCGCGACTATGCGAACGCCGACATACACAAGCTTGAGGTGCTCGTGCGCTCCACTGGCTTTTACCGCAACAAGGCGAAAAACATACGAGCAGCCTGCTGCATCATCGCGCAAAAGCACAAGGGAAAAGTGCCTTGCACAATGAAAGAGATGCTTGAGCTTCCAGGCGTTGCGCGAAAGACGGCAAACATTGTGCTTGGCAATTCCTACGGAGTAATAGAGGGCGTGCCGGTGGACACGCACGCCATCAAGATAAGCCATCTATTGGGCTGGTCACGGGAACGCCAGCAGGAAAAGATTGAGCGCGACCTGATGGCGCTGCTGCCGCGCAAGGACTGGCTCAAGATATCAGACCTGTTTGTGCACCACGGGCGCGCAATTTGCATAGCAAGAAGGCCAAAGTGTGGCGCGTGTACTGTAAAAAAATATTGCCTGCGGGTCGGATTAAAGAAAAGGAAAAATGGGGCCGCTGAGACCGTCGCCCGAAGGGCGGCGGGATTTCGGGCGCAGCCCGAAACAGCGGACACATGAGCAAAGCGAGTGGGGCCGCTGAGATTTGAACTCAGATCACCGCGTCCCGAACGCGGTAGCGTACCAGGTTAGCCCACGGCCCCTCGGGCTATTGCTTGAATAAGACGATTTTAAAACCCTGCTGCAGGCAATTGATGCTGATAATATGAAATTCCAGCTCATGCTCGCACCCATGGAAGGGGCGGCCAGCAACGCCTTCCGCGCGCTTTGCCACAAAAATGGCGCGGACCTGACTTTCACCGAGATTGCGCGCGTGTCAAACCTCGCGCGCGGAAAATTGGGCGAGCTTGGCAAAATCGCCCTCACCGACTCCACACCCACGCAGATACAGCTTGCAGGCTCGAAACTGCCTGAGTATGAAAAGTTCCTGGCAAGCTTCAAGCCATCCGGCGCCTTTTGCGGCTTCAACCTCAATTTAGGCTGCTCCTCGCCCGACTTCCTGCGCCAGGGAATCGGCGCGGCAATGATAAAGAGGGTTACAAGGGTAAATGAGATTGTCAACCTGATTGGCAAGCACGGCCACGAATGCTCGATAAAGATGCGATTGGGCCTGGACAATTATGAAAAGCAAAAGGGCGCGTATCTTAACCTGATAAAAAACGTGGACGCTTCTTTTTTCGTGGTGCATGCGCGCACAGCCAGGCAGACTCTGAGGGACAAGGCAGATTTCTCAGTCTATGAAAAATGCGCGGCAACAGGCAAGAAAATCGTGGCAAACGGCGACATAAAAACAAAGGAGCAGATTACAGAGCTCAAGGCAATTGGCTTGCACGGAGCAATGGTCGGGCGCGCGGCAACGGACAACCCAAAGATTTTCCAAGAGCTTCAAGTTGGCTGAAGGGGCATATATTTTAACTCCGCCTTCAAAACCATTGCGGTGATGCGCATGGCTGACTACATTGGCGTTATCGGGCTTTGCCTCATTCTTGCCGGCTGGGTATGGGAATTTTACCAGACGCTGAAAAACCGCAAGGCAGGAGTGCCATTGTCATTCGCGCTCCTTTACGGAGCGGGAAGCATGCTCCTCACAATATATAGCATACAGCTTGGCGACCTGGTGTTCATCATCCTGAATGCCGCGGCAACGCTTATTGCAGTGGCAAACGCGGCTTTCGCGGTTTCTCGCAACGGAGAGAAAAAGCGCGCCGGCCGCGGGAAGAAGAAGCGAGTGCGGTTATAAGCTTTTTGAATGTAATGTGTCAGCTTGGGATTATACTATGTCATGTTGCTTGCGCGGGTGGAAAAATGGAAACGAAAGTTGCCGAAGTCATAGAACTCATAAACATTGTTGCAGAGGACACGTCAGTGCCCAAGAACATCCGCCGCGCGCTGGTTGAGGCCCGCGACAGGCTCAAGACCAATGACGAGATTTCCACAAAGGTGGGCTCGGCGGTTTACAGCATCGAGGCGGTTTCCGAAGACATCAACATGCCAATGCACGCGCGCACGCAGATATGGACGATTCTTTCCGCGCTGGAATCAATAAAAGCACAGTAAAGAAGAAAGAAAGCAAGTGGCGGGGCAGCCTCAGTGGCGCCCTGCTCGCGACGGCCTTGTGATGCAAGGTTGCCGCATTTTTCCGAAAAGTTTCCGCAATTGCCGAATGAGGCAAGGATTGCGGGTGAAGACGTGAAATCCGACATTGACTCCATATATGCCAAGGGCATCCGCCTTGCACCTGACGCCTACAGCTACTTAGAATCATCAGCAATCGAGCCTGCCGTGCTGCAAAAAATAATCGAAAGCGGAAAGTTCATGCTCACAAAAGACGACATTGACGGCTTTGTCTCCGCGGAGGAAAAAATCCCAACAGAGGCGGTTGTGAGCCGCTCGCCCACCTTCAAGCCCATGGCAAAGGAGTGGTCGCCCTCCTTCAAGGTGGTGGATAAATCCGACGTGAGCGGCAAGTCTCGCTGCACAGGCAAGCTTGAGAACTTCGTGGCGCACTTCCGCGACCGCTTTGAGCGGATATCGAAAATACTGCGCGCTCGCATGACGCAGCACACAATAGTGACAACAGGCCGCCTCAAGCCAACAGCGGGCGCCAAGGTGCGCCTGATTGCAATGGTGAACAAGAAGCAGATGACAAAGAAGGGCAATGTCTTATTGGAAGTGGAGGACGAGGAAGGGGCTGCAAAAATCGTGGTGATGAAAGACACAGCGGGCTTCAAGGTGCACAACAAGATACTCAACGACGACATAGTCGCCTTTGACGGCAAGAATGCTGACGAGCTTTTCATCTGCGACAATGTGGAGTGGCCTGACATGCCATTTGCGCGGGAGCAGAGGAAGAGCGAACGCGACGTGGCAATCGCCTATCTTTCAGACCTTCATTTAGGCAGCAAAAAATTCCTGGAAGGAGAGTTCACGCATTTCATAAACTGGCTCAACGGCTCGGAAGGCAGGCAGGACCTCGCAGGCAAGGTGAAGTACATAGCAATCGCAGGCGACATCGCGGACGGCATTGGCATCTACCCCGAGCAGGAAAAGGAGCTTGCTGTAAAGGACATCTACAAGCAGTACGAAATGTTCGACACGTTCATGGAAAAGGTGCCTGACTACATAACCGTGGTTGTGGGGCCTGGCAACCACGACGCAGTGCGCCGCGCAGAGCCCCAGCCCATAATCCCCTATGATATGATAGAAAGCGAGGTGGTGCGCGTGGGCAGCCCCTCGCGCGTGGAAATAGAGGGAATACGCCATCTCATCTACCACGGCAATTCCTTGGACTCGATAATAGCGACAGGCGGCCTGACATACGAAAACCCGCACGAGGCAATGCTTGAGCTGGTGCGCCGCCGACACCTCTCGCCGATTTACGGGCAGAACCTCATTGTGCCCGAAGACCACGACTACCTGGTGATTGAGGACGAGCCTGACGTGGTGCACATGGGGCACGTGCACAAGAACGGGCACATGTTCTACCGCGGCGCGCTTC
>CAZYTZ010000005.1:30834-40829 GCA_964650545.1 Microcaldota archaeon | reverse complement strand
ACCAGGTGTGCGACGACTCTCTGCGCGACATGCTTGCAGCCTCGCGCAAGTACAACATCCCACTTCCAGACCCTGAGCTTTGCTGTGCGCCAATAAACACCCCTGAGGCTGACAAATACCTCAAGGGAATGCGCTGCGCAGTGAACTATGCATTTTGCAACAGGCACATCATGATGCACTGGGTGAGGCAAACTTTCGACGAAATATTCGGCAAGGGAACAGGGGACAGCATGCCCCTTGTCTACGACGTCTGCCACAACATCGCAAAATTCGAGGAGCATGACATTGACGGCCAGAGAAAGAAAGTGTGCGTTCACAGAAAGGGTGCAACGCGCGCGTTTGCAGCAGGCAGAATAGAAGTGCCTGCCATTTACCGCGAGATAGGCCAGCCAGTCATCATCCCTGGCAGCATGGGCACCTCTTCCTACTTGCTTGTAGGAAAGCAAGGCGCAATGGAAAACACATTCGGCTCGTCCTGCCACGGCGCAGGGCGCGCAATGAGCCGCAAGCAGGCAATCCACACCTGGCGCGGCAATGCGGTTGCAGGCGAGCTTGAAGGCAGGGGGATAATCGTCAAGTCCACAGAGTCAGATCTTCTCGCTGAAGAGGCGCCAGGAGCATACAAGGACGTTGACGAGGTCGTGCTTTCCGTGAAGGAGGCAGGCATCTCCGACATCGTCGCGCAACTGAAGCCAATGGGGGTGGTGAAGGGCTGATTGAATGGCAAAGGAAGCGACTTTGAAGTACGCGAAGAAAGTGGAAAAAATAGAGAAACGGCACGTCAGAAAGCATGGCGCACGGAAGATGTCTCTTGCTGAACTGGAGGCGCTTTGCCGTCAGTAAAGATAGCCCGCAAGGAAAAGCGGTATGCTCTTTCCCGTGAATTCTTCGCCTTGTTTCATGATGAAGTCGGGCATCTGGTAGGCGCTTTTTCCCGCGCCGCCAACTTCCACGCTTTTGCCATCAAGCATGAAGTCAGGCGTCTTCTGCCCGCGGCTGCCCTGGAAATAGCATGTTTCGGGATATGCGTGGTTCACGAAGAACTCCTCGCGCAGCGCGCCGATGTCGGGCTGCGAAAGAAGCGAATTGCAGAAAAAGCTCCTGAAAGGGAATGCAAGGTAGAGCTTGGGCTCCTTTCTTGCTGCGCTTTTGCCGCAGGGCAAAACGCGTTGCACAAGCCCCAATTTTTCAAGGTCGGAAAGCACGCGGATCACGGTCGGCTTTGACACCGAGACTTTGGAGGCAAGCGAGGAATAGGAAAGCTCGCCTGCCGGGGAGAGCGCGATGAAATGCAGCATTCTCCGTGCATCCTCTATGGTGGCTGCGCCGATTTCACGGATATGAGCAAGGTCGGACTGGAGTATTTTTTCCATCGTGTTCTCAAGCGCTTTTAGGAAATAGGGCTTTTCGCTTGATGGGTAAGCCACCCCGCCTGATGAGAAATAGCCTTCCAGAAAAGCAGCCGCCTTTGCGCGGGCAAGATATGCCCGCTGCCTTCTTTTCGGGTCGAAAAGCTCCTTTGCAGAAACTGGCGCAGTTTCAGGGAAGCCCTGTTTTATCGCAAGGTACTCGCGGAACGAGAGGGGCTTCATCCTGTAGATCAGTGCACGGCGCGACAAATCCACACCCTTGCCCATCTCAAGTGCCGATGAACCTGAGAAAAACACGCGCGACAGCCCTTCATCGTAAGCAGTCTTGAGCGCAGCCTGCCAGCCTTTCGCATAGTGTATTTCATCTATGAAAAGGCTCCTGTGGCCTCGCGCAGAGCAGAAGCGGATTGTTTCGTACAAATCCTCCCCTTTGAGGTAGGCTGCGTCTGCAGAAAGGTAAAGGGAATCATTTACTCCCGATGCAATCTGCAGCATGAGCACGGACTTGCCGATGCCGCGAAGCCCGCAGACGCCAATGAAATATTCCTTTGGCGCGGCTGCAAGCTCAGCGTAAAGGTAGCGCCTGTGCTGGAATTGCGATGCCGCCTCCTTGCGCGATTCGCTGTTCTGCACTATTTTCGAGAAAGTTGCTTCGTCCATGCATTGCTTTCTATAGTAAAGTATATAAATATATATGCATTTTGTAAAATCAATATTACAATATGCATGCATTTTGTAAAGTCAAAGTTACAGGCGGTTTGCGCGCCCCGGGCCAATGGGAGTTGTGAAGGGCTAGCCCTTTTCTGCAAACGGGCCCCACACCACTAGGTGCTCCTTTGTCACAGTGGAAATGTCGTAGTTCGCGTACTTGCCCACGAACTTCTCGCGGAAGCCATTAATCACCCTCTGCAACTCCTGTTCGGACGCGGTGTGCGCCTCGACAAGCACGTCATACTTGCCCAGCATCTCTATTGCGAACAGGCACTTGTTGGTGGAGTCGAAGTAGGAGATTATCTGCCTGCGCGCGGACGGGTCCTTGAGCGAGAAGTTTATCTGCACGAACCGCAGGCCCAGCCTGTCAAAGTTGAGCGCGGAGACGTAGGCGAGTATTATCTTCTCCTTTTCAAGATTGCGCAGCCTGTAGGCTGTAGCCGAAGGCGTTATGCCGCACTGCTTTGCAAGCTTGATTAGCGGAATGCGCGCGTTTGATGAAAGCGCATCCAGCATCTTCCGCTCTATCTCGTCTGGTTTGTAGGCGCCAATCTCATAGGGGTAGAACCAGTCCTCCCCCTTCCCGCCAGGAAGAAGGAACTTCTGGTTGAGCCTGTGCGTGGTGAGGAAAACAGTCATGTCCTTCTCCTGCACGAATTGGCCGTACTTTGCCATGAAACCTGAAAGGAAGACTTCCATGTGCGCCATCTGGCGCACCATCACGAGCAGGATGCAATCGTACTTCCCTTCGACGGATGCAAGATATGCAACGTTGGGTCGGGTGCGCAGGTACTCAAATATCTCTTCCTCCTTTTTCGGCGTGGTGTCCTTGAATTTTATGTAGTGCTTGACATAGAACCAGCCAAGCTTCGAGGTGTTGAATACCGTGTAGAAGCCCTTGAGGTGCCCCTCGGAAAGCAGCCGCTTCAGCCTGAAGTTCACGGTTTCCTTGCTTCTCCTCACCTTGCGCGCAAGCTGCGACGCGGAAATGCGCGCATCCAAATCCAGCTCGCGCATTATCTTCCTGTCCAAAAGGTCAAGCTCTGCCATGTTTTGCTTATAATTCAAATTATTTATAATTATTTGCTTTTTTGTGCATTTTTTGTCTATAAAGTTTGATATATAAGTTATGCCATACTAAACCACGCAAGAACAGAAGAAGAAACAAATAGGGGGTGGATTGGGATGGGAATAAGAATGACTCCTGGTGGTTGCTTTGCTGCACGCATTCCTGGAACTGCTATTGCGAACGAAAAAAGGCGTGGTGGGGCTCTTGGCAAACTCGATTCAATTAGCTTCAGGCAATTCCGTGAAAAGCCGCTTGACGAGCAGCTTGCTCTCGTCAGAGAAGCGCGCAAGGAGCAGATTGGCGCGATGTTTGCAGCCTCAGATGCCGAGTGCGTGAATAGAGCCAAGGAATTAGGCTTGGCTGGCGAGGAATTTGCAAAGATATGCCGTGAACATCCTAATCATCACACGGTTTACGCGCTCGATGATCCGGACTTCCACTACCCGGACACGGCGCGCATTCTAGCTGATGCTAAGTCAATTTATTGCCTTGAAGCGGAGGATCTTGTTGCGAAAAATACGATATTGACTGCATTTAGAAATGACATACGGTTTGTCGACAACAATGGTGGTGGTTGGTCCTATATTAGGCATTGGGACACGAAATATTTGTTCAGCGTTGAATTGCCTGATTTCAGCAGCTGGGATGGCAGGATAAGACGGGATGACACTGGGAAAAAAGCTAGAATATGCGCAATCGAGGTTCCAGTTGAAATGCTCGGAAAATTGAAGGAAAAAGGCAGAATACATGTGGATAGATATCAGATAACCATACATAATGGCACTTTGGATATCCGTTATGAAGGATACTTCGGCTACAAATATGTCCAAAGAATGGTTGACAAGGGGTTGATTATTGAAAAGGAATTTGCCGCTGTTGCGAAAGAAGTCTGCTTGGGATTGGCAAAGGACGCATTAGGTTATGAACTGGATATGCGCAGTGCTGATACTAAATGGGATAGGTTCATGATAGCGTGGAGCTTCCACATGAGGCGCATGTTCGCAGACGCAGCTGTAACGCTGGTGAAACAATGGAAGCTCGAGGTCGATGAGGAAATCTACGGGCGATTGACTGCAATTGTCAATCGGGAAGTGTGAATCCTATGTCGCCCAACCCCCCACTCAAAAGGTGCGCTATGCACTAGCTTTTTCCAGCGCACGCGGCGCTGAATATGCTGAGCGGAACATCCTTCTTTTTCTCCAGCTGCTCAAGCAGGTAGCCCTGCAGCATCTGCTTTGCCTGCGCGAATTTTTCCTTTCCCACTTCTGCGTTCCCCACGGCGTTCCGCAGGCTTTTTGCATTGAAGCAGAAAAGCGCGTTTTGCATGCCCTCGACATTGTGGCAGTAGTAGCAGTCGGAGCACTGCCTGCCAAAGTCCACCTCAAGGCAGCGCTTGATTTCAACAGAGTCGTGGCAGCGCATTGAGAAATCTGACTCATAAACCATGCCGCAGCCCACAAGATGGTCGGAGCTTCTCGGCCAGGTCGAGTATGCGCAGTGCTTGCACAAGCCCGCTACTATCACCTTGTAGGAGTCGGATGCGGACGCGCCCCAGCAGCAGTCAGGCAGGTTGCGATAGCTGCCAATGCGCCTCTCAGGCGGGAAGAATGCGAGCTTAGATATGGATTCGTGCGCTTCTGCAAAAGAGAGCTTTTCAGCCTGCTCAGGGGAAATTGCGGAAAGCTCGCCCAGCTTCCTGCCCTCCTCAAGCGTAAGAAGCCTGTCCCTTGGCAGCGGCGCCATGCACGGGTAGTTTGCAGTCTGCACAACAATGCCGCTGGCTGCGGACTTCGCAGGGATTGGGACGAGCGTTGCCCTTGAAAGCCATCTAGAGTACTTGTCAATCCCTGTCAGTGGCTTTCCAAGCAGGATGCGGCTGGTTTCGGAAAACGCCTGCTCGATTTTTCCCATGTCCCGCTCGTCCTGGAAAGGCGGGGCCTTGCCTTTCAGGAGCGAGGAAACTTCTGAAATGGGATTGTCGCATTTCGAAACCATGTCCATGAGCGAGGGAAGGCTTTTCCTTTTCTCAAGCTCGTCTGCAATTTCTCCCAAAAGCTTCCTCTTTATTGCAAGGTACTTGTCTTTAGGGAGGATACGGTTGCCGATTGCATGCGTTTTTCCCACCATATTGAAGCTGAACATGCAGTCCTTGCAGTCATCCACTCCATAGGAATAGTGGCAGTCAGAGCAATTGCCTCCGCCCCAAAGCTCAAGGCTGCGCTGGTTGAAGTAATGCGCTGCTCCCCGGATGCAGAATTTGGACGAGCCTGCCTCGTTAACTCCGAACATGTTCTCGCACAGGCGCAGGTACTGGGAATATGCCACGTTCTTTGAGCCTGAAATCTTTGTGGAGCGGTAAACGTAGAAGCTGTCCGTCACGCCAGAGCTGCTCTCAATGAAGCGCGAGTTGCCTATTATTATGCTGCCGCAGTAGAATGCGCGCTCGCGCACCGCTGAAAGGAGAGAATCAATGTCCTTCGTGTCGTTTATGGAAAGCGGCTCGAAGCGGCGGGTAAAGTCCACTTCGTCAAAGCTGATTATTTTCGCGCCAGGGCAGTAGGCGTCGTTCCCGAACACCACTTCCTTGCCAGAAAGGGAGGACTTGCGCGTGAAAAACCTGTCGCTGAGGCTTGACAGCCACTTGGAGTATTCTGAAAGCCCGCCAACCTCGCGCCCCAAAAGTATCCTGCAATTTGCGAGCCATTCCTTGTTGACTTTTTGGTATGTGTCGCCTGAAAAGTCCATGGATTTATTATTTGAAGGAAGCTTAATAAACTCCAAATGCGCTTTCCATTTCATGGCGGCGACCAACAGAAAAGCCGGCAGGCTTTCGAGCCAAAGGCCGAAATCAACCAGCCCACTTGATGCTTGCGACAGGACAATTCGCGTGCTATCGCGCGAGGCGTCCGCAGTCAGGCGGCAGCTTTCGTCTTCCGCAAGGCAGGGCGAGGGCTTTTCGCGCGCGATTGAAAAGATAGAGGACCAGCTGCATTTTGCGCAAAGGAGGCTGGGCAGGAAGCCGTCCGACCTTGACATGAACGAGGCGGCAATAGTCGCGGAAAAAGTGTCGGACGAGCTTGAGGAGCTTGTACCTTCCTCATATGGTGCGGCAGTGGCGTCAGAGTCTCGCTACATAAAGCGCGAATTTTCCGAGTTGAAAAAACTGCTTGGCAAGATGCGCTTGCAGGCTTCCGAAATGAAGAAAAAGGCGCGCAAAACCAGGTGCAAGCCCGGCAAGATAGCGTTTCTTTCATTCACAAACCACGCAAGGCTTTTCAGGGCAAAGCTTGCGCGCGCCTCGAAAATGCTGAAATCAAAGGACAGCCGCGAGTACAGGAGGCTCATCTCCGCGCTTGGCGAGGCAGAGGGGCTCTCAGTGCGCGCAGAGGAGCTTTTGCTGGCAACCACAAAGGCGCGCCTGAAGGGAAAAATCGGCGACACAAAAACCGAGATAATGGGCTTTGTGCGCCGCGCAGGCAGCGGGCGAGTGTTTCTGGACCACAAGCACCTAACGCTTCGCTCAGGGCCTGACAGGCTCACGCTTTCATTCTCCCCCGAGGTGAGATACTGCCTTGAGGAAATGGCGCCTGTGTCGCACTGGCTGCACAACATCGGCAAGAACGCAGTGCTTGTGGGAAGCTTTGAGCAGCACAACAGCGGCGCATTGCTGAAAATAGGCGAGCGCGCGGTGGTGGGCAACTCGATTGTCTATCGCGAGTGCACCGTGATGCTGAACTGAGATTGCCGAAGGCTTATTATAGGTTTTGGGGCACAATCGAGAGAGCCTAACATGTGCGGTTCGTCCAACTTGTGCCGCTGCACAAGTGGACCCCTCGAGCATGCTCGAGTCGGTCACGCGAATGGGCAACAAAAAACAAAGAGGACGGTGATAACATGGGAATGTATAAGTACATCAAGGAGACTTTTGAGAAGGAATACCACGAGCGCAGCCCGATTTACCGCAAGAGGATAACCGAGTGGAGAAAGCTCGGGACTGTGGTGCGCATAGAAAAGCCTACTAATTTAGCGCGCGCCAGGACGCTTGGCTACAAGGCAAAAGAGGGCATAGTAATGGCTCGCGTGGCAGTGGGCCGCGGCTCGCGCAAGAGGCCTCACCCCCGGGGCGGCAGGAAGCCTGCAAAAAACGTCGCTTATCTTTCACCTGGCAAATCGCTGAGGCGCCAGGCCGAGGAAAAGGCATCGCGAACTTTCCGCAACCTTGAAGTGGTCAACTCCTACTGGGTGGCCCAGGACGGAATGAAGAAATATTTCGAAGTCATCCTAGCAGACAGGAAGCTTCTGCCTGGCGTGAAGGGCCGCGCATTCCGCGGCTTGACCTCTGCCGGCAAGAAGGGAAGGTCATAAGGTGCGACCATGCCCTGCATCACATTGCAGGGCTGCGCAACCAATCTAAGGTGGGCATGCCTCGGAGCGAGCCGAGGTTCGTCGCACCTTATGAGGGAGTGAAATGGACATCGTCCGCTTTGAGCCATCGGCAAACGAAGGTGCAGGGCGGGCGCTAGCTGTCTCTTCCCTTGCGAATTTTTTCGATGCAGCAACTGCCTTGGCGGCAAAGCCACACTGTAGGAAAAAAGGCGCTCTTCTGCACGCGGCAAGCTGCGAAATTGGGGACGGCGACCTGATTGAGCTTGGCAGGCACGAAGGCGCAGTCGTTTTTTCCTTTTCCGACATTTTGGCAGAGCGCGGCTTCCGCAGGAGCATATTAATCTCAAAGATGCGGCTGCTTCTAACAGCTTGCCGCAAGCGCAAGGCAAGTTTTGTTTTCGTAACTCTGGCAAAAGACGCGCATCATATGAGAAGCGCGCGCGAGCTTTTGGCATTTGCAGCAGTGCTTGGCGCAACTGACGTGGAAAGAAAGGCGGCTGAGAAAAAACTCAAGCAGCTTGCGGGTGGAAGCGCGAAGGCAGGCGCCGCGGCTGGCGGAAGCGGGGTGGGAAAATGAAGCCAACAGAGCGCTTCAAGCGCCGCTACATCTCATTTTCCCTTTCATTGGATGGCAAGCCGCCATCTTACTTGGAGGCAAAAGAAATGGTTCACATGCACTTCCTCTCATTTTTCGGAGAGAGCGGAATTTCGGCGCTTGCCTTCAAGCTGGTGAAATACGAAGCGCAAAGCGGCGGGGGCATTCTTCGCTGCGAGCGCGGACACACCGACGAGGCTATCCTTTGCATGGCATGCCTGT
This sequence comes from Microcaldota archaeon, assembly GCA_964650545.1. Taxonomy (GTDB): domain Archaea; phylum Micrarchaeota; class Micrarchaeia; order Anstonellales; family Anstonellaceae; genus UBA10161. Next base: position 32,476 of record CAZYTZ010000005.1, on the reverse strand, counting down.
CTGAGTGGAAAGGGGCAACTGCAAGGCTTGAGCCATTGTCAACTAGCGGGACGATAAAACGGCTGTAGAATGCTGGCGCTGCTGTTTTTGCTGGCTGCAATTACTTTTTTTCTTCGCTGTGCCAGAAGAAGAATTTTTTCTTGGCTTTGGGGGCAGGCTTCTTTTCATTCCTGTGCCCCTCTGAGAGGGGCTCCACAATGCCAAGCTGGCCCTCTTCTTCCTCCATCATCCTTCTCTCCTTGAGGTCAAACCGCCTCTGGCTTTTCCTTTGCCGCTCCTTTTCCGCTTCCTTGCTTTCCGGCGCTTTTATGCCTATTTTTTCAGGCGGCGGGACCAGGATGACTTTGGGCGTTTGCCTTACGCCAAGCGCAATTGCCATTCTTTCCACAATGAGGGAAAGCAGGGGCGGCGCGCCGGGCGTTGCTCCGCCCGGGCTTCCTGTTGTGTGGCAGCTTGAGCACAGCTTCCTTCCCTGCACTGAATAAAGAGTGTCAGTCTCCTTGCCGCAGCGCTCGCAAATCCCCAAAGCGCGGCTGCTTTCGCTTCCTGCGCTGCCCCTTTCTTTTCTTTTCCCGTAATTCTCCTCGTCCTGTATGTCCATTATGCAGTAAGCGCAATAGAGGCGGGAGTTGTGCATGCGAAGCTCATGGCGCGGCAAATACATCCCGCAGCGCTGGCAGGGCGCGTTTCCTGCGCCGCCGATGCTGCTGTCCTGGCTGAAGCGCGCGGACTCGCAGTTCTGGCATATCATATCCCCGCCAGCGTCAAAGTCGCCAAGCGAGCCGCCGCAGCGGATGCAGTTTGCCATGGAAAACGTTCGTGCGCGCAGTATTTATTGATATGCTTCGCGCAATTTCTGCAGTCATCGGCGCAAAATATCTGTTCCATCTGAAACAAAAATAAATCAGCTATAATGCGCCTGAATTGGCTGAAAACTGACATTATCTTGCCTTTCTGAAAAAAATCAAGGATAGAAATGCCAAAATGAGCCAAATCAGTTGCTATAGTGCCTAATCATCTAAAAGGAGCTATTAATGCTCTTTTTCTCAAAAAGAGCGCTATAAAAGCCCCCTTTTGCGCCAATTCCGTTTATATTCCTCCTTTTTTGTTGCATTTGGCAAATGTTTATAAGCAATAACCCGCACGAAAATAACGCATTCCCTTATATAATCGGGAACGGGAGGAAAGGAAACAAATGTTTGGGCCGCACTTGACCATGGACATGTATGGTTGCAACAAGAAGAAGCTGAAAGATGTCAATTTTGTTTTTAATTTCTTGGATGAGCTGCCGTCGCTTATAGGCATGACCAAAATAATGCCCCCCTACACGTTTTCGTACTCTGGCCTCAAGCCAGAGGACTGGGGCGTGTCAGGCATAGTGCTGATAGCAGAATCGCACATCAGCATACACACGTTCGTGGACAAGAACTACGCGTCAGTGGACATATTCTCCTGCAAGGACTTTGACACTGCTGCGGCTGCGGACATAATCGCCTCCAAATTCGAGGCCAAGTCGTATGAGAAGAACTTTCTCATGCGCGGACGCCACTTCCCCAAAGACACAATGCGCAACCGCCAGATAATCGAGCTGGAGCGCGGGCGGGAGTCAAGCCGCGTGAAGACCAGCGTGTAATTTTCTCTT
>CAZYTZ010000005.1:11082-30734 GCA_964650545.1 Microcaldota archaeon | reverse complement strand
GCTGGAGCGCGGGCGGGAGTCAAGCCGCGTGAAGACCAGCGTGTAATTTTCTCTTTCTTGTTTGCTTAGCGCAAAGCCTGTTTTTTTCGCCTGCTAGCACTAAGCTGTGTTCTCTTTCGCAAATCTGCCTATCTCGGGCAATCGCTGCCGCATACAAGAACCGCAGAGCGGTAGCGGCTCATCACCTGCGCGCCGTAATTGGTGCCCGGGTACGGTTCCTTGATAATCGAGCGCAAGTAGGCTATGTAGTGGTTGTATGCGCCTGTGCCGCCTGTGCACGGCCGCTGGGCCTTGAATTCCTCAATATAGTTCCAGTTTGTTCCAAAGTAGCGGTTTGAAGCCAGGTAATAAGCGGCCCAGCCCTGCTCTCCGTCCTGCATGCCCCCTGTACAGCCTGCGGGCGCAAGTTCCTGCCAGTGGTCTTTCACCCATTTTTCCATGGGAAGCTGCCCGTCCCGCAGGAAGCCGGCAAACTTCCCGGCTCCGCAGCACACGCTCATCCCCGGATCAAACGGATTGTACTCGTCGCCTCCGCAGTTCTTTGTGAACTGGTCGTTCTCGCCAGGGTACTCAATGCACTGTGCAATCCCGTATGCGCAGGGCTTCTGCTCCTTGCCGTTCTGCGGGTTGGTGCCTATGCAAGCGTCAATTTTGCAGCCAGGCGGGTTGCCTGCCATCTCGCAAATCTCGGCAGCAGTTTTTTCCTGCTGGTTGCAATTGTTGTTGTCCACGTCCACGCACGAAATGGCAAGCGGGTCAAAGCCGCTTTCCTGCTCTATGATTGCGCGCATGTAAGTTGCGCTGATGTCAGCGTCGTCCGCGCGCTCGTCTATCATGGGGTGGGGCTTGCAGTGGCTGCTGGCAAACGAGCAGATGTTCCCTCCCTTGCACTCAGCGCTGTCATAAGCGTCAGGATTTGGCATTTCCGTGCCGCTTCCCGGGCAAACTTCTCCGCACCCAAGATTATTTATCGCAGGCATTGGCACGACCTCTTCCATGGACAGCCCCTCGCCGCTTTGTATCCTTTCAGATGCATGGAGCTGCGCCTGGCGGTTCCTTATGTCTTCAGGCTCGCATGCGCCCCCCTGCCCGTTCTGCGAGAATATGAGCGGGTTCCGAAAGTCGCTTCTCATGTTCACCTCCTGGCACATGTCAGACCAGGTGTTGATTTCCGGGTGCTTCTGCGAGCCGTCTGCAAGCAGCATGCCAAAGTCGCATCCCTGCTTGTCGCTGCATGGAAGCGGCCCGCTCCCATCTATAAATTCATAGAGGCTCATGCCAAGCACTCCTGCGCTTGCAAGATCGCCCGTCTGGGCGAGCAGCTGGGAATACAATTCCTGCACCATGGTGCCGGTCCAGACGCACCCTCCTGTGCTTGGATCGTCCCCATTGCTCGAGCCGCCTTCGCTTGCGCCCGCGTACAGCCAGATGGTGGGCTTGCGATACTTTGTCAGCACATAGCGCGAGAACTTGATGTTCTCGTAGATTACCTTGTTGATGTCGCAGGTGGCATAGTCGTTTGCCCTAAAGCCAAAGCCGACAGCATCCACCATGCCCAAATAGTGCTGGTCCGGGGAAACAGGCTCGCCAAGAACGTTTTTGAGCGCATCATAGTCGCCTGATCTCACAGCGAGCACTGAAAGGCAGCCATTGCACTCGTCAAGGGCGTCAAGCTGCCCCTTCACCTTGCCTGCAGCATCAGAGTCGCTTCCGTCCCAGTCCACTTCAGTAGTAAGTATTGCAGGCCCCATGCCCCCGTCCTCAAACGCCTTTGCGATTTCCCTTGTCCTGTCCTCGTCAATCGCGGTGCCGCCAGTATAATATATGAAAACAGGAAGCACGCTCCTTTCCAGCCAGCACGTTGCGCGCGATGCAAGCGGCACGCGCGGCGGCACGCCATCGCCACCTTTCATCCACTTGGTGGCAAGCTGGAGCGTGTAGCCGCAGTAAAGCGAAGCCTTGCCGCTGGAGGCGAACGACTGCCCGCTGCCGAGCATGAAGGAGCGCATCTGCACATCCTCCTCCTCGTCCACCACCTTGTAATAATCCTCAAGATTGCACGCAGCTATCTTGCACGCCCCGTCTGCAAAGCTGCCGTCGTAGTATTTGCCAAGAAGCTGCGCATATTCATGGTTCTCATAGCCGCCGTTCTCGCACGTCATGCAGTAGCACGGCCGCTCGCCAGGCACGGGCAGGCAGCCAAGCTCATTGGCATCCACATGCTGGGGCACTGCAACAGGCGTCTGCGAAAGCATGTCGCTGTCTGCCATTGCAATGTTGTCCTGGTCGTAAAGCACGCAGCCTGAGAGCAAAAGCGAAAGCAGCGCAGCAAGCACCCAAGGTTTCTTCATGTTCATCGTCCCTTCCCGAGCGTGGAGTCCCTTTCCTTCCTCCACGCCTTCGAGCCTATCTGGTCTCCTGGCGCAGCCGAAATCTTCACGTTGTCTTCCACCCATCCGTACACACCATCCCTCATCCAGCGGAAGAAGTCATTCGACTTTTCGGCTTCCTCCACCACGGCTTTTGCACGCGCCCCATAAATAACCCTGCGGTAGTCCTCCTCCTTTTGAGGCACCTCCTCCCCGCGCTTGATGGCCTGTGCCCGCTCGCGTGCCTGCGCGCTCCTCTCCCACATCTGCATGCCCTGCTTTACAAGGCCGGGCGTCCAGTCAGGGCTTTCCGAAGTCGAGCTGAGCGTCTCAAGCCCTGGCGTGTTGTGAAGCAGCGTCTTGTAGACCTTGCGGCCCAGCCCGAACCATATGGGGTTTATGTATGCAAGCGAGGGCGCGTTGAGCAAGGTATATTGGATTTCCCTGGCCTGCATATGCATAAGGTGCATGAGCACGGGCGTGTCGTTCCTGTAAGCCTCTGCCACTGCATCCTGCCTTGTGGTGAACTTGTCACTCATTACTATCCTTCCGTCCTCGCCAAGCCCTGCCTGCCAGTAGTGCTTCATCTCGCCCAGCCTTGTCTTGTCAGCAGCATCATCCACCAACCTTGCCACCTGCGGGAATGCATACCATTCCTGTTTCCCAATTGGCGACTGCTGGAGCATTCCAGGGATGGTAGGCGAAAACACATTGCTGTGGAACACGGCATACATGTCCAGAAACCTGTTTTTCGAGCCGTCCTCCTGTATGTCGCTTCCGGAAAACACTTCGCGGATGTACCTGCCCCTCTTGTCCTCAAGTTTTGCAATGCCTCCCACTGCGTCGGATATGCCCTGCTTGTACTTTTCCTGCTCCACAGTGTCCATGCGGGCTATTGCCTCGTCAAGCCCCCTGCGTGCCTCAATGAGGTTCATCCTGCCCTCGCCCTCAACATTGACATCTATCTTGCTCCCGTTCCTATCCACATAGTCCTCGAAGTTCATTATCTGGTCAGTGTACCTTTGCTGCGAGGCAATTCTGTAGGGGGTGCCCCAGTAATGCGGGCTTTCCATGCCGAACTTGTCAAGTGCCCTGCGCACCCAGCTCCTTTCCTTCACGTCATACCTTTCCGCGCCCCCTGTTGACTGGTATGCGGCAAGCATTGCGCCCAATCCGGTGAATGTTATCGCGTCCTGCCTGCGCGCCTTGAAGTAGTCTGTGTATGACTTTGCCTGGAAGGGCACTATGAACAGCAGCGCCTTGAAGTAATCCGTCGTGCTCTTGTTCGTGTAGTGCGGAGGAGTCATCATGTCGCTTTGCACTGTTGCAGGGTAGCCCGAGGTGTAGCGCGCAAAGAAGCTCATCTTGTCGTTCCACCACTTGTGCACAGTGTATGCCAAATCCGTCTTGAACCACATCTGCCTTTCCCACATGGAATTGGTCGCCCAGAAGCGCGCGCGCTCGTACACGTTCTGCCCAGTGTGGTAGCCGACATAATACGAATAGTCCCACCCGGGCGAGGTCGCGCCAATGGCAACCCTTGGGTCACGCATAACGCTTGACTCGGTTATCTGGTAAAACTCGTCTTTTGCCCCCTGCACATAATGGCTGTCAAGCATCTTTGTGACAAGCCCGAAGTTCCACGCGGCAAGGTTCCACATCGTTCTTTGCGGCGTGTAAAATCCTCCGCTTCCTGTCCAGCTTATTATGTCCTTGTTCAGGCCGGCGAATTCGTCCCTTGCCTTCTTGTAGTCACTTCGCATGCTGTCTTTCGCAGCCAGCAGATCGCCCCTAAGCGATTCATACTCGTCCCCTCCTATCTTGTGCTTTGCTGCCAGGCTGTCAAGCGCGCGCACTGCCAGCCTTGCGTTGTAGTAGTCTGTTTCCGCGCTCCCAAGCTCTCCGATTATGCCGGATGCCACCTTTCCTCGGAAATTGTACCACCATGCCTTTGCGCTGTCAGCAAAGCCCGCGTCAGCGCCCGCTGCAAGCTTTTTCATCTCCTTTTGCAGGCTCCCGTGCACATCATTGCTTGCCGCAGGCGCGCTCACACTGTAAATCTTGTTCAAAAAATCGTCGCTGTACTGGAAGCGTTCCTTGCCAGCCATCATGCCCCTAGTGCCACGCTCCTCATCAATTATCTTGTCTTGCATTGTGTGCTGCAGCCTGTCAAGCGCCTGGCGCATCTGGTACTGCGCAGCATACCACTGCTGCATCTTGTCCATTCTGTCGTTGTAGGCGCCATAGGCAAACTCCGCAAAAAGCATGCCGGGCTTGTAGCCAATCGAGCGTATGCCCTCCCTGAACCTGTCCACTGCGCCAGTGCCGAAGAAATTCTGGTATTCCTTCTTCTTTGCATAGGTGTGGAAGTCCTTGACTGAAATCACGCGTATGGGTGCATTGTTCGGGTTGTACTGGTTGTTTTCCATCAGCCCCTTCATCGCCACAAGCCTCTCCATTATGTCCTTGCGCAGCGTCACCTGCCGTTCTGCCTCGCCAACCTTCTCGCTAACATTTTCCGCCTTGAACGGGTTCGCGTATATCCATCTTGTCTTTTCCTCCCCGTTCTTGTCAATGAACGTGTCGCGCTTGAGCACCACAAAGCCAACCTCCCTTGTGGAATAGACTGAGCCCATGGTGCGCGCAACAAGCGGCGCATAGTCGCGTATGTCTGCCCTGCCGCCGTTGAATTCCGCCTTTCTGACTATGGTGCCCTCATCCTGCTTCATGTACTTCTTGTCATACTCAAGCATTGGCGTGGACTTCCTGTCCACGCTCAGCAGCAGCTCAAGGCCGTTTTTCTTGTCCTGCCAGGTGTAGCCGCGCTTTATCAGGTCGTCGTATGCGTCCGCATCAAACGCCCTGCCTGCCTGCTTGTCAGCAAAAGCCTTGTCGTAAAACACGCTCTCATTGTTGGTGAGGTTGCTGTAAAGCACATTGTAGCGGGCAAGCGTGGAGCGGTAATCCTCCCGTGCTGCCCTAAGAAGGTGCAGCACCTGCTCGCCCCTGCTCGTGCCGCCCCAGTCCTTTGACACTATGAAGCCTGAAAGCTTTTCCCACATCCTTGCGGTGTATATGCTGCCCTCAAGGCCGGTTCTGCTGTAGTCGGCATATCCCATTTCCTTCCTGTAGAATTCCTTTTCCCCTCCAAGATAGCCAAGATGCGCCTTGATCATGCCTGAGCTCGTGATCTCCTTGAGCGCCGCGGAAAAGCTGACCATATACTTGCCAGCTTCCTTGTCCCCGTGCAATATGCTTATTGCCGCATAGTTCCTCGCGCTCCACTCCCTCTGGAACTCAAGCGCGCGCGTCAGCGTGCCGTGCATCAGGTCCTCTGGCGTGAGCTGCTTCTCTCCGGGCTTTGTGAGCCTGCCCAGCAGGTACAGAAATTCCCTCTCGTTTGCCTTGCCGCCGGCCTTTTTCTTGAAGAACTGCTCAAGCGAGTCCATGTCCTTGATTTCCAGCTTTGCATCCTTGATCATGCCATTCATCTGTTTTATCAGCGCGTTTGTTGCCTCTTCATCCATTTTGGCAAGCTTTGCCTTATCCCTTATTGTCTCCTCAAGCGCTTTTTGCAGCACAAGCTCAAGCGGGTTCTTTCCCCACGCGCATCCCTCGCGTGCGAGCGCGGCAATGTCGTTGCCGCCAAGGCCTTCGACCTTTTTGTTCAGGCTCACTGCCAATTCGCGATAGAGGTTAAGCATCCCATTTTGCTTGCCTTCCAGCACCCAGGTTTTCATTTCCTTTTTCTTTGCATCAAAGCTTGCAAATGCCTTCTCCTCAGCCTCCTTCAGGAACGCCATGCCGTTCAGCCGGGACATCAGGCTTGCAACGTCCTTGTCTGAAAACGCCTTTTTCTTCCCGTAAATCCCCAAAAGCATGTCCAGCTGCCGTGTGTCCGCGCCTGCCGGGAGCATTGCTTTGAGCGAATCTATCGCGTTTCTCAGCTCGCCCCCGTTTGCCGCAGCGCGCACTGCCACAAGGTTCCTGTAGAGTTCTGGATTGTTCACCAGCGCCTCGATGTTGGCGCCGTATTTTTTCGCAAGCTCCTCCCTCTCATGCCCTGGCTTGGTGTCCATTATGTATGCCTTGAGGTGTGCCTTGTCCACTGCCTGGTAGTAGTTGTTCTCAAGGTGCACGATGAGGTTTCTGCGCAGCACCAGCTCGGCCTTCCGAAAGTCGTTTATTATTGACTCAGTGTTTTTCACGAAGTCATGGTCAGTCTTTCCGCTCCTCTCGGCAATGCGAAGCATTTCTGTCAAAAGCTCGTGCTGTATGTGCTTCCCGCTCATGCTGTCCTTCAGAAGCACGCCGAGCTTCTGTTCATATTCAATGGACCTGCTCAGCTGCTCTGCGAGCTTCTTTGCGGTTTCCTTGTCCCCGAACCTTGCAAGCGCGTCTATCCTTCTGGTGAGCGCAGTGAGCTGGTCCGTGCTGAGCTCCTTTGCGTCCACGCGCAACAGCGCCTCGAGCCTGCGGGCGACTTCCTTGCCGCCCCTCATCCTTTCGTTCCCGCGCTCGTCCACCATGCCGCCATGTATCTTTTTGAAGAGGCTGTCAAGCCCGTTGACACGTGCCATCCTCTCAAGCTGCTTAGGGTCGACAATTCCCAGGGCATCTGCCACTGCCTTAGCTGCGTTTGCGCGAATGGGGGTGGACTGCAAAAGATTTGTGGCTATTTCATCAAACATCCTGTTGTGCGCGTCAATGACATGCTGGCGCACGCTGCCCACCACCTTGTAGTATTCCACCAGCCTCTTTTTCGCCAAGTCGTGCTTTTCCTCAAAAGCCTTGAAGCTTCTGCCTGTCAGCGCGGTGTACGCTGCCCCGAATTTTGTGGACTTGCCGTCCGCGCCCACGTGCGCTTTCTTGAAGGCATTGTAAACAGGCCTGCCAACCTTGGTGTGCCCGAGCATGGTGGCGACTTGCCCTAGCATCTCGCCGCGGATTGCCTTGAGCGACGCGCGCGAGCCGCGCCACTGGAGTGCCACGTCCAGCATTTTCGTGGGCGCGGAAATCACCTTGTTCACAAACGGTATTTTCCCAAGCACCTTGCCTGCCTTTGAGCCTTCAAGCGCGATTGAGGCGTTGGTGAGCTTGTCCACAAGCGGGGTTGTCACCTTGCGCGTCCACAGCCCTCCCTTGCTGGTCTTGCCCCTTGCCTCTCCCATGGACTTCCATGCATGGTGCGCCTGAAGGTATGCGTTGAGTATTCCTGAAGTGTATTCTAGCGAGCGCTCGAATTTCTTAGAGTCTGGGTGCCGGTACTCGTCCATGAGGCTTTTCCAATTTTCCCATATTGCCTTTTCGCTGATCTCGTCAAGCTTCCCCTTTTTCATCACTGCCTCCATCTTGTCGTAAAGCGCGTTCATCTTCTTCTTTGCTTCTCGAGCGTCCTTGCCGCTTGCCTTTGCCAGCCTTGCAATCTCGCGCATTGCGCTGCGCCTGGACTGCTTCTTTATCATGATGTAGCGGCGCTGCACCTGGCGCAGCATCTGAGGGGCGGGCTGCGTCCTCACCCTGAAGGTCTGGGTCTTTGGCAGCTTTGGGGTGGTGATGTCAAAAAGAGAGAGAGGGTCCCTCCCGGAATAATACATTGCGGCGACAAGCAGGCCTGCAATAAGCATTACTGGAAAACAGAAAGGAAGCTTGTCAGGGGATGAAATGACGGTGTATATTGCTGGGCCGAACGCGGAAAGCGCAGGGCTGCCAGAAGGGCAGAGCACTGCGGTCTGCGTGGCCGAGGGCAGCAGGTTCCCGTCCACCTGCGCCTCGCCGGACTCCACTGTCACATAGCCGCAACTCCTATAATCCTCAATGCCGTGCTCGTTCCCGCTTGAGTCTTTGTACCCTGCCACGATGCAGCTTGCTTTCCCATCGGCATCCGTCTTAATATCGTCGCAGCCAACAATCCCCATGCCCTCGAATGTGAAACTCAGCGGCACGCCCTCCGCAGGCAAAACCTTGGCGGTAAAGCTGTCAGTTGAATAAGTTCCCTGCTGGTGCAGATTCCCAATTCCTCCATCCCTGACCTGCTGGTCAATTTTTGCCACTTCATCCTCATCCACCTGGTGAAAGTAGGTGATGTCAAGGTAGGTGAGGCGAGCGGTGATGGTGTTATCCACCTCTGACACTGACAGGAAGGTGCGGAAAGCCGCATCTGAGTGCGGGGTGTCTGCATGCTGCAGGGCTAGCGCCAGGAACAGCAACAAGGCTGCAAGTGCATTTTTCCCCATAGGCGCCCCCGAACCGTTTTTCTCTCGCATTCTTATAAATATGCTTCCCGAAATAGGCGCAACGGCGGGTGCTGGCTCAATGTTCGAATACCTCCTTGCAACTCCTGCAGAGCAGCTTATTGCCAACAGTGAAGTGATGATGGCATTTGCCTTTGCAATCTCCATAATCTCCCTGTCTTACATGGCAGGCGAGTTCATGACCATGCCCACGCTTCGGGGATTTGCCAAGGCAGAGCTTTACGAGCTTGGCGTGACCGCGGTGATACTTGTTCTTCTCCTGCTATTGGTAATACCGAACGGGCCGTTTGACATTGTGGCGCGGGGCTTTGGCGTGCCTGGCCCGAACGGGGGGCCGCCGCTGCTTTGCGAGGAGTGGCTGGCGATCCACGGCCCGCTTCTCACCGACCAGCACGGCTATTACGCAAAAAACGGCAACATAGCATTCGGGCAGGCAAACTTTTTCCTGGGCTGCTCGCCAAAGCTCTACATTGACTGGAACCCGTTTGACGGAATCCCTGAACAGAACCTCAACGGCGTGCTGGGCTCGCGGCTCCTGAAGGCATACTCCTCGCTCATGCTCACCCAGATGTTTACCGGGCTGCTTGCAGGCTTCAACACCGGCCTTGAAATCTCGCTTTTCAAGGTGCTTGCGGTGAACGTGGGAATCACTCCCTGGGTGGCGCTCGGGCCGCTCAACCAGGCACACACCACCATCGTGGACCTTATCGGCACGGCCTATTCCGTAACGGTTGCGGAAAACATGCTTCTCAAATTCATAGAAAAGGCTGCGATTTTCGTGTTCCTTCCGTTCGGCCTCATGCTGCGCGCATTCCCGTTTTCCCGCAGGACCGGCTCCACGGTTATTGCAGTGGCGGTTGCGGCCTACTTCATATTCCCAATGTCCATACTCCTCAATGAGCAGATATGGCTGCTCATAGTGAGCCCGCCCTCGGTGTCAAACCCGCAGTGCCTTGCAGTGGGCACGGCAGGATGCCAAATCGACAGCGACTGCTGCTCGTATGACTGCCGCTTCAGCAAGTCGTCCGGGCAGAACACGTGCATGTCGCCCCTCACGGACTTTTCCGAGTACCGTTCCATCTACTCGCTTTGCGACGGCAATCCCACCCCTGAGGAAATCGACCAGAAGCTTGACGAGCTTGCGGAAAAGCAAGACAAGCGCGTGCTCGAGCTTTACTTCACCGGCGACCCATCGCAAACAGAGCCCACAAAGCAGGAGCAAAGGCTCAAGGACGGGCTTGGCACGGTGGCGGGAAGGCATACAAATTCCTTCTGGCAGTTTGCCCAGTCGCTTCTGAACCCAATGCCAAAACACACGGCGCAGACGGTGTTTTCCGAAATAGAGGTGCTTGTGACTGATGCAGGGCAGTACGCACTGCTAGTCATGCTCTTCCTGGTGGTGAGCATAGTGATCTCACTTACGATGATGAAGGACATTGCAATACTGATAGGCGGCGAGCCGCGCGTTTTCGGGCTCTCGAAGCTGGTATAGGGAAAGGTGCATGGATGTACATTGCGATATGCGGGACTGACGAACTGGCAGGGCTTCTCGGCTCCATGGTGGGCACCGGGGCAGCGACCATGGTGCTGCTTCTCGCGCTTTTCTACATGGCAAGCCAATTCTTCAAGAAGCCGGAATACGAGGCGTTTGTCACAATCGAAACCTACCAGCTCATAGTCTCGCTCCTGCTTTTCGGTTCGGTTTTCCTCTCCTCATGTTTCGCCGATGAGATGGTGAAGGAGTTTGTGGGGGGAGGCAAGGACTCCTTCCAGGTGGCGCAGGAATACCTGCAGTACATAACCTATGAAGTTGCGCTGTCAGCAGTGGAAAAGCTCCAGTCGCTGGTGTTGCTCTCCCAGTGGGCAAGCTCGGTAACCATGCGCTTTGGCGCGTCCGTGTGGGGCATAATCCTCCCGGCATTCCCCTCTTTCGTAGTGGTGGAGCGGACGGTGGAATTCCTCCTCATACTGATCTCGCCATTCACCGCAAGCCTGATTGTGCAGCAGGTGGGGCTGCAGGTGATACAGGGCGTGATGTTCCCGTTCGTCCTTCCAATGGGCGTGGTGCTGCGCATGTTCCCGCCAACGCGCGACGCAGGAACGTTTTTCATCTCCACCGCACTTGCCTTCCAGATAATCTTCCCATTCACATATGTGATGCACAAAACAATAGTGCAGGACATCCTGATACCAAACACGCTCTCTGGCTGGCCGCCCCAGCAGTTCCAAAGCAATTACCCTGCGCTCACCGGGTACATCACGGACAACTGGCTGTTCGACCCGCAAAGCATGCTCTTCCATCCGCTGCTTTCCGTTTCCTTCCTGCTCCTGCAGGCGATTTTCCTGCCTGCGCTTTCAATCACGCTCACAGTGGCATTTATCAAGGGCTTCAATAAATTCATAAGCCAAAAACTGGGGTAAAAATGGGTCTGCCAAAAATAGCCGCCGCGCTTGCATTTGCGCTCCTGCTCTTCGCCAGCTTTGGCTGCACAGGCACTTCGGGCGCTGCAAAGACAAAGATGATGGGCTGGGACTTGCTTGCAGGGGTGGCAGTCTCGGTAGTTGTTTTGCTGCTTTCCCTAGGTTACATGGTGGCCGTCTTCATGCGCGACGACAAGCTCAAGGCGTGGGTGGCAAAGGAGCTGGGCCAGGTGTTCTTCTCGGTGGTGATAATTGTCGCGGCTGTTGCGCTTGTTGGCTCTCTTGACACCTGGCTGCACATTGTTTCCCTTGCAGGCTCGCCTGAATGGCAGACATATGTGAACAACGGAGTATGCTGCCAGCCAGGGCAGCCGTGCGTAGTGCCTGCGGCAAGCCAGATACGCGGCAGGGCGTGCCACATTGAGCTTGCCACAGACTACCTGCAGATTCTTTACGAGACCACCCGGCACAGCGCCAGCACGTACTTGAGCAACTACGGATGGTTCGCCTTCCTCTCCCGCCTCTCGGTCAGCACCGCAATAGTGATGAAGTTCCTTGCATCGCTTTCCATGAGCCCGTTTGCAGGGCTTGAGCTTGCCGCGGAATTCTTCTCGCTGCTTTTCGACCTTGCCATAAAGACAATGTTCCTTCTTCGCGCGCAGCAGATGTTCCTGGATTTCCTCTGGTTCCCGTTTTTCCCGGTGATGATTTCCATGGGCCTTGTGCTGCGCACAATTTACTTCACGCGCAAGCTCGGCGGGCTGCTGATTGCCCTCTCTCTCGCCCTTTACGTGGTGTTCCCAATGTTCTATGTGATGTCAAGCGCAATCCTCTGGGGCTTCATGCACCATGCGCCTGGCACCAGCTGGGACCATTTTGGCAACACGTACTCGGAGAACGGGGCAGGGGGGCAGGCTCTTCCCACGTTCAGCAACCAGCAGATAGCCCCTCAGCAGCGCGCAAAGGATACATTTGCCGAAGACCTTAAAGTTGACTTGTGCGGCACTGCAAGCACTGGCGAGAAGGATGCAATGTCTGCTGCAATGGACGAGGTGCGCGGCAACTATGCGGCGTTTGAGGGCGGCAAGTGGTACTCGCAGGTGCTATCATTCCTCCTAAACGTCTCCGACCCATTCGCGCCGTCCGCATTCGGGCAAAATGGGCCCATTGCCACCCTGGCAATCATCATGGTGTTCACGCTGTTCATCCCATTCCTTGCGCTCATGACGTCGCTTGCAGCATTCAAGGCCCTCTCGCCACTGCTTGGCGGCGATGTTGAGATTTCCCTCCTGTCGAGGCTGATATGATGGCAAAAATCAGCAAATTCTCAATCGCGCTTGCCGCGATGCTCACACTGCTCATGCTCGCAGGCAGGCTGCACCCCATCGACCTTTCAGGGGTTTTTGCACCCTCCAGCACCATTACCTCCTGCGGTACCCTTGACCACGACAAAAGCCTTGAAAGGGTGCTTGAGTGGACCGCGCTTTCGCTCGTGGCAATCCTGCTGGCGGTCATGTGGGGCATAATAGGCAAGGTGCTCACAGGCGCATTCGAAGGCCCCAAGTACAATGAGTTTGTCAAGGGCATGATATGGGGCGGGATAGAAACCGCCGCTCTTCTTGGGCTTTTCACCGCGCTTTTCACCGTGCTTTGGGGATTCGGCGTGGACCAGCTGGACACTGCGCGCGCATACGCAGTGCTTGCGAAAAACACCGTGGCATTTGACTTTGGCCTCATGCTTGGCGCCAACTTCATAATGGGCTTTGTGACAAACATGAACCCGAACTTCAAGATCCCCGGGCCTGCCTACATGACGGTCGGCTTCCAAATTGCGCCCATGTTCAAGCCCATACTTGACATACTTGGCGTGACCATGCAGCTCATCACCACTGCGCTTGCAATGTGGGCTGCCCAGGAGTTCATGCTGTGCTTCATCAAGAGCAACATGCTTGTCATACTGCTCCCGTGCGGCTTTTTCCTGCGCGGCATGGGCATAAAAGCCGGCGGCAACGCGCTTATCGCAATTGCCGTCTCCCTGTTTTTCATCTACCCTGCCATGATAGTGATGCTCGGGCAGACAGTGGCAAGCCAGATCCAGGATGAAATTGTGGCGCGGGGCGTGACCACGAGCACGTTCCCGGAGCACATGTGGAAAAACAGCTGCGTGGACAGGCCGATTTGCTGCCTGTTCGACGCAACAGCCCAGGGCGACGAGCCGTCCATACCAAATCCCAATGCCGCCAACACCCAGATGCTCTCTGTCAGCCAGATAGCCGCAGGCGGCTCGTTCCGCATGGACTTTGCAGGCACCTCTTCAGGCCCGAACATCTGCATGTACAACACCGTGCTTGCCAACTTCTACAGAGCATTTGTGCAAACCAAGATACTCGGGCTCCCCATCTGGTCGTTTGCAGGCGGGGTGGCTGCGGCAGGGACCGCCATGCTCTTCAAGTTCATGAACATAAGCGTGATATCCACCATGCTGCTCGTGCCCATACTATCCTTCACGGTCTATGCGATAATGGAAATGGTGTATTTTGTGTTTGTGCTCACCATGGTGGTGCCCCTATTCATACTTTTCATCACGCTCACGCTGGCCAAGGAGATAGCAAAGGTGCTTGGCACAGAAATAGACCTAAGCTCGCTTGAGAAGCTTATATGAGGCAATTGAATGACCACGATGCTTGAGCTTGCATGCGTACCCGTTTTTTCCGGGGACCTAGGGGGCAAGCTGCTCAGCAACGACTGGCTCATGCTCTCATTGCTTGCGCTTCTCATCTCCACGCTTGCGCTGTCCATTCTCTACATCTTCGCCAGCTTCCTGCGCAACCCACAGCTTCTTGGCTGGGCGAAATTCGAGCTTTTCCAGGTTTTCGGGACCGCGGTGATAATTTTCTTCTTTGCCATGACTCTTTACGGCATATGCGCCTTTGACATGAGCTTCCTTGACTCGCAGCGCTACTATGCAGGCGAGAACATGTACGAGATCATAGCCAACTACTTTGAGAAGCTTGAGACGGCAGGCTACCTCATCTACGGCTACATAATGTATGTGACCAAGATATTTGCCTTCCTAAGCAAGGTGACGGTGCTCAGCCACCCGATGGGCGTGGGCTCACAAGAGAGCCCGCTTGAGTCGTTGGGGCAGTTAAACTCTCTTGTCTTTTTTATGCTCTCCGGTTTCATAACATCATTCCTGCTCCTCCAGCTGCAGATGAGGATACTGGACTACCTGGCATTCGCCTGCCTGGGCTATCTTTTCCCACTGGGCATATTCTTCCGCTGCTTCGAGCCCACGCGAAGCTTTGGCGGCACGCTTTTGGGCATAGCCGTGTCATTGTTCCTGTTCTACCCTGTGATAATGGTCTTCAACGACTACCTGATGTACAGCCAGATAGACGATTTGATGGAAGATGCGAAGGGCGCGAACGCAGCCGCAAACACTGCCATTGTTTCCGGAGCCATGCCTAGCCCGGTTTCCATCGTGGGCGAGGGCACCTCGCCAAATTCCGACCCGAATAACCCAAACAATCCCTCCCAGTTTTTCGAAGGCGTGACTGGCGGCATATTCTTTTTCATCAAGCCAATAATGGTGTATTTCATAGCAGCAGTGATGCTGCCAGTTATAAACTTCATAGTGCTTGTGGAAATCACGCGCGGCACCACCGCATTCCTTGGGGACGAGATTGACGTCTCCAACCTCACGAGGCTGATATGATGCCATGGATAAACTGGCTGCCTGACTGGGTCGCCATCACAACCACCATCGCGTTCATGTCATTTCTCATAGTGGTGCTCCTGCAGATGGTGGCAAAGGCGTTTTCCCTGCAGAGCCTGAACATGTGGGTGCGCGCGGAATACGCGCAGGTGGCGGTTAGCTTCCTCATAATATTTTTTGCACTGGCAATGGTGACTACGGGCAACGAAGCGGCAGGCGAAATCACCGCGATTGTGGCCGCAGAGTCCGGCAACATCCCGCTCACCAACGAAATACTCAGCGACCCGGCAAACCCCATGCACAACCCAATACGCATCGGCCAGGCATACCTTGGCACCCTGATACAGTGCGAGGCGGACATCTACTCCTCCGTGTTCATCTACAACTACTTCACCGAGTTCTTCAGCAAGATAGGGATTGACGTCATCGGCGTTGAGACAATCGGGGGCGGCTGGGCGCTTGGCGGCTTTGTCAGCCTTTTCCATTACCTGTGCAACAACTTGGTGTACCTCGCGCTTTTCAACTACGTCCAGTACTACATTCTGCAGCTCTCGCAGTACACAATGCTGTCAGTATTCCTGCCGATAGGCCTGATAATGCGCGCCTTTCCCGTGACGCGGGGCGCAGGCGGGCTTGTCACGGCATTCTCTCTCGGCTTTGCCTTTGTCTTCCCGATTTCCTACGTGCTCATAATCGCCATGATGCCCAATGCAGGGGCGGTGTGCTCGCAGGTAAGCCTCAAGGTGCTGCCCGAAGCGCAGCAGGCGCACTCTGACCCGTGCCTGAACAACCAGGGCGCGCAGGTGGAGAAGATTTACCAGCTCAAGGCTGAAAAGGGCAGGATGAACGGCATAATAACCTTCATCCAGCAGACAATCAACATCTTCTTCCTCCAGTCCATATTCTACCCATTGGTCGCGCTCATAATCACCTTCACCTTCATCCGGCAGACAAGCTCGCTGATGGGCGCGGACCTGGCCGAGATAGGCCGCGGCCTGATGAAGATAATATAATATATGGGGATGCACGAAAGAAGGCAGGTTGATGCGATGTCGGCATGGTCAAGCTTTTTCATGGCTGCGGGCGTAGGGGTGACTGGCGCCAGCCTTGCATCCGGCATGCCTGCCAACCCGGTGCACGGCATGGCAAGCGGCGCGCTTATGGGAATAGGCCTGGGCTCCATCGGCATAGGCGTGGCGCTCAAGGTAATCGAGTAGCCCGCGGGTTTTAAAAACTATTTTGCGCCAGTTAGCGCATTCTGTGGGAAAAGGAAGAAGGTTTTAGCATGGTTTCGGTTCCAAACCCGTACACTGGAAACTACAAGCTTCTAGTAACCATACCGCTTGCCCTTGTCCTCATTTCGATCTTTTTCATTCCATCCATACAGCTTGGCGTGGACTTCAAGGGCGGCACGCTTGTCACCATGCAGACTGACCAGCCGGCGGACGCGGATGCGCTTCAGGCCGCGCTTGAGGAAAAAGGCTACCCTGTCTCATCGGTAAAGTCGCTTCCCAACCCCTCGGGCTATGAGGTGGAAGTGGAAATCGAGCGTGACTCCTCCCTCACGCGCGCAGAGGAGCTCAAAACGCAGTTCTTCGGGCAGATAGATGAGGTCTCGCTTTTGGAGTCGGACGTCACGGTTACAAACGGGAGCGCTGAGGCGGTCGCAAAATACGCCGAGGCAAGGCAAGCCATAGACTCCGTGGCAGACGAGCTTTTCGCAATCGCAGGGATGGAAAAGCCTTCCTCGTCATACTCAAATACAAACGAGCTCAAGCAGGCGGCAGGCGAGGCTTACAGGTCTGTGATGGACGACTATTCAGCCCTTCTTTCAGCCACGCTTTCCACCCTGGTGGACTATGAAAGCGCATCATTCAACGAAGTTTCCGCTTCCCTTTCCGCAAAATTCATAGACAAGGCATTCATGGTGGTGGTATACTCCACCATACTTGTGAGCATCACGGTATTCATAATCTTCAGGACCTTCATCCCCAGCCTTGCAGTGCTCATAGGCGCTGCGTGCGACATCATAATCGCGCTTGGCGCAATGGGGCTTTTCGGCATCCCGCTCACGCTGGCATCGTTTGCAGCGCTTCTCATGCTTGTTGGCTTCTCGCTTGACACGGACGTGCTTCTTACCATGCGCGTGATAAAGCGCAAGGAAGGGCAACCGCGCGAGCGCGCATATGACGCCATGAAGACAGGCATGACTATGAGCATGGCGCTCATGCTCTCGTTCCTCTGCCTTTTCATACTCGCGTCAGTGACGCACATCAACACGTACTATGAAATTTCGGCAGTCGCGCTTGCGGGCCTCGTGGGCGATTTGTTTGCCACCTGGCTCCTCAACGGCGTGATAGTGCTTTGGTACCTTGAGCACGGCGGCCAGACAGGCGAGGGGCAAAAGCCGTTCCTTTCCTCAATATTCTCAAGCTAGGGTTATTTTCATGATGAACACAAGCGAAGTATTGGCAGGCGCTCGCCAGCGCGAGGTAATAGCCATTTTCCTCTTTGCAGCCATTGCATGCGCTGCAATGTTCCTTGACAAGCCGCACGGCGTTCCAATCTACGTGGCATCCATAGTGGCAATCTCGATAGTGGCGGTGTTCATCAAGCGCGACAGCATAAGGATTGCCGCGCTTCTGGCAATCGTTTTCCTGTCAGCATTCTCAATAGCGTCAAACGGCGTGAAATTCGGCATTGACTTTTCCGGCGGCGTGCGCATACCTGTTCTTTTGGAGCAGCCAGTTGACTCGCTGACAATGGAGGAAATAGTCAACACCATAAAGACGCGCGCAGCCTCGTTCGGGCTGTCGGAAGTAAAGGTGCGCCCGATTGGCGACTCAGAAATTTATGTCGAGCTTCCTGCCAGCAGCCCCCAGCTCATCTCAGACGTCGAGAACCTTCTTTCCAAGCAGGGCGTGTACCGCGGCATAGTGGACGGCCGGGTGGCTGTAAAGGGGGAGGAAATCTACACGGGCACCATAATGAAGATACCCTCGCAGTACCTGCAGGGCGCTGACTGGGGCGTGAGCTTCACAGTCACGCAATCAGGCGCGCAGCGCTTTGCCAATGTTGCAAAGGGCAAGGCAAATTACCCGCTTTTCATGTTTCTGGACAGGCCAACAGAATCAATCATAATAATATCTGAAAAACAGCTCATGGCAGACGCCTCGAACAAGTCGCGCGTGGTGCCCATACCAAAGGCGCGCGCGCTGGAGCTTGTGCAAGGCGCGCTTGCGCTTGAAGGCGACAACATAACGCTTTACATTGAGGAGAGTTTCTCAGGGAACATCACGCTTGTGCCTGCCACGAACAAGTCGCGCGCCATAGTGGCGGCAGGAAGCGCGTTAATCCCGCAGCTTGAGGCTTCAGGCTTTATCGTAGTGGAGGCAACGGACGCAGAAATGGCACCAAAGTACATCACCTCCCCCGAAAACCCCACTTCAGACGCAGTGACTTCATGGAAGGCAGTGGGCCTCATGTCCTCGCCGCGCCTCGTGCCCTCAGTGACCGAGGGAATACCCAACTTCTCCTACACAATAAACGGCCCGGCTGAGGGTGCAACAGCAGTTCTCAAGGCGGCTGACGCGCTGAAAAAGGAACGAGAGCTTGAGTCTCTTTTGAAAGGCGGCGCGCTTCCAGTGCAGATTTCCGTAGGGTCAAAAACAGTGATACCTGCGCCGCTTGGCGAGGAGTTCCTCAGGCTTTCACTCATCGGGCTTGTATTCGCGCTTGTTGCAATCTCCCTCATGGTGGCAATCCGCTACCGCCACCTGCAAATCATCGTGCCCATGATTTTCATCTCGCTTGCAGAGCTTGTCATACTGCTTGCAATACTAGGCTCGTTCACCATTGACCTTGCAGGCATGGCAGGAATATTGGCAGCAATCGGCGTGGGCGTGGACGCGCAAATCATAGTGACTGACGAGCTTCTCAAAAAGGAAAGCGGCGAGATGCGCAAGAGATTGGAAAAGGCATTCTCCATCATCACAATCTCGGTGACAGTGGCAGTGGTTGCAATGGTCCCGCTTCTCTTCTTCTCAGGCCTCGTGGAGATCATCGGCTTTGCAACCGCAACCGTTCTCGGCGCGCTTCTGGGGCTATTCATCTCGCGGCCTGCCTACGCAGTGATTGCAGAGCACCTGTTTGAGTAAGGAGTTACTTCTTCGTTTTCTTTTTCCTGCCCTTGTTTTTGGCAAGCACCCAATAGTGCGTTTCCCCTCCACGCTTCAGCAGCCTGCCCGAGATGATGTCAAAGCCAGCATCCTTTATTATCTGCAGGGATTTTTCTGGCGCATAGTGGCTCCAAAACATCAAGGTCCCCTTGTACTCTTCAGTCGCCTCCCACTCATCAGGGCCCATGCAAACAAGGATTATGCCATCTGGCTTTAGCACCCTGTGAAAGCCGCGGAAAATTTCCTGGTGCTTTTCGCGGGGGACATGGATGATTGCATAGAAGGAAACCGCCCCGTCAAAGGAGCCGCTTTCAAAATCCAGCCTGGCCATGTCTTTCCTGGCAAAAACCGCGCCAGGAACGTTCCTGCGCGCAAGGGCAAGCATTTTTTCGGATATGTCCACGCCTGTAACGCTGAAGCCGTGCTCAACAAGGGCTTGGGCTATCGGCACGCCAGCCCCGCAGCCGGCATCAAGGACATTTGCCTTTGCCGGAAGCAGCCGCATGAACTCCTCAAGCTCTTTTTTGTGCCCAAACTGCGAGCGCTCGGCATGATACCTCTTGGCTATCCTGTCATAGCCCTGCTTGACTATCTCTTCCTTTTTCACCATAACACCTTTGCCAGGAAACATTTCAGCGCTTCTTTTTCTTCCCCAACTTCTCAAGCAGCAGCGCGTAAAGGGAGTTCAGCATGGGCACGATGTAAAACGGCA
>CAZYTZ010000005.1:0-10982 GCA_964650545.1 Microcaldota archaeon | reverse complement strand
TTCTCAAGCAGCAGCGCGTAAAGGGAGTTCAGCATGGGCACGATGTAAAACGGCAGCGCAATGCCCACAATGAAGCCAGTTATCATCCTGATTGCATTGCTGCTTTCGCGCAAGCCAAGAATTTGCGTGCCCCCGTCAATCGCAACTGGCACGCACGCCGCTACCAGCAGCCATTTGTTCGGCCACTCCTCGCTCTCAAGCTTCTGCACAAATGGAAGAACAAGCGCGCCTATCAGCATGGCAAGGTAAATGGCAACATCGCGCGAGCAGACAGGCAGCTTGTAGCCCGTGACGCCGCCCACTTCCACCTCGGTTGCGCGCGAATAGGAAAGCTCGTCGGATTTCGTGCAGTCGCCAAAAGAGTAATCTCCCTCCTGCGAAATGAACAGGCAATTCGAGCGCGAGGTGAGCTGGTGGCACGTTGGCGCGAACGCCGTGTACATAAAAGCAGCATTCGCATCCCCGCGCGAAGCTGCGTATGGCACGTAGAAAACAGCGCCATTGAGCATTAGGAGGAAAACCAGGAAAACAGCATAGGGCAACTTCGAGCCTGCCATGAGCGGCTTTCATGCCTCACTCTTTTAAAGATGATTTGCGCGAAAATAGAAAACCGCTCAATTGGGCCCGTAAGCGAAAGCAGCCGCTTTCCCGGGAAGCTCAGCTTGGATAGAGCGGCACTCTCCTAAGAACCATTTTCGGCGTTCCGAAAAGCGTTCACGGAAAAGTGCAGAGGTACTTTCTCTCTGACTGCTGGGGGAAAGGTGAAGGTCGAGAGTTCAAATCTCTCCGGGCCCGTAATTTTTATAGTGGAAATCGCATTTCCACTGCTGAAAAGTCTGTCTGCAGACTTTTCATCTCCAGCAACAGCAATCTTTTATAAGCTCAAGCGCGAAGGTGGGATATATGGTAACAGAAGAAACAGTTCAAAGGCTAGCGGACATATTCACGGACAGCGTGCGCAACAACTGCCAGGGGGAGGTGGCAATCCTGTTTTCAGGAGGCATTGACAGCACTGCAATTGCAACAGTGGCAAAGCGCTTCACAACTCCCCTTCTCATAACTGCTGGAGTGGAGGGCAGCTCGGACCTCGAGGCCGCGAGGAAAACAGCAATTGAGCTAGACTTGCCGCACAAATCAGTGGTGCTCACTGAGCAGGAAATCATCTCAGTCTACAAGAAATGCTACAAGATAAGGAGGGGCGAGCTGAACAAGGTGGAGCTCATGGTGCCTGTTTTCAAGTGCTGCCGCGAGGCTGCGCGCGCAGGCAAATGGAGGATACTTTCAGGCTCAGGCGCAGAGGAGCTTTTCATCGGCTATGACAGGTTCTTCAAGCACAAGGGGAAGAAGCTGGAAAACCTGCTGAAAAAGGAGATAAAGGGGCTTCCATTGGGCGACTGCGAGGCGCAGGACCTGGTGGCAAAGAACTTTGGCATGCGCGCAGCATTCCCCTTCCTATACCCTCCGTTCGTGGACGCAATTCTTGCCATGCCGCTTTCAGACAGGCTGGGGGCCATCAACAACAAAAAGCCACTGCTCCGCAAAATCGCCGCAAAGCTTGGCCTGCCGCAGGATGCCATTGACCGCAAGAAAAAGGCAATGCAGTACGGCAGCGGGGTGCACAAGATACTTCTCAGGAACATAAAGCAGATAGAGGAAGAGCTGCGCGTGAAAGAAGAGCTGAAGCAGCGGAAAAGGGACCAGGCCACAGAAAAGTTCCTCAACAGAAAGAAGTACCTGCGGCGCTAAACCAGCTGTTTTTCCCAAAAATTGCGTTCATGCCTGCTTATTGCAAGTCCATCCTTGCTTATTCTATCAAGCCTGCTTAGCTTAATCTCAGCCATTTTCACCTCGACCATCAGATCTGCAATCTGCCTTTCAATCGCATCTTTTTTGCGCATCAGTTGCCCCTTGCGGCTTTCCAGCCCCTCAAGCGTTTCCCGCGCCCTTTGGACAAGCTCCATCCTCTGCTCCTTCACTTCAAGCAGGATGGCAAGCTTTGCCTCAAGCTCGGGCGCATCCCCTTTCCCTTTCCTTAAATACTGCCTCACGCCCCTTTCCCTGGACTTAAGCCACTTCTCCCCATGCCTCATTGCCGTTTCCCTATATCCCACCATCTTCATCATATCACCCCGTTTTTTTTCAACACGTGCGCTGTTACCAGTTTCTGTCAAACTCCGACAGGAAAGGCATGCACCCGCTCTTTCCCCTAGCTCCATCCACCATTATCGTTCTTATGCCTGCGGCTTCCCCTGCCTGGCGGTCGCTGGGCTTGTCGCCTACGAAAACAGCGGACGCAATGCTTGCGCCTATTGCCATTACGGCGAGGAATACCATCCTGGGGTCGGGCTTTGGCGGCGCATCGGCAAGCGTCATCACCGCGCCAAAGAACCTTTGCATCCCCAGCCTGTCCAGCACCTCAAGCGCAGCGTCCTGGGTGCGGTTGGTGGCTATTGCCATGCCGAACCTTTTGGAAAGGCTGGGCAGGCAGCGGGCGATCGCAGTCTTCTCAATCATCCAAGCATTGCCGAGCGACGCCTGTGTGTAGGCGCGCGCCACCCTGTCAAGCTCGGATGGCTTGCCATTCAGGTGCGGCAGCAGGCATGACACAATGGAGGCCGCGCTGTTCCCCCTGTCCAGCGCAATCCCTATCGCAGCGCCATCTGCCTTCGCGCCTTCCTGCCTTGCAACGGCAGCAAGCGCCTTGGCTGCCGCCCTTCTGGAGTCCACCAGCACGCCGTCCATGTCAAACACTATTGCCTTTACCCTCTGGCTGCGGCAAACGATAAGGGGCGGGCGGGGAAGGGCCAGCCGCTGCGCTAACGCCAATGTCGTGTGCGCCATGCCCTCGCCTCAATTCCCCTGCCCTGCAAGTGGCTGCGGCGCACTCACAGCGCGCCACACGGTCATGTGGGACACGGAAAGCGCGTCAGCTATCGCCCTTACCGGCAGACATTCCTCCCAGTAGAGCTTCTGCGCCTCGGCAATCTCCGGCTCGGTAAGCGCGCGCGGCCGTCCTTTGGGTGCCACGCCCATCACCCCCCGACCGCGCCCTCGATTTGGAGGCCGCCTTCCAATCCTGCAATAATCGCGCTTTTCACGCAAGCCTGAACATTCGTCATACAAACACCTCTGGTTACATCTAACGTATTTTCGTTTCGTGTGCTTGGAGCGCCGTTGCAAGCTTTCAAAAAGCGCGCTGCTAGGAGTTCCAAATCAAGAGGCTGCGCGATCTGCCAAACCACACGAGCCAAGGCTTACTGCCAGTTCTTGTAGCCAAAGTGCCTGTAAGAAAGATTAGAGCACATGCTAACCGCGCGCGCAATTGCATCAATTTGTTTTGTGCATCCTTCGCTCATAGTTAGCACCCTGTGCTTACTCTCGTTATGCCGGTGGGAGTATATATACCTTTGTAACAGAACGGCTTTGCACCTAAACACGTCTAAAGCCAAGACTTTAGGTGCAACTCATGGACATTAGGTGCAAACAAGGCTTTCAGTGCAAAGCCTAACATTAAGCAGCGGGCTAGCGCTTTGCAGCTTCCAGGACAAGCGCATTCACGGAAAGCACATCGCTCTTCTCGTAATGAGTATATCCCACAAGCTCGCAGTAGGTTGCGCCCGCAGGCCCGGGCAGGATCATTACCTTCACCTCGCTTTCCCTTGCCTCAAAACCCATGATGATGGCAAGCTCGCGTATGTTGTCATGATATGTGGTGAGGAAATCCGGCACCACGAGGCGCATGCCCATGGCTGAGGCTTTCTGGAGCGCGAACTTCACCTGCCCTTCCACCTTGCTCCAGCCCAGGTCTGTCTTGTCGGACGTGTAAATCCTGTCCATCACAACAGCAGTCTCATGCTTTCCTTCCAAGGACACGTCTGCAAGGAAAACAAGCCCGTTCACTTTAGGGCTCTCCAGCTCTTCATCCGCAAGGGGATATGCCGCTGCAACCTGGCGCCATGGATCCATGTAGGACACGGTGAAAGGCGCGTTGCCAATGGAATTCTTGCTGTACCTGTAGTCCAGGCACTGGCCCACCATGGCAAGCTCAATCTTCGAGAACAGCGGCTGGTTCGTGTAAACGAAAACCTGGCTTTTCTGCGAGCCCTCGCTCCTTGTGGTTGCCACTATGGCCTCAAGGTCAGCGATTGCGGTGAGGTCGGTATAGTGCAGCAGCGCGTCCTTGAGTTCCTGGCTGTCAAGCTTCTCCTCTTCCTTAATTATCCCGTAAAGCTGCGGCTGCTCCTTTTCCACCTTAGAAAGCGCAGCCTTGAAGCCAAGCTCGCCATTCTCAATTGCGCCAAGCACGCCTTGCGCCCAATCCCTCTTTGCATAAAGCTCAGCCAATATGCCCTTCTTCGAGCCGCCTGCGGGGGAAAGCAGCTCGGCAATGGAGAGCACGTAGTCATTGCCTTTCCTGCAAGCCTGCTCAAGCTCCTGGATTTTTCCTGAAAGCCCCAGCAGGCGCGCATCCTTCGGCGATGCTTTCAGTTCGGTTTCGCATTTCAAGGCAAGTGCCTTAAGCTCGCCAAGGAAAACCTTGTTGCCAAACGAGTCGCCGTAGTCAAAGCCCCACTCCTTCAAGGTATCTGCAAAAGGTGCCAGCCCCTTGCCTGCCTGCGCGATGCCATTCCTGGCCTCTTCAAAGCCTTTCTCGTAGTTGATGAATATGGACTGGAGCTTGGACCATTTCTTTATCTCATTTTGCCTGGCGACTACCGCTTCAAGCCCGCGCTCGACTGCGCCGTTTGCCTTGAGCCGCCGATACTCGTCCGCAAGTTCCTTCATGGTTGCCGCCCCGTCGTATAGGCCGGCAATCTTTACGAACTCCGCGCAGAAGTGGTTCTTGACAAAGGCATTGTCAAGGCTCTTTTCCGCCCCCTCAAGCCTGTCCACCACCGATATTTCATCAAGCACGTGCTCGGTGCGCAGCGGTTTTTTCCATTCGGCAAGCCTCGCAACCACTTGCGCAGCGCTTTTCCCCGGGAACAGTAGCTTTTCATTCTCCATGGCGCGCCACTTTGCAATGTACTCAAGCGCCATTGGGCGCATTGTCTCATCCGGGAAAAGGCTTTCGGCGTTTTTCACAAGCTCATCAGCAAGCTTCCCGTCGTGGAGCGCGAATTCCCTTTCTTTTCCCAGAAGCTCGATGGTGGCAAGCACGCGCAGCGCAGGTATGAGGTTTTCGTCATGGTGTATTTTCATGGTCTGCTCGAATTCAGGGAACACGGACAGCCAGCGCGCCAGGTCGCGCTCAGGCATCTTCTCAAGCTCGGCACGCGGGTATTTCTGCGAAAGGTAGTTTATTGCGGCTGATTTCGCCCTGGAAAGAGCAGCTTCCATAGAGGCAAACTTCTCCTTTTCGAAGAAGCCAAGGAACTCCTCGCCAAGAGAATGGGTGAAGGACATGAGCTGCAGTATCTTTTGGTCGTCCCTGCTTGCAATTCCCTGCAAAAGCGCGTGCCTTATGAGCCTTGATTGCAGCTCAGGCTTTTCGCTTATGAAAGACACGAACACGGGCCGGACGTACTTTTCCTTGTTTATTTCCCCATTGACGGGGAACAGGCGCTTGAGCCCTTTGGCTTCTTCCTCAGACCATTTGCCAAGGCTGGCAAGCGCGCAGGCAACCACTGGGTGGAAGCCCGCCATGACAACCCTTTCCGAACTCTGATGGTTTTCGAGCATTTTTTCCAAAAGCGCATCACCAATGAAAAACTTCGTTTCAGGCACTTCGCCCGCCTTTTCACACGCGTCGATGAGCGCCGCGCCTGCCTCGATGAAATCCCTGCCCTTCCCAGGTTTCCATCTGCCCTGGGCAATCTCTTTTATTACGGCTTCCATTAACTTCGGGTTTCCCATCGCCGCCTCGTTCGCCCTGAAATCCCTGTTCGGGACAAGAATCTCGAACAAGGCGCCCTTCTCCCTCACCAGGCAGCTGAAGTCGCCATTCCCGCTCCGCACATATCCCAACGCCTCGCCAGCATTTCCCGGCTGGAAGTAGTCCTCCAAAATGGACGCTTCTGCCCCTTCGTATGCTCCGAGGAGCTTTCCAGCCCCCCCGGCATCGCCAGCCTTTATCGTCCCCAGGCTTGTGAAGAACGGATTGGACAGGGCACGTATGAGTTCCGGAGGGGTTTTCCCAAGATCTTGCCTGACTTTTAGCGAATCCCAGTTGCCAATCACGATTTGCGTGAAAAATCCCGATTCCCTGCTCGCATCCGAAAGGACCTCAAGCTGGCCGGCAAGGGAGGACAGCCCCGCCAAGTCCGAGAAAAGATTCCTCTCCCCTTTTTCCAGGAAAGCAAGGGCCTTTTCCACCCCCTTCTTGTCCCCGCGCATTGCAGAGCTGATGCTGCAAAATGACTTGAATGCCGACTCGAAATCCCCGAACGAGCGCACGCATTCCAGGCCATGCAGCCCGTCGATTATCTTCGATGTCATCCCCCAACCATAGCTCGAGCTGTGGAAGCGGCTTTCCACCATTCCAGCCGCCTGCCAGCATTTTTCAATGTCCTCCCCGCTTCTCACAAGCCCCTTTGCCGCAAACGGCATGCGCGGGTCGAAACCCAGCTGCCCGAATCTCCACTTCGGGCCGCCTGCCAGAAGTTCCCAAGTGCGGGCGGCTCCGGAGCTCTTTCCCAATTGCCCATAATTCCGAAGGAACATGGTCGGCTGCACAAGCTCATAGATTTCCAGCCTGTCCCCTGCCTCCTGCAGCCTATGGTCTCCTATGCTCTTCTCTCCGCCGTCCGCCGAGAAGATTTTCCGGTCAAAGTCGAAGTTGTATAGTGCCATCCGCACGTGCTGCTCCTGGTCCACTATATCGCCATAGTACCTGCCGTCATGGATTGGCTTCAGGTTCTCCTTGCCAGTGCTGAAAAGCAGCATGCCCTCCATTGCCGCGCGCTCTGACAGGGCAATGAGCCCTTCAACCCTTTCCGGCCCAATTCCCTTGGCTTGTGCGGCGAAAATTCCCACAAAGCTGTCAAACTCCATCGGGTCCCTGCGAAACGCCTGGTCAATGAGCCACAGGGCGTGCAAGCGCAGGACAATGCGGCGCATGGACTTGGCCTGCCCTGCAGTTTTCGGAGCCAGCCCGAGCATGCCTGCAGCCGCCAGCATCTCGTGCGGCGGGGTTCTTGCGGCTCTTTTCGAAAACAGGGCCTGCTTTAACACTTCCATTTCCTCTGCCATGAGATTCCCTTCAGCCGCCATTGCAAGGCTGGAAACAGCACTTATCTTTTCAGCCGAGCCGAACATCTCCGGGTATCTTGAGATCTTCTCGGCAAATTTCATCATCCCGCTTCGTGCAAGCCCGTCCCTGCGCTTGCCCTCGTCTATCGGTGTCAACCTGTCTTTCCTGTCCAAAGTTTCAAGCAGCTTGCGCATTTCTCCAAGCGCTTGGGAATCCATGAACGGCATCTTCTCAAGCACGTCATGAATTTCATTCAAGTTCCAACCACGGACTTTTCCATTGGTCCGTATGGCTGACGAAACCATCGCCGAATGGATTGCAACGTAGTCCATCAGTTCTTCCTTTGTGGATGCCTTGTCTTCATACGCCTCCGCTATCCCAGTTGCCCGGCCCAGATCATAGTGGCTTTCCGACTTGCTTTCCACAACTTCCATGGCGATTTTCCGGTATCCCCCGAATATCTCCAGGAATTCGCCCGCGCTTGCCGCGAACGGAGCGCATGCTTTGAGGGGTTCTGCGATATCCGACAGCCATATGTTCTTTTCATGGTCTTGCACTGTTTGGAGCTCAAGCCATATTTTCCTGATGTCGGAAACAGAATTTATGGCGCTTTGGCAGCTTCCCATCACGTCAAGAACGTGCTCCCTTTGGTAATAGCGCTCCCCCCTCTTTTTCCTCATGAGCCTTGCAAACTCCCTTGCAGCCTTCCTCAGGTCGCTGCCGCTCCTGACGGCGTTCTTGCAGGCAACAAGCGCGTCAAACCTGCCCTCCCCGTAAGTGTTCGCATGGTTCTTCGCGGCATTCTCAAATATTGCCACTGATGCCATGTTTTCCGCATTTGCCGGAAGCCCCATTTTCCGGAGCACGGAATAGTATTCCTCCTTTGACTTTTTCGGGAGACTGAGACACGCCTCGGTTGCCCTGAGCTTGAAATTGCCCCACGCCTTCCTTGCGCGCCTGGGGCTTTGCGCCTTTCCCATCGCGTCTTCCGAGCCTCCCCCGTCCTTGTGCGATGGATGCGCGCGGCTGGCAAACGGGCTCGCGGCAGATATGGCAATCGCCTCTATCTTTGCCATTGTCTCCTTGTTGGCGCCCTTTCCTTTCATCTTTTCAGAAAGCCAAAGCTCAGAAAGAAAGGACAAGTTCCTGCCTTCCGAGATTTCAGCCTCTGGAAAGTCAAGCTCCCTGATGACTTCCCCAAGCAAAGACGCATGCTCTTCCCCCAGGTCAGAAACAGTGGCGCCCCTCAATGATTTTGGCGCAAGCGCTTTTGGGAGCTTTGGTTCAGGGGCATCCACAGCCATGAATTATGGGGAAACAGGATATAAAACTATTTTCTCTTGCCGGTTATGAACAAGTGCTCCAAGTCGTATGGCGCGAGGTCGATTTGCTGGCCCACGTCGATTTCCGCGCCCACGCGCGCGACGAATTCCTCAAACACCTTTTTGGGCTGGCGCGAGACATCTATGGACTGGCTCTTTATTGCAATCATGCCCCAGCCGCCCTTCTTCAGGAACATGCGCGAGTTTTTCATGAAAATCTCGTCCTGGTCAGGCTGCGCGACATCCTGGTAGATGACATCCACCTTGCCGCTTCCCATCATTTCCGCATAATCCTGCGGCTGGCGCGCGTCGCCCATTATGGGGAGCATGTTCTCGCGCCGCTCGCACAAGGGAAGGAGATCGCGCATGGAGCGCTGCGCGAATTCCACGCAATAGACTGTGCCCTCCTTGCCAACTATGTCTGAAACGTGCGACGGAGTGGTGCCGGTAGACGCTCCGAGGTATAAAACAGTTGAGCCGGGCGCAATCGGCATCTCGCGCAGCCCCTTGTAAAGCGCGGCGGCAAGCTTGCTTCGGTGCAGGTCCCACATCCTGTACTCAATTCCTGCCTCCTCCACGAGCTTCTCGCCGTAAACGCGAAAGCCCGGCGCGAACGAGCGCGTGGCGAGCCTGCCATTAAGAAGGTAGACGCCAGGGAATTTTTCTTCAATGCTCATGCAACCATCCAAAAAATAAAAACGGGCTCGGTGGGATTGCCAGCGTAGCTGGCAAATTGCCGAACGCATCGGCGTTCGGCAGGTTCGTCAAATCGCGCAAGCGATTTGGCGGCATTTGCCTGCTGTCATTTGAACCCACGGCTTTCTGGTTTCTTCAGCTTATCTTATGCCAACAATATGGCAAGAGTGATAAAAGCCAGACACTCTAGGCCAAGCTGAGTTACGAGCCCGGGAGAATACTATTCACAAGGTTTTAATAGTTATTCGGAGAGTTTAGGTCATCTGCTTGCGCGGGGTGGGGCTTATGAAGAACATTATGTGGTTTTCAGAGATAAGGAAGAACAACCTGGCAGAGGTGGGCGGCAAGGGGGCGAACCTTGGCGAAATGTGCTCAATAGGGCTTCCGGTGCCCGACGGCTTTGTG
The DNA here is from genome assembly GCA_964650545.1 of Microcaldota archaeon. Taxonomy (GTDB): domain Archaea; phylum Micrarchaeota; class Micrarchaeia; order Anstonellales; family Anstonellaceae; genus UBA10161. The sequence continues at coordinate 1,367 of CAZYTZ010000005.1, read as the reverse complement.
GTGACATCCGGCGCGTATTTCCTTTTCATACGCCACAACGGCATAGAGAGCGTGATAAAAGAGATGACATCCGACCTGGACACGGAGAACAACGACAAGCTCAACCTCGCCTCCGAGGCGATAAAGAACAAGATGCTGGCGGGCGAAATCCCGGCGCAGCTTCGCGCCGACATAATCGCGGCCTACAAAAAAATGATAAAAAACGGCAAGGAACCCTACGTTGCAGTCCGCTCCTCGGCAACCGCAGAGGACCTGCCTGAGGCATCATTCGCAGGCCAGCAGTCCACCTTCCTGAACGTGAAGGGCGCTGAGGACTGCGTGCAGATGGTAAAGGAGTGCTGGGCATCGCTTTTCGAGGCCCGCTCAATCTACTACAGGGTGGAAAACAAGTTTGACCACCTGAAAGTTGGCCTGGCGGCAGTCGTGCAGGAAATGGTGCAGTCAGAAAAGGCAGGCGTGATGTTTACCATAGACCCCATGAGCCAGGACAGGAACAAAATATCCATCGAGGCTGCCTACGGGCTTGGCGAGGTCGTGGTCTCAGGCTCAGTGACTCCTGACCGCTACATCGTTGACAAGAACGCGCTGAAAATAGACCTGAAGGACGTTGCCAAGCAGACCTGGATGCTTGTGAAGGTGAACGAGAAGAACGCGCACATGAACGTGCGCGAGGACATGCAGTCGCGCCAGAAAATAACAGACCAGCAGATAATCGGGTTTGCGCAGCTTGGCAAGAAGATAGAGCAGCACTATGGCAAGCCGCAGGACATTGAGTGGGCGGTTGCTGACAACAAGCTTTTCATCGTGCAGTCGCGCCCAATCACAACACTGAGGAAGGATGTGCTGGCAGATGCGGAGCGCGCGCTTTCCGGAGTGCAGAAGGTGGAGCAGCCGCAAAGGCAGCAGCAGGTGGCAGCGCCGGCTCCGGTGCAGCAGCAGGCAAAAGCAGCGCCGCAGCAGCTGGCAACGCAGCCAAAGCAGGAAACCCGCGTGGCAGCGCCTGCGCAGCAGTCTAGCGTTTCAGCGCCGGCGCAAAAGGAGGTAGTCAATATGGCAGCAGGAACTGACAAGATAATACTTCGCGGGCTTGGCGCAGCGCCAGGAATAGGCATGGGAACGGTAAAGGTGCTTGCAGGCCCCAAAGAGATGAACAAGGTGATGAAGGGAGACGTGCTTGTCACCGAAATGACCACGCCTGACTTTGTGCCTGCAATGAAACGTGCGTCCGCAATCGTGACAAACTCGGGCGGCATGACCTGCCACGCTGCAATAGTATCTCGCGAAATGGGCATTCCCTGCATAGTGGGGAGCAAGACAGCCACCACCACCCTCAAGGAGGGGCAGCTGATAACAGTGGATGCAAGCCG
>CAZYTZ010000004.1:1707-44731 GCA_964650545.1 Microcaldota archaeon | reverse complement strand
AGGAAATTCAAGGAGATAGTGCTTGAGTTCCATGATGGCCACCAGGACCTGAAGGGGAGGTTGGAAAAGGCAGGATATGCAGTAAGCGTTGGGAATTTCACCTTCAATGGAAGGAATGGCATACTGCACGCAGTAATGAAGGAATAGATGAGAGCGTCAGTCGGAATATTTCCTGTACCATTCAATGGTGGGCGCAAGGCCGCTCTCCAGGCTCCAGCCGGGCTTCCAGCCAAGCCGCTTTTTCGACTTTTCGCTTGACAGGTACTGTTGCGGTATTTCGTTGCTTGCCTTGTTTTCCACAATCGGCTTTTGGCTTGAGCCCATTGCCTTTTGGACCGCGCCCACTGCTTCGAGCACTGTGAGCGGGCGGTTGTAGCTGAAGTTGAATGCCTCTCCCTTTTCCTTGCCTGAGAGCAGCGCCTCTGCAAGGAGCAGGTTGGCAGACACTATGTCATTCACATAGGCGTAGTCACGCACCATCTTGCCGTCGCTTCGTATCACCGGTGGCTTCTTGTGCAGCAAGGCGCGTATGGTGCCGGGGATTATTCGGTTGAAGTTCAGGTCGCCCCCTCCGAAGATGTTCCCGCACCTCGTTATTCCCAGAGGCAAGCCATATGTGACTGCGTATGAGTGTGCCAGCATGTCTGCGCACGCCTTTGAAACGTCGTACGGGTGGCTTGCAAGCAATGGGTGCTCCTCGGTGTATGGCAGCTTGTCGCTTTCGCCATAAACCTTGTCTGTTGAGGCAATCACAAGCGCATGCATCAGGCGGCTGTTCCTGGCTGCCTCAAGCACGTTCCAGGTGCCCTTTATGTTGGAGTCGAAAGTTGAGATGGGGGAGCGGTTTGCAGTGCCCACTATGGTCTGTGCGCCGAGGTGGAAGCAGGCTTCTGCCTCGTATTCGTTCATAGCCCGCTCAACCAGGAAATAATCCTCCAAATTGCCGCGGATTATGTTGATGCTCTTCTCAATCCCTTCTCTCTTGAGGTAGCAGTCAGGCACTTCGTCCCTAATGATTGCCGTTACGTTTGCCTTGCGCTTGACAAGCTCTGCTGCAATGTGCCCACCAAGAAGCCCGGTGGCGCCAGTCACCAATACACTTTTTCCAGCAAAATCCATCAAAGCACCTACCAGATCTTCCAGGGCCGGATGCCCGAGTCCCACATCTTGTTCAGGTCAAGGTAGTCCTTGTAGGTATCCATCGAATGCCAAAATCCGTCGTGCCGAAACATTGCCAGCTGCTTCTTTTCCACCAGCTTCTCCAAAGGCTTGGTCTCAAGCACGCACGAATCGTCAGCCGAAAGGCAGTCCATTGCGTCTTTTTGGAAGACATAGTACCCGCCGTTGACATAATCGTAAAGCACTGGCTTTTCCACGAACTTTTCAACAATGCCGTCCTTGTCAGCAGTCACCATGCCGAACTTTGAATACGGGTGCACGCCTGTGAGCGTGGCTGCCTTGCCCATCTTCCTGTGGAACGCGATTTCGGCATCCAGGTCGTGGTTGGAAAGCCCGTCCCCATAGGTGACAAGGAATATGTCTGTGTCTATGTATTTCTCAGCCTTTTTCAATCGCGCGCCAGTCATTGCCTTAAGGCCTGTGTCGGCAAAGGTTATGGTCCAGTCCTCAGCGTCGTCCGCCTTGTGGACAATGTCGCGCCTGCGGTCGTTGAACTTGATTGTGACGTCGTTGTGCATGAGCTCGTGGCTGAGGAAGAAATCCTTTATCGCCCCGCCTTTGTAGCCAAGGCAGAGAACGAAGTCGTTGAAGCCGAAGTGGGAGTAGTACTTCATGACGTGCCATAGGATTGGCATCCCACCCACCATGACCATGGGCTTTGGCTTGTATTCAGTCTCCTCGCGCAGGCGCGTGCCCTCTCCGCCGCAAAGGATGACCACCTTCATTTTTTCCATGGCTGGCTTATGATAGGAGGAAGGTTAAAAAACTTCTCACGTTCGGCGGCTCATGCCGCCTTGCCTTCGACCCCGTGCGATGCTATCCTTTCGGCAAGGGAAACCAGCTGAGGGGGCACCCGTGCCTTGCGGCAGGCTGCACGGAGCAGGACTATATCCTCAGGCTTGAAGCTGCGAAGCGCAAGGGCTACCAGGCCAAAGAAGACCATTCCTATGCAGCCCATCACTGCGAGCAGGGCAAGGTATGCGAATTTCGCCGCGTAGCCTGAAATCTCGCCTGTGCCGATTGCGGGTATTGCCGCTGCGGCGGATGCTGCGAATGGCTTGAGGAAGATTATGAGCGCAAAGGCAACCGCCCCTGCGGCAAAGAGCTTGTAAACTCCTGATGGCGTGCTGTAGGAGATGTATTGCCTGCCATAGCGTTCAAACATCCAGGAAGACAGCAGGAAAGCCGCTGCAGAGGCAAGCGCCGCGCCTTCCATGCCAAGGATTGGGATGAGCAGGAGATTGATGATGATGTTTGCCACTGCCGCCACCACGGCAACATAAAGCTCAAGGCGGACCAGGCGCATTGCCGCAAGCGCGAGCGCGACAGGGTATGCTATGATGGAGAACATTATGCCCATTATGAAAATCGCCATTGCTGTGCCGCCTGACCGGTAGGAGCTTCCGTAAAATGCCGAAAGCATTTCGCCTGCAAATGCCATGGTGGCAAGCGCAATTGGGATGGTGATGAAAAACATCCAGCGCTGCGAGGTCTGGATGACTTGGCGCATGGCCGCGTAGTCGTTCTTGCCTGCCAGGCGCGATACTACTGGGAGAAAAATGCTGCCAAGCGCGCCTGGGAAAACCATGATTGTCAGCGCAAGCTGGGTGGCAATGGAATAGACCGCCACTGTCTCTATCGAGGTTGCCGGGTTGCCAAGATAGCCAAGAAGCACCCTGTCAGTTGACGAGAAAAACGCCCAGAGCGACTGCACGAACATCAGGGTGATGCCGAATGGCAGTATGTCATGCGTCAGCTCATTCATGGAAAGCTCACCTTTCCATTTTGTCGGGATTGCCGAGACGTTGCGGAGCACTATGGGCGTTGAGGCGAGCACAGTCACCAGGAAGGAGAGCACGAATGCCGCCGAGAGAGTGGCAAGCGTGGCGCCGAAGAAGCTGAAAAGCGCCACGGTGAGCACCAGCTTTGTGATGTTTTGCACGTTGCCAATGAACTGGCAGGACTTGATGTCCCCCCTGCCCTGCAGATAGCTTGTGCTGACCTTGAGGAGGTTTTCAAGCACGATATATGCCGCCAGGAGGCGCAGGCCCTCTGCAAGGCCGGCGTTATTGTAAATCTCGCCCAAGGGGCCTGCCAGCAGGAAGATTACGAAGAAAAGCAGTATGCCAATGGCGGCATTGGTGACATAGCTCACCTTGAGAAGCCCCATTGCCCTGCCCCAGTCGCGCCTGCTTTCAAAAAATGGGATATAGCGCGTGAGCGAGGCTGGGAGCCCCAAGTCGCGCCATATGCACAACAGACCGATTACAGAAAGCGAGAGGTAGAACAGGCCTATTACTTCCTGCGAAAACGCGCGGGCAATGTAAATGGCATATGCGAACGAGACAAGCTTGAGCGCGATGGTGCCAATGATGCCCCAGAAGCTGCCCCATGCCACCTCGCGCGAGTGCTCGAACGCTTCGCTGCCCTCTTTGCCCGCCGAAGGCGCCTTGTCTTCCCAGCCAGCCATGGATGTGGATGTGCCAGATATCTATAAAATGGTATTAGGAAGAATTGCTATCTGGTGTTTGAATGGAAGCCAAGCCATCCGACTTGACCGCAGTCATCCTTGCCGGAGGGTTGGGCACGCGGCTGCGCCCAATAACGGAAAAGGTGCCAAAGCCGCTGGTGATGGTGAAGGGCAGGCCTTTCTTGGACTACCTGCTGGAAAGAATCGCGCGCATGGGAATAAGGCGCTGCCTCATCCTCACAGGCTACAAGGGCAAGATGATTGAGGAGCACTGCGGCAGCGGAAAGAAGTGGGGGCTTGGAATAAGCTACTCCGAGGAAAAGGGGCAGCTTGGCACTGGCGGCGCGCTGGTGAATGCCGCGCCCATGCTGGAGACCGCAGCGCTTGTGCTCAACGGCGACAGCTACCTGGACATTGACGCGCGGGCGTTCTACTCCTTCCACTGCATGCGCGCAGCGCAGGCAACCGTCTTTGCAATGCAAGGCTCGCTTGAGGCAAGGGGCGAGGTGGTGGCTGACGAGGCTGGCTGCGTGGAATCTTTCCACGAAAAGAAGTCCAGCGGCTTTGGGCTTTTCAACACAGGCGCATACATAATCGAGAAGCGCGCCGTTGACTTTCTTGCTGCGCGCGTGGCTAAGGGAAGGCTGCCTGCGGCGTTTTCAATGGAACACGACGGCTTCCCGCTCCTGGCGGAAAAAGGCTGGCTTTTTGCCTATGTCGGCAATGGGAAGTTTTTGGACATGGGCACCTTCAAGTCGCTGGAAGAGGCAGGGAAAATACTTCCTTGAAGAAAAAGGTCAGGCAAACTCGTTCTCAACCATTTCGCAGATTGTATGGATGAGGAGGATGTGCATCTCCTGTATGCGCGGCGTGACGTCAGAGGGCACCTTGAGCACGATGTCTGCCGCGCTGTCAAGCTTGCACTCCTTGGCACCCACGAGAGCTGCGGTGACTGCGCCTCGCGCGCGGGCAGCGTCCATTGCCGCAACCACGTTTGGCGAGTTGCCGCTTGTTGAAATGCCGATTGCAATGTCTCCTTTTGAGGCAAGCGCCTCAACCTGGCGCGCAAAGGTGCGCTCATGGCCATAGTCATTGCCGATTGCTGTGAGTGCGGATGTGTTTGTGGTAAGCGCGATTGCAGGAAGCGCGCGCCTCTCGTTCATATAGCGGCCAACGAATTCTGCCGCCATGTGCTGCGCGTCGGCAGCAGAGCCGCCATTGCCGAAAATAAGCAGCTTTCCCCCGTTCTTGAAGGAGTGTGTTATTTTTGAGGCGAGCTTTTCCGCCGATGCACGAAGCGCCGGGTCTGACTGCAGCTTTTTTGCAGCCTCGATGTGCTCCGATATCCTTTGCTTCAGCAAGTCGTCCGCCATGAAACCATCCCCTCTAAGTCAAAGTCAAAGTTCACCAGATGTGCGCCGTTCCTGTCCATGGCGTTCATGATGCGCTTGCGGTCGGCCACGTCGGAAATCACGAACATGAAGCCTCCGCCGCCTGCCCCGCAAAGCTTGCCGCCGTACGCCCCGTTCTCCTTTGCCACATTGTAAAGCTTCTCAATCTCTGGCGAGGAAACGCCTGGCAGGCGCTTTTTCTCAAGCCAGGACAGGTGCAACAGCTCGCCCATGGTCCTGGTGTCGCCGCAGATGAGCGCGTCGCGCATGCCATATGAGTAGTCGCGTATCTTCTTGAGGTATTCCACGCTCTCCCCGCCATTTTTTATGTCATCCTCCTTGACCCTTTCGATGTCGTGCGCAAGCTGCTTTCTCGGGTAGGGGGTCTCAAAGAGCATCATGGAAGAGTGCCACTCCGCAGCAAGGTCCTCCTCAAGCCTCAATGGATAGGCGCTTATGCCGTCTTTCTTGAACTCGATGAAGTTGAAGCCGCCGAAAACCGCGGCGTATTGGTCCTGGTAGCCGCCTGGCCTGCGAAGCATGACCCGCTCTGCGATGTATGCCTGGCTTGCGAAGTTGTGCCTGTCCATCATTGGCTTGCCGGCGGCATTGGACATTGCGGCAAGGAGGGAAACCAGAAGGGCGGACGAGCCTGCAAGCCCGGAGTTTTTCGGCGCCATGGAGTGCACCACTATCTCGTAGCCGTCCTTGGGCGACAGCCCTGCCGCTTCCATCGCAGCCTTGACAACGTCCACGTTGGTCTTTGTGTTTTTCCCGAACTCAAGCTCAGTGCTGTCAATGTCACGTGTAATGCCCCAGTCGTGCGAGATGATGCGGGTGTGGCTAGCGCTGTTTGGCGTCATCTTGGTGTATGAGTAGAGGTTGATTGCCACATTGAGGACTGCGCCTTTGTTGAACTCAAAGAACGAGGGAAGGTCGCTTCCCCCTCCACCTATGCCTATGCGCGAGGGCGCGCGTGCTTTTATTGCCACTTTTTCCATGTACAGGATATCAAATAAAGCCTTTTTATAGGTTGAGCATGGAAATTAACATTGAGGAGGGGACGAAGATGAGCAAGGAATTTTCTGACGAAGTGGAAGCGGCGCTTTCTTCAATGGCCAAGAAGGGCACGCGCGTTTTAGTTACAGGCGGCTCGGGCTACTTGGGCTCCATACTCACCGAGATGCTCGTGGAGCGCGGATTTGACGTGACTGTGGTTGACAGCCTTGCATACTCCCAAAACACGCTGTTCAACCTGTTTTACAGCGGCAAGCTGAAGTTTGTGCTCGGCGATGTGACGAATGAAAAGTTCATGGAAGGCTTGCTTTCAAAAGGAGGCTATGGCTACATATTCCCGCTTGCCGCAGTGGTGGGCTTCCCGGTGTCCGAGCAGAAACCCGAGGTGACGTGGCTGATAAACCACGCCTCAATTCTCACCATAATCAGGAGCAGGAAAAAAGGCGCGAGGATTATCTTTCCCACCACGAACTCAGGCTATGGGGTAACCGACGGGAAGAGCGAATGCACAGAGGACTCGCCCCTGAACCCGATTTCAACATACGGGAAGAGCAAGGTGGAGGCTGAAAAGGCAGTGATGGCATCTGGCGATTCGATTTGCTTTCGGCTTGCCACGCTGTTTGGCTTTTCGCCGCGCATGAGGACTGACTTGCTGGTCAATGACTTTGCCTACAAGGCGGTGAATGAAAAGGCAATCATACTTTTCGAGCGCAAATTCAAGCGCAACTTCCTGCATGTGCGCGACGCTGCGCGCGCATTTTTGTGGTCAATGGTGAACTGGGAAAGCATGAAGGACCAGACGTACAATTTGGGCCATCCGGACTACAATATCAGCAAGGACGATCTTTGCCAGCTCATAAAAAAGCGCCTGCCTGCCCTGAACATCTTCTATGCGGAGATTGGGAGCGACCCGGACAAGAGGAACTACGTGGTGTCAAATGCGCGCATCCTTTCCACCGGTTTCACCTTCAACTACCCGCTTGAGGCAGGCATTGAGGAATTGGTGAGGGGCTACGAGGCTTTCAGGGACTACCGGTTCAAGAATTATTGATGGTGCTCGCATGAAGATACTTGTAACCGGCGCCACTGGTTTTTTGGGCAGCCACCTTTGCAAAAAGCTTGATGGCGAGGGCTTTGAGGTTGTGAAGCTTGGCTCGCGGGATTGCGATTTGACAGTGGATGGATCCCTCTCAAAGGCGCTTGCAGGCAGGAAAGGGGATTTTGACAGGATAATCCACCTTGCCGCCTGGACGCAGGCAGGCGACTTTTGCCTCAAGCACCCCGGCGAGCAGTGGCTGATAAACCAGAAGATAAACACCAATGTGCTGTCCTATTGGAAGGATGAGCAGGAGCAGTCAAAGCTCCTGTTCATGGGCACCAGCTGCTCGTATGACCCTGCGCTTGCATTGCGAGAGGAGAATTACATGGCAGGCGTGCCGATTGACAGCCTGTTCACCTATGCAATGACCAAGAGGATGCTGTACGCAGGCGCGCTTGCCCTGAACAGGCAGTATGGCATGAAATACCTCTGCTTTGTGCCCTCCACTCTGTACGGCCCTGGCTACCACACTGACGACCGGCAGATGCACTTCATATTCGACCTGATAAGGAAAATAATCAGGGGAAATCTTTTTGGGGAGGAGGTTGTGCTTTGGGGGGATGGCAACCAGAAGCGCGAGCTTGTCTACATTGCTGATTTCACATCTGCAATGATGGCGCTTGACGGGCGCTGCGAAAACGAATTGATAAACATCGGGGAGGGCCAGGAGCACACCATAAAGGAATTCGCAGGCATGATATGCGACGAGGTCGGCTATGACTTCTCAAAGATTCAATTTGACGCCTCGCGCTATGTGGGCGCAAAGTCAAAGTGCCTGGATATTGGGAAGCTGATGAAGCTTTACCCGGAATACCGGCCCACGCCGCTGAAGGCAGGGCTGGGGGCAACCATAAAATGGTTCATGCAGCAAGCTTGGAAAAAAGGATGATTTGATGATTTGCAGAGTATGCGACTCGGAAAACCTGGAGCTGGCCCTTGACCTGGGGCAGCAGCCCTGGGGCAACAATTTTTTGACCCCGGAGCAGGTGGGCAAGGAGCCATTCTACCCATTGCACGTGGTGTTCTGCCATGACTGCAGGACGGCGCAGCTTGACCACACTGTCAAAAAGGAGATTATGTTCGGCAACCACACTTACCTTTCAGGCATGACGCGCACGCTTGACAACCACTTTGAGAAGGCGGCGCGCGAGGTGGATGCCAGGTTCTTTGCAGGCAGGAAGGAAAAGTCCGTGTTTGACATTGGCTCGAACGACGGCACGCAGCTCAAGCACTACAAGGAGCTGGGCTATGAAGTGCTTGGCGTGGAGTCATCGGTGAGGACTGCGAAAATTGCTAATGAAATGGGCATAACCACGCTGAACAAGTTCTTCAACCTGGAGGCTGCGCGCGAGCTGAACAGGAAGTTTGATGTGATAAACGCATCCGGCATATTTTTCCACCTTGAGGAGCTGCACTCAGTGACTGACGGTATCAGGGAATTGCTTGCAGACGACGGGGTTTTTGTGGTGCAGTTCATATACATGAAAACCGCAATGGAAAACCTGGCTTTTGACCAGATATACCATGAGCACCTGCTCTACTACACGCTTGAGACCATTGAGAAGCTGCTGTCCAGGCACGGCTTGTCGATGTTTGACGCCTACCTGTCGCCCATACACGGCGGCTCGATAATGGGCTTTGTCACGCACAAGGAAAAGGCGAAGAAAAGCGAAAGGCTGCAACGCATGCTTGAGGAGGAAAAGGCTGCGCAGACAAACGAGTTTTCCACCTACCTTAAATTTGCAAAGGATGTGGAAACCCTGAGGGCGCGGGAGCTTGAGTATCTTGGGGCTGCGAAAAAGGCAGGCAAGACAATCTACGGCTTTGGCGCGCCTGTCAAGGGCAACACGCTTCTGAACTACTTCAAGACAGGCACAAAATACTTTGACTGCCTCGTGGAGAAAAATCCCCTGCGCAAGGGGCTTTTTTCCCCAGGCATGCACATACCGATTGAGCTTGAGGGCGAGCTTGAGAAGCTTCCGGACATTTATTACGTCCTTGCCTGGAATTTCAGGAAGGAAATACTTGAATTGAACAAGTCGCTGATTGAACGTGGAGTGGAGTTCCACTTCCCGATAACACCAAAGGGATGAAAATGAAATTGTTGATAACCGGGGCGAGTGGCTTTATTGGAAGGGCGCTTTTGCCCAAGCTGAAAAAGGCAGGGCATGAGATAATCGCCCCTTCCAGGCAGGAATACGACCTGCTGGAGCAGGACAGGGTGCGCGCGCTTTTCCGAGACGTGCGGCCAGATGCGGTTATCCACCTTGCTGCGCGCGTGGGCGGCATAATGGCGAACAAGACATACCCTGGCGAGTTTGCCTACCAGAACATGGGCATGAACACCATATTCCTCGAGGAGGCGCGGCTTGCCGGAGTGAAAAGGCTCATTTACTCTTTTTGCGGCTGCTCGTTCGGCAAGGACTCCCCCAATCCCATAAAGGAGGAATACCTGTTCAGAGAGGGAGGGCTGCCGGACGAGAATGCCATGTTCTACTCGCTTGGCAAGGCGGCAAACCACCTCCAGCTCGCGGCATACCGCAGGCAGTACGGGGTGGACTGGGTGTCCCTCATCCCGGGCAATGCATACGGACCGTTTGACAATTTCTCCGAGAAAAACTCGCACGTCATCCCAGGCCTGATACGCCGCATCCATTTTGCAAAAGAAAGGGGAGACAAGGAATTCGTTGCATGGGGAAGCGGAAAGCCGGTGCGCGACTTTGTCTATGTGGATGATGTGGCCGAGTCGTTCGTGCTTGCGCTTGAGCGCCACCATGAGGAGCTGCCCATCAATGTCTCGTCTGGGGTTGGCGTGAGCATAAAGGAGACCGTGGAGGCTGTGGCTGATGCGGTTGGCTTTGAAGGCAAGATCAATTGGGACTCGACCAAGCCGGACGGGCACATGGAAAAGGTATTTGATGTCTCGCGCATGCACTCCGTCCTGAAGTTTGAGCCCAAGGTGGGGCTGAAGGAAGGGATAAAGAAGACTTACGATTGGTTTGTGAAGAACCAGGGAAATGCGCGCCTCTAGGGGGTTTGCTTCATGAAGATCGGAATAATCGGCTGCCAGGGGTTTGTGGGCTCTGCTTTCTGCAGCGTTTTTTCCCAAGGCAACCAGCATGAGGTGGAAGGCATTGGCCGCAGCAACCTGCACCTGATGAAAGGCGCCAGGTTTGACATTCTCATAAATGCAAACGGCAACTCAAGCAAGAGGCTGGCTGATGCCGACCCGAAAAAGGATTTTGAGATGAATGTTGATGCCACTGTGGGCTTCCTGGAAGACATTGCCTGCGAGCACTACATCCACCTTTCCACTGTTGAGGTTTACAGCGACAAGTCGCAAAAGGAAGCCACGCGCGAGGATGCTGCTATAGACCCTGCCAAGCTTTCCAACTACGGCTCATCCAAATACTCCGGCGAATTGGCTGCGAAAAAGCATGCAAAGAGCTGGCTCGTTCTGCGGCTTGCAGGCATGGTGGGCCCGGGCATGAAAAAGGGTCCGGCATACGACATATTGCACGACGGCAAGCTATACCTTTCTGAAAAATCGCGGCTGCACTTCATGGACACGCGCGAGGTGGCGCGCATTGCAATGCTCCTTTGCGAAAAGGGAAAGTGGGGCGAGACTTATAATGTGGCGGGAAAAGGCTCGCTTGAGCTTTTGGAGTTTGCAAGGATTGCCGGCGTGAAGCTTTCGTCCTCTGGCAGTGAAAAGGTGCTGTTTGACATATCAACGGAAAAGCTTGAGCGCGAGGTTAAAGTTATGCCATCAGAGGAAGCCGTGCGCGCATTTGCTGATGAATGGAAAGGGGGAAAACAATGAGATTTGACGGTTTTGGCTTGCTGGACGGCTTTGAAGACGAAAGGCACGGCAGGCGCAGCATTGTGGTTTTCAGCCCTGTTGGCAACAGGGCGCAGCTTGAAGCCTTTGTGAGGCATGTGAAAAAGCTTGGCATTGGCAATGAGGCGGACTTTGCCTTTCTTTTCCGCAAGGGGCTGTCGGCCCCAAAAACCGGGCTTTCAGAGCTTCGCTTTTTTGAGAAAACCCCGCTTGGCACCTCGGGCTGCTTTTTCGCAGGCCAGGCGCTTTGCCATTCTTTAGGCTACAAGACCATTGTGGTTGCAGACCTGGATGCTTTTTTGGACTCGCGCAGGACTTTTGGCTCGATGGTGAGAATGGCTGGTGAAGAGAAGTGCGCAGTGGTGCCGCTCTCGCGCGCGCCAGGCAAACAATTGGCGGCTGGGAATTACTTTGTGATGAACCAGTGGGGAGTTTTCCCGCGGGAGGTTTTTGACGAAGCCGGTTTTGCCATCCCCTACACCTGCAGGGGAGGAGAGGACTGGGAATTTTCCCAGCGGCTCAAAAAGCAAGGGAAACTTGAGGTTTACAGTGAAGGGAGCGCATGCCACCCAAGGGCAGGAAGCACAGTGTACCACAAGATGGCAAACGGGGCAAAGTTCTACCCATACGTCTCCGGGCTTATGTTGGCTTTCCTTTTCTCATCCTCCTACCTGCGCTACCTTGCGTGGTGGCTCTACTACTCATTCATTGCGGATTCCTTTTCAGACCCGCAGATGGCAGAGGCAGTGCAATGCAGGCGGCCTTCTGTCGCCTCGGCAAAGCAGGGGCAGCCCCCAAGGGTTTTGATAAGGAAAGCCTCGGCAAGCGTTCCTGTGCCTTCGCGCGCAATTTTCATCCCAGCCTCGCTTTTGCAGCTGGCATTTTTCAGCAAGGCAGCATATGGGCAGGAGGAGGTGCTGCTGAAAATGCCACGATGGCATCTGTGGCTTGGCATGGCGTGTGCCGCGCTGCTTTCCCCCTTGAGGCTGGTGCAGGGAATTGGGGCTGTGCTGGCATGGCAGAAGGAGAGGAAGAATTACCCTTACCCAATAATGCCCTCTGGCGTTGGAAAGGCGGCGAAAGCATACTTGAAGCAGCTAAAGAAAGCAGCTGGCAACTAGAATTTTGAGAAAAAGGAATCAAACGCGCTGGCAGCATACTCCCGCATTTCCTGGCTTATTCCTGGGTAAACGCCTATCCAAAACGCGTTTTCAAGCAAATAGTCCGAGTTTGCAAGCTCCCCTGCCACGCGGTAGTTCTCTCCTTGGTAGGCAGGCTGCCTTACAATGTTCCCGCCAAACAGCATGCGCGTGTGCACTCCCATGGACTCAAGGTGCGTGACCAAGTCATTGCGCTTGAATGGCGCGTCGCCTTTTACAATGACTGTGAATCCGAACGGGCTTGGGTCTGTGCCTGGAAGCGAAGAGGGCATGCGCAGGAACCGCCCGTGCTTTTTCAGATTGTTAAGGTAGAAATTGAAGTTTTCCTTGCGCAGGCGTATGAACTCGTCCGCTTTTTTGAGCTGGGAGACCCCGATTGCAGCCTGCATGTCGGTTGCCTTGAGGTTGTAGCCAATGTTCGAGTAAATGTACTTGTGGTCATAGCCATAGGGCAGGCCCCCCATCTTCCATCCAAACCTTTTTCCACAGGTGTTGTTGCACCCTGTCTTGCACCAGCAGTCGCGACCCCAGTCGCGGAACGATTCTGCCGCGCGCTTCAGCAGGTCGCTGTTGGTGAGCACTGCCCCGCCCTCGCCGGTGGTAATATGGTGCGCAGGGTAAAAGCTCAGGGTGGCTATGTCGCCAAACGAGCCAACAGGCTTGCCGTTCAAAAGCGAGCCGAACGCATCGCAGCAGTCCTCCACCAGGAACATGTTGTTTTCCTTGCAGGCTTTGGAAAGCCTTTCCGCGTCAAACGGGTTGCCCAGCGTGTGCGTGAGCACCATTGCCCGTGTCTTTTTGGTTATCGCCTTTTCTGCCTTGGAAGCGTCCACATTGCCAGTCTCAATGTCCACATCGACAAAAACAGGGACAAGCCCGTTTTGGAAAATCGGATTGACAGTGGTCGGAAACGACATTGCCGTTGTTATGACCTCGTCGCCTTTTTTTAGCCTGGAGTCCCCAAGGAACCTGCTGGTCAGAGCTGAAACCGCAACGAGGTTTGCAGACGAGCCGGAATTCACCATGCAGGCGTGCTTCAGCCCGAAGCGCGCTGCAAGCCCTGACTCGAACTGGTCATGAAACCGCCCTGTGGTCAGCCAGAAGTCAAGCGAGGCATCCACCAGGCTGCACAAGTCTTCCTCGTCGAAAACTTTGCCTGAGACTGGCACCTGCGGCTTTGCCTTGTCAAAGCTCGGCCAGCCATTTGCCCGCGTGCGTTGGAACAACGCCACTTTGGCAAGTATTTCCTTTTTCAATGCTTCCAAATCAGGTGCCATGCAATCAATCCTTGCCGAAAACGTCCTTGAAAAGCGGGTGCGCGAGGTCGCGAGGGGATATTGTGGGTTGTAGATTGCCAATTGGCCATTTTATGGCAAGCGTAGGGTCGTCATACCTTATGCCAAGGTCTGAAGCCAGGTCATATTCCTCATCCGCATAATACAGGACCTCGCTGCCATTCTCAAGGGAAAGAAAGCCGTGCGCAAACCCCTTTGGGATGTAAATGCCTTCTGACTGCTTGCCATGCAGCATGGCGCCTTGCCAGCTGCCAAATGTCGGCGAGTTTTCCCTCAGGTCCACAATGACGTCGAAAATCCTGCCGCGCATGCAGAAAACCAGCCGCGACTGGGAATTGGGGTGCATGTAGTGCAGCCCCCGCAGCGCTCCTGCGCGGTTGATGGAGAAGAACGATTCTTTTGCCTGGAAGCCAAGTGCGCGGGCAAGCTCGCCGTCAAGCGGCTTGGAGAATGTTCCCCGATCGTCCTCCATTGCAAATGGCACGACATTAACTGCGCCTTTGAGGCTGAGATTTTCGAGCTTTGCTTTCATGCGGAGACCTCACACACGGCTTTTTATGCGCCCAATCCTCTAATAAGACTTGCGCCTGGTTTGCGCTGCCTGTTAATGCTTTCGTCTGATGAGAGCGGCAATGCGCCTGGCATATTCCTTCTCGCGCCTATTGTTGATTTTGTAGAATGACTGGTAATCCGAGTAGGCCTGCAGTGCGCTTTTCTGGGAATAGCCCTTCAGGATCCTGTTTGCGCATGCAACCAGGTCGTCAGATGCCACAATGGAGGGCGCGAAAAACCCGTTTTCCTCAAATGTCCTTTTTGTGAATTCCGTGGTGGCAACCACGCAGCCGTGCCTAAGCGCGTCAAACACCTTGGTCTGCAGCCCTGCGCCATACCAGACAGGGAGAATGCATACCTTGGAGCGGGAGAGGTAGCCGTCAATGTCATTCACCATGCCAAGCGGCTCGGCGTTTGGCGGGAATGATATGCCTTGCGGCAGGTTGGGGCCAATGATTTTGACCTTGCCCTTTATTTTGCCAAGCCGGCCTGCAATCCGTTGGAGCCCGTCCCTGTTCGGAGGGTGCTCCCACCTGCCAAAAAGAGTGGCGCTTATGTCGCGCCTGCTGCTGCTTTTTGGAAGCGGAGGGTCACGGCCCTGGCTCAGCACGAAAATCTTGCCAGAGTCGGACGGGCGGCTGCTGGCGTCTGATTTTGACACATAGGAGAGCAGGTCATAATTCCTGAAAAGCACGCGCTCTATGATGGCATACAGCGGCAATTGGATTGCGGCAAGAAGGAATGCCACCGGCGAGTGCGAGGCGCGCCATTTTGACAGGTAATAGCGGGAAAAGGAATCCAGCTGGTAGCCTGCCTTTACTTTTGCCTTAAGGCCGCGCAGCGCAAATGTCACGTCCATTGAGTGGAGTATGACTGCGTCTATCTTGTTCTTGCAGATGTATTCCTGAATTTTGCCTTGCGCAGACCTTATGCGCGCCATGGCCTTGAACTGGAGCGGGAAAAGAAGGGAGGATGGGTCTGCGGAAAGCCTTCGGCAGTCTATTTCGCTGTAAATTATGCCCTTGGGAAGGCTGAACAGCATCCTTTTTTCCACCGGGCCGCACCTGGCAAGGATGAAATGGACTTCTGATCGCTTTGAAAACTCGGCAAGGTTGTAGTACAGGCTGCGCATGCCGCCAAGCTTGGTCGGCAAAAGCGTTGATATGAAAAGCACTTTTTCCACACGACCCCCGCGATAAAGGCTCGTTGCGAATTTATTAATTCATGCCCTGGTTCCCGCGCAGGGGCGCCGCTGCGGGGCAGGCAAAGGGCTGTGAACCACCCACGCCCGAAGGCGTCCTCTTTTTCGGCGAACCTGAAAAGGTCCCTTCGCGCAAAGCGCGAAGAAGGGGCTTCTTCCCACCGAACAATCATCGCGGAACGATACGCTTTTGCCCGGGCGTGCTTTACGAGAAACGGCAATTCCTGTCGCAGACGTTCTGATACGTATCCGCAGAAAATTACTTATAATCCTTTGCAGACCTCCGTGCCGGTGGTTTTTCCAGGAAAAACCACAGAAAATGTGCCCACTGGGTTTGGCAGGCACCAACATTCTTAAGCAAATAGGCACAAATTTTCTGAGAGGGAGACGAATGCAAATCACAAAATGCAGGATATGCGAAAGCTCAGGCATCCACAGGTTTTTGCAGCTTGGCGCCACCCCGCCTGCAAACAGCTTTGTAAAGCCAGAGGATGCTGCCTCGGAGGTCTCCTTCCCGCTTGAGCTTTTCCTGTGCTCTGACTGCGGGCTGGTCCAGCTCGGCTACACTGTGCCGCCTGAGGCGCTTTTCAGGAATTACCTTTACTTCTCCTCCACGTCCGAAACGCTCAAGAGGCACTTTGCCGCCCTTGCTGAGGAGATAATGCAGCGGTTTGTAAAGCCAGGCGGGCTGGTTGTGGAAATTGGCAGCAATGACGGGGTGCTGCTGAGGAATTTTGCAGGTAAGGCGGCAGTTGCCATTGGCTTTGAGCCTGCGACAAACGTGGCAGAGGTCGCACGCGCAGCAGGCGTGGAGACCATCAATGATTTTTTCAACTCGTCAACCGCTGCAGCGCTCCTTGAGGAAAAGGGGCCGGCTTCCGCAATAGTGGCTACCAACGTGTTTGCCCACATAGCTGGCCTGAAGGACCTTGTGAAAGGAATGCAGCTCCTGCTTGGCAAGGACGGCGTGGTGATAGTGGAGTTCCACCACCTTGCCAGCCTTTATTCGCACATGGAGTTCGACTCGATATACCACGAGCATTTGTGCTACTACTCCATGAAGCCCATACAGAATCTGTTTGGCTTGTACGGCATGGAAGTTTTCGATGTGAAAAAAATCACCATCCACGGGGGGTCGCTGAGAGTATATGCCCAAAAAATAGGCGCAGGCCGCCCAATAAGCCCTGAAGTGCAGAAAATCGTGGACGAGGAGGAAGCCATCGGGCTTTACCAGCTGAAAACGTATGAAAGGTTTGCAGGCGACATTGCCGGCCTTCGCGATGAGCTTTTGGCGCTTCTCAGGAAACTAAAGTCCGAGGGCAAAAGGATAGCCGGCTATGGGGCGCCTGCAAAATGCACCACGCTTTTGAATTACTTTGGAATTGGCCCTGATTTGGTGGAGTACATTGTGGACAGGGGGGCTGCAAAGCAGAACAGGCTGGTGCCTGGCGTGCATATACCCATAGTGGGGCCTGAGAAGCTGCAAAGCGACAGGCCAGACTACCTGCTGCTTCTTGCCTGGAACCTTTGTGATGAGATAGTGGGGCAGCAGGAGGAATTCAGGAAATCTGGCGGCAAGTTCATAGTCCCGATTCCAAAGCCAAGGATAATCTAGGTGGCGCCATGCTAGTGCTTGTGACAGGAGGCAGCGGCTTTGTGGGCTACTATCTGTGCGAGAGGCTGCTTCGCGCAGGGCACAGTGTGGAATACACCTATTTTTCAAACCCCTGCCAAATCAAAGGCGCGCGCGGGCACAGGGCGGACGTGTGCTCAAAAGAATCCCTTGCGCAGCTTGGGGGCGCCAAGTATGACGCCATAGTCCACTCGGCAGCGCTTACCAATGTGGATTTGTGCGAAAAAGACCGCGCTTTGGCGCACAGCCATAATGTGGAGGGGACTGCAAACGCGCTTGGGCTGGCAATGAAACATGATGCGCTTTTTGCCTATGTCTCAACCTCGCATGTTTTCCCGGCCTCGGACAGGGCATACAAGGAAAGCGACAAGCCGGACCTTGAGCTTGCCCCGAATTACTATGGAAGGACCAAGCTCGAGGGCGAGATGCTGATACAGGAGTCGGGTGCGGCGCACCTTATCCTCAGGATAGACCAGCCGTATTATTGGAAAAAGGAATGGCATAAGCACAACACTGTGACGCGCACGCTTGAGAGGCTGCAAACCTCAGGGAAAGCGACAGAAGTGGAGGACTGGTTCAACTGCCCCACTTTTGTCCCCTCGTTTTGCGACCTTGCCGCAAGCCTGATGGAAAAGGGGCACACCGGGATTTTCCACGCAGCAGGGCCTGACTTTGCATCCAGGCTGGAGTGGGGAAGGAAGACTGCCATGGTGTTTGGCTATCCTGAGGAAAGCATTGTGCCCATAACTTCCGCGTCGCTCAACCTTCCAGTGGTGCGCCCGAATGTCAGGCTGGACTCAAGCAAGGCGTACGGAATGGCAGGAGTGGAAAATGTTGGCCTTGATGCCGGCCTGGAAAGGATGCTGAAAGAACGGAAGGAATAGCTGCTAAAAATCCGTTTTCTGCAGGCTGCTTTTCTCCATCTTTTTCCCGTCAAGGCACATGTCGTAAAGCTCAAGCGCGCTGGCGCGGGGCTTGCCAAGCACGCGGCTCCTGAAAATGTCAAATGCCTGGTAGAGCCAGTGGTAGGGGATTGCACGGATGAACAGGATTTTCCTGAGTAGGAAGAGCCATGCGCGGCAAAGTCCAATGGGATATTCGCGCTCAACTAGGGTTATGTTTTTTTGGACTTCTGCTATTTCCTGCGAATAAATGCGCGGGTGCATGTGGGTGCGTATGCGGAGCAGATGGTTGGCGGCAGACAGCGCAAAGCCCCTCTTGAATTTTCCATAGTCTGCATCTGTCAGTATGCCAGTCTCGCGGCATTCCCTGAAAACCTGGAAATATTTGCAATAAAAAACGCGGGCGTCGTCGCTTGGGAAATACACCCCGACTTTTTTCGGGATGGACTGCCCGCGCGGCGCATTGACCCTGTCCAGCACGCATACGCGCTTGCAGCGCTTGAGCGCAAAGAAATAGAATGAAAGCTGGATGAATATCAGGCCGTAAAATCCCTCCACTCTTGTTCCAAGCATTTCCAGATAGTCCAAAAAATCCTGCCGCCTGATTGCCACATAGTCTATGTGGGTTATGCTCCTATTTAGCACCCATTTGTAGGAAAGCGCCTTGCCCCACACCTCGCGCCCGCTTTTCATCGTGGGCGCTGTGCTTGCCGGAAAAAGCCTGTCATCGTCGAACAGGGCAGCGTCGCAGGCATTGCGCTTCATAATGCCCACTGCGGCTTCCATTGCGCTTCCTGAGTAGGAAAGCTCGTCGCCCACAAGCTGGATGAACTTCCCCGACGCAAGAGAAAGGGCAAGGATGACATTTTTGTCATACCTGAGGTTTTTCTTGTTCCTGAAATAGCGTATGCAGAGCTTTTTTGAAAATTCCTTGACCACGCGCTCAGTTTCCCTTGAGGGGGAGTTGTCAGATATGCAGATTTCAACCTCGCCAAGCAGCCTGTGTTGCATGAGCACGCCAAGGTAGTTTTGCAGCGACTCACGCATGCACTCAGGCCGGTTGTAGGTCGGGATGCATATTGAAAGGGTTTTTTGCCTGGGTTTTGCCATGTTCCATCCCCCTGCGCTAGCCGGATTTGCCTTCTTTGAGGACAACTGATGCAAAGTTCTTAAGCATGGCTTTTGCATTGCCTGTTTTTGGCGGATAGTCGCCACACGCCATTATTCTCAGCTGGGAAAACGCAACAACCATTGGAAAAAACGGGAGGGTGGCAAGCAGAAGCACTATGCCTGCGAGAAGATAAGTGGGGTGCTTGCCCCAGCCATAGTCATTTCCCTTGTAGCGCACTGGCTTTATGAACATCAGGTATGGGATGAGAAAACCGTATTTCTCGATGAAAACTTCGGTTGGCGCAAAATAGATGCCAGGGGTGGAAAACAGCCCGAGGAACTTGCCCACATGCGACAGCCGCCTGCCCACCTTTGCCATGGTTCCGATATTCTCCTTCCATTCCTCAAAATAAATGGTGGCGCCCGGTCTTCCCTGCCCCACGTCAAGCACAGTTCCCAATGCATCCTTGCCAACTCTTGCTTTGGGAATGGCAAACGAGATGCCGTCGTACCGCTTGCCCAGGTCCATTAGGAAAGCATCCCACATTGCGCCAAACAGCGTGCGGCTTGCCATGGAGGAGAAAACAAAGTTGTAGCAGTAGTTGTAAAGCAGCCTGCCTGCACAAAGCAGGGCTTCTTTTGCCCGAAGGGTGACAATGGAATGGTACAGAGTCAGGTTCTGTATGGCAAGCCCTGCCCTGTAGTAGTAGAGGTATTTGGGCCCGCCTGACGCCACTTCGAAGAGCACCATGCTCAAATATGGGTGGCGCGTCTTGAGCCTGTCGGTTGTGAGCAGCAGCCCGTCTGCATCCAGCCGAAGCTGGTAGTCTATGTCCTCTGCGCCCTTGAAGAATCCCGCATACACAAAGCCTGTTTTCCCGATTGCCTTGCGAGGCACTATGCCATACCTGTTTATGCAGTAAACGCCTTTTTTGCCCTCCTCGTCGGAAAGCGGCAGGACTGCCTTGCCTTGCTTGCGCGCGATTTCCACAAGCGCGCCCACGAAATCATCCGAGCAGGGAAAGCAGTCAACATCTGCATTTGCCACAAATTCATAACCAAGGCAATAGGCAAGCAGCTGCCCGATTGAAAAGCTCCCTGACGAGCCAAGAGGCGCCTTTTCGCTGTAATGGATGATATTGAGCCCTTTGGGAGTGGTTGCAGGGACATGCCCGAGTATGAGTATGTCAAATCCCTTGCCTTTTTGCCTTGAAAGGAGCGCAAGATGCTCTGACAGAAGCGAGGTGTCAGGACCGCAGGGCATCACTATGGCCGTGTCGTTTTTCTTTTCCCCGGAAATGCGGCATGCCAGCTTCTCAAGCTGCGCATCAAGGCTATCCATTTGAATACCAACCCAAAAGACAGGGGGAAGGAAATGATTTAAATGAATGGTAGGCAGACCTACTATCTATCGGGTGGACATGTGGAACTTGAGTTTGACGGCTTGGGCAGCTTTTACAGCTCGCCGCCAGCCTTGGAAGACCTGATTTTTGAGTCGCGAGACTCTCGGCGCGAGAAAATCCAGCCGAGCATCGGCCCGGCTGCCCGCGGAGAAAAACTCCGCAAGGCAGAAATGTTGATAATTGTCCCTTCCTACCATGACCACTACAGGCTTGGCAAGCTCTTGGCATACCTGAAAAGGCAGTCTTTCAGGGGCTTTGACGTTGCAGTGATATTGGCAAAGGACGACGAATTCGTTGACGGGGGCGATCTGGCGCTTTGCCAGGTGAAGCGCAAGGTGGACTTTGGGTTTGCAGGCTCGGTCTACCTGGGCCAGCTTTTGGCGCTGGAGGGAGGCTACAAATACTATCTTTTCACAGACGTGGACAGGGTGCCTTGTGATGAGAATGTGCTGCAGCTCCTGTACGACACCGCGGAAAAGAATCAGGCGGATTTTGTCTATGGCAACAACATGGTAAAGGGTTATTATTTTGCCTCGGGCGGCTTTTTCAACTACAAGAACCCACAGGTGGTAAAGTCAAACTGCGTCTTTGGGCTGATAAGGGCGTCCACGCTCCAAAAGACCGGGCTTTACGCCCTGCCGCTTTACATTGGCTATGAGGATGTTGAATTTGAATACCGGCTGAGAAAGGCAATGGGCAGCGAGGCGTATCTTGACAGGACAATCTACGAAAGCTACAGCTCTTCTGCGAAAAACGCGTTCCTGAAAAACTTCGGGGGAGACAGCATGGGCTACCTGTATGTCTATCCCACCATGGTGTGCCTTTTTGGCAGCCCGCAGACAGCACACCATCTGGGCTTGGCAAGGATGGCAAGGATGTTCTTCCTTGTGCTTCTTACGCAGAAATTCTCCGCCCTGCGCATCCCGGCGCTATCTGCGCTTGAAAAAAACGCAAGGAAGCGCGTGTTTGCAAAAACGCACGGCAGCGGCATTTCCGGCGAGATAACGGTGAGCAAGGCTGAGAATGCCATTGCCGTTGACTATGAGAGCTACACTGCAAACGCGCCGTTGGGGAATTCTGCCAGGATACTCTCGGCAATCCTTTCCCATTCAGATGGCTACAAGACGTCTAACTATTCGCCGCTGTTTGATTTTTTCATACACGACTCGTTCTACGTCTATGACGAGGGGAAGAAGGAAACCCTATTCTTCGAGTGGAAGCGCAAGCCTGGCATTGCGGCAAAGGCGCTCGCCTTTTTCTCCGCGCTTTTGGGCACTGCGTCAGCGGTTTTTAAGGCCGGCTGCCTTGATGCCGCCGGGAACAGGGGGATGTTCCACAAGTACGGGCTGGGCAAAGCCGACCTCGGTAAGAATAAAAAATAGGCAGTATATAACTGAAAGGTGGGCTTATGGCAGACGAGGTCATTTCAAAGGACATAGCCGAAATCGTGGAGCATAACGCTGAGCTTTACAGGAAGCTTGACGGAAGCCGCATACTGGTCACTGGATGCGCGGGCTTTTTGGGCGCGCATTTCCTGGATTTGCTGGCATATTGGAACGAGCACAAGGCAAAGGCCCCGTGCGAAATCCACGCGCTTGACACCTACATAAGCGGCGTGCCGAAAAGGATTGCGCACCTAATGGACCACCCCCACATGCGCATCCTCAAGCAAAGCGCAACCGACCCGCTCCCTGATTCCGGCTTTGACTACATCATCCACTGCGCAGGCATTGCCTCGCCCATTTTTTACAGGAAGTACCCGATAGAGACAATGGATGCCAACGTGGCAGCCACGCGGAACATACTGGACTATTGCGCAAAAAACAAGGCAAAAAGCATGCTTTTCTTCTCAAGCAGCGAAGTCTACGGAGACCCGCCTGCCTCGCAGATACCTACAAAGGAAGACTATAGGGGAAACGTCTCTTGCACAGGCCCGAGGGCCTGCTACGACGAGTCGAAGCGCTACGGGGAGACGATGTGCGTGAACTTCTGGAAGGCAAACGGTGTGCCTGTGAAGATGGTCAGGCCTTTCAACATATACGGCCCTGGCATGCGCATTGATGACAGGCGCGTGCTTCCGGACTTCTTCCGGGACGCGTTTGATGGCAAGGACATTGTGCTTTTAAGCGACGGCAAGGCAACTCGCAGCTTCACCTATGTCTCAGACGCGATTGACGGGTTCATGCGCGTGCTGCTCTCTGACTTCAACGGCGAGGCGTTCAACGTGGGCAATGACCGAGAGGAAATAAGCGTGCTTGCCCTTGCAAAGGAGGTGAGCGGCCTTTTCGGCGGGAAGATTTCAGTGACATACCAGACAAGCGATGACAAGAACTACCTGGTGGACAACCCCAACCGCCGCTGCCCGGACATCACGAAAATCAGGACCATGCTCGGCTACGAGCCGCGCGTGATGATAAAGGAAGGGCTTGCGCGGATGAAGCGCTGGTACGAGTACAGCAGGTGAAGCGATGAGGATAAGCATCATTGGGACTGGTTATGTTGGGCTTACCACCGCAGTAGGCCTTGCCTCCAAGGGGCACGGAGTGGTCGGGGTGGAAAAAAGGCAGGAGCAGCTCGATGCCATTGCGAGTGGCAAGAGCCCGTTTTACGAAAAGGGCCTGGACGAGCTCTTGCAGAAAGTGCTCAAGGACGGCAGCTTCACGCTTTCATCAGACATAGGAAAGGCGGTAATGGGCACCGATGTTTCGTTCATTTGCGTGGGCACGCCGCAGGGAAGCGACGGCTGGGTCGACCTTGCGGCAATAAGGGCGGTTTCCGAAAGCCTGGGGGACGCCATCAAGGGCAAGGCAGGCCGCCACATAGTGGTGGTCAAAAGCACAGTGCTGCCAGGCACCACGCTGGACGTGGTTGGCAAGGCGATTGAGGAGAGGTCTGGAAAAAAGGCAGGGGAGGGCTTTGGCCTTGCCATGGTTCCTGAGTTCCTGCGCGAAGGAAGCGCGCTTGCTGATTTTTTGGAGCCTGACAGGGTAGTTGTCGGAGTGGAGGATGATGAGACTGGCAAGGTGCTTTTTGCCCTTTTCAGTGAAAGCTTTGGCGCACCCATAGTGATGGCAAACACCAAGACTGCGGAGATGGTAAAATACACAAACAACGCCTTCCTGGCGCTTTGCATATCGTTCTCAAACGAGATTGCTCAGGTGTGCGAAAAGACAGGGCAGGTTGATGCTTACCAGGTGATGGACGCGGTTGTGAAGGACGGGAGGATTACCACTTATGGCACAGGGCAGCCATCAGTGCCAGGCATTGCCAGCTACCTTGTTCCAGGGTGCGGTTTTGGCGGCAGCTGCTTCCCAAAAGACCTTTCTGCGCTTTCGCACCTTGCCAAGAAAGTCGGCATACAGCAGGGGCTGGTGGAGCGGACGCTTGAGATAAACCATCTGCAGATGGAAGGCGTGGCAGACAGGGCAGAGCGCATACTGGGCAGCCTGAAGGGAAAGCAGGTGGCAGTGCTGGGAGTGGCATTCAAGCCTGATACAGACGACGTCCGGGGCTCGCCGGCAATAACGATTATAGAGGGGCTGCAGAAGAGAGGAGCATTGGTGTCTGCCTGCGACCCGCGCGCGCTTGGCAGCATAGAGGGCCAGTTCAAGGGCAGCATAATCTACGCAAAATCCGCGCAGGATGCCCTTAAGGGGGCTGATTTGGCGATTGCGGTGACGCGGTGGAAGGAGTTTGCCTCGCTTGCGCCCGAGGATTTCATAGGCGCGATGAAAAGCGCCAGGGTGCTTGACTGCCGCGGCATGTATGACAGGCAGGCTTTTTCCAAGAAGCTTGAGTACCACAGGATAGGCTATATTCAGTGATTGGCCTTAGTTGATGCTGCCAAGAAGCTGCGACAGCGCCTTGCCGGACGCCTTTTCCATTTCTTTTTCCTTATCTGCAATTGCGCGTGCGCTGAACCTTGCTGCGGCTGCGATTTTTTCCATCTTGCGTTTCAGGTCGCCTGCGTCTGCGTGCCTGAATAGCCAGCCTGTCCTGCCTTCATCCACCAAGCCCTCAAACGCCTCGGTATCAGGCGCAAGCACAGGCTTTTTGAAGTGGTAGGCAAGCGCAAGGCAGCCTGAGAACTGCGACTTGAGAAGGTAGGGAAGCACCACTGCGCGGCAGTTCTTTATGAGCCAGTAAAGCTCAGCGTCGGCAAGGTAGCGGTTGATGTGGAAAACGTTGCGCGCAGGCTGCACGCCATCGTGCCTTCCTGCAACCACCACTGGCAGATGCGTGCCTTTCACTGCCTCAAGAAGCAGACCTGTGCCTTTTGACTCGCGTGAAATCTCCCCGAAATTCAGGAAGTATTCTCCTTTCCTGAACGGGAGTGGCACCTTCTTCTCGCCAGAAAAGAACTTTGGCGCGATTGGGGAGTATGGCGGGTGCGGAAGCACCCTTGCCTTCACATTGAGCTTGCCGCGGATTTGCCTTGCAAGCGAAGGCTGGGTTGCCACAGTGAGGGTGGAGGAGCGGATGAGCACGCCGTGCAAAAGCTCGTAATAGGAGTCCCGCATGCCGCGCTTGGAGTATGAATAGTCATAGGTTGCATGGAAGTAGAACACTTTTGGGGATGGCAGGGAAAGGAAGAGGGGTACCATTTTCGGCGAGACCATGGTGAAAAACGCAGTCCTTCCTGCAAGGGAGCTGCGAAGAGCAAGCATTTGGCGCGGGGAGAAGAAATTCACGAATCTTGCCCCAGGGTAAAGCGCGCGCACCTTGCCAGCCCGCTCGTTGTCAGATGAGAGCACGAGCTTTGAGTCCATGCCCATTGCCTGCGCAATTTTGTGAAGCGCAATCGCGCACTCCAGGTTGCTTCCGCGCCTGCCCGCATAGATGAAGGAGATTTTCCTGCCTGCGCAGGCAGAGGGAGCTTCCTTGCTGCCTTTCCCGCCTGGCGCAATCCTGCCGATTTTGCCTAGCGCACTTTGCTTTCCCATCTTTCCATCTTCCCCTCGAACTTCTCGATTATGTCAAATATCCTCTGCGAGGCCTTGCCATCGCCGTACGGGTTTTTGGCGCCACGCATGGCATCGGCAACGCCGGGCTTGAAAAGCACGGCGCGGGCTTCTCCCACTATGGTGCCCTTTTCGCAGCCCACGCACTTGTTCGCCCCGGCTTCCACGCTTTCCGGCCTGTCCGTGACATAGCGCAGCGTGAGGCAGGGGATGTGAAGCGCAGCGCATTCCTCCTGCATGCCGCCTGAGTCGGTGAGAACAAGGTCGGATTCCATCATGAGCCGCAATGAATCAGTGTATCTTGGAAGGCAGGGGGCCCAGGTTATGTGCTTGGCTGCCTTTATCCTATCCATATAGCCGTATTTTTCAGCAGCAGCCTGCGTGGAGGGAAGCACTGAGCAGAAGAAATGGGCGTCATCAAGCTCTAAAAGCGAGTCAAACACTCCTTGCATCCTTTTTTCCGATACCAGGTTTTCCTTGCGGTGGCAGGACCAGAAGACAAAGGGCTTATGCACCTGCACCTGGCTGGTTATCGTGCTTTTCTTTTTGGCAAGCTCCGAATGTTGGTTTGCCGCGTCGACCACCGTGTTGCCCACCACGAATATCCTGTCTGACGGCACATGCTCGTCTTCCAAGTCGCGCCTGTTCTTCTCGGTTGCGGCAAAATAAAGCGAGGAGCAAGCATCCACTGCCTTGGTGCATATCTGCTCGGGGTATGGCTCCCAGGAATAGGTGCGAAGGCCTGCCTCGATGTGCGCAACCGGGGACATGGAAAGCGCTGCTGAGAGCGAAAAGAACATTGCGGTAAAGGTGTCGCCGTGCGTCAGCACTATGCCTGGCTTTTCCTTCCTGCAGATTTTTTCGAATTCGGCCATTATCCTGGCGCCGATTTCGCATGAGCTGCCCTTTGCCTCGATGTCGTAATTCGGCCGCGGGATTTCCAGGTCGTCAAACAGGTCCCGGTACAGGTTGTCGTCATAGTGCTGGCCGCTCCAGACCACTATGTTCTCGTGCCCGCGCGCAATGCCTTCCTTTACCAGCGGCGCCATCTTGATGGCGCATGCCCTGCTCCCAAATGCGTGTATTATTTTTATGCCAACACCTGCCACCTATTTTGAAACCTTGTCCGCGTCCACCATCATCCTGACAAGCCCGGGAAAATCCACCTTGGGCTTCCAGCCAAGCTCGAGCCGGGCCTTTGACGGGTCGCCGCACAGCATGTCGACCTCCGCTGGCCTGAAGTAAGCAGGGTCTGACTTCACGTGCTTGCGGTAGTCAAGCCCCAGGTGGCTGAACGCCGCCTGGCAGAACTCCTCCACTGAATGCATCTCGCCGCTTGCGATAACGAAATCATCTGGCTTGCTGTGCTGGAGCATGAGCCACATTGCCTCCACATAGTCGCCTGCAAATCCCCAGTCGCGCTTGGCCGCGAGGTTGCCAAGGGAAATTGTGTCTGCAAGCCCTGCTTTTATCCTGTTTGCCTGCAAGGTTATTTTCCTAGTCACGAAATTCTCGCCTCTTCTGGGAGACTCGTGGTTGAAGAGTATGCCGCAGGAGTTCCACATCCCGTAGCTTTCGCGGTAGTTGATGGTTGCCCAGTGGGCAAATAGCTTGGAAATCCCGTATGGCGAGCGCGGGTGGAACGGCGTCTTCTCGTCCTGCGGGGTTTGCGCGGCCTTGCCGAACATTTCCGATGACGAAGCCTGGTAGAAACGGCAGTTTAGGTCTGAAAGGCGGATTGCCTCAAGCAGGTTGAGCGCCCCGAGGCCGGTCACCTGGGAGGTGAATATTGGCTGGTCAAAGGATATCTTGACGTGCGATTGCGCCGCGAGGTTGTAGACCTCCTCCGGCCTGTGCTTTTTCAGCACATGCGCCATGGATGGGACGTCGAGCAGGTCTCCGTATTCCAGCGCCAGCTTGCTTCGCACCTCGCTTTTGAGGTGGTCAAGACGCGAGCGCTGGTCAACTGTGGAATTCCTTCTCACCAGCCCGACCACATTGTAGCCTTTGGAAACAAGCAGCTCGGCCAAATATGCACCGTCCTGGCCGGTTATCCCTGTTATGAGTGCGGTTTTCATATCAAGCACCTTGCGAGAGGTCGTGGTCCACCATCATGCGCACCAGCTCCTCAAAGGGCATTTTGGCAGACCAGTTTAAATCTTTTCGTATGAGCGAGGGATCGCCGACGAGCACGCTGGGAGTGGTTTGCGGAACAATGCCTGATTCAACTGAGACATATTTTCCATAATCAAGGCCTACATGGCCAAATGCAATGCCGCATAGGTCTGCGACCGAATGCCCTATCCCGGTGGAAATCACATAGTCCTTAGGCGCTCCTGATTGCAGCATGAGCCGCATTGCCTCCACATAGTCGCCTGCAAACCCCCAGTCACGGACAGAGTCCAGCCCTCCCATGGGAAGCTGTGAGGTGCGACGGCCTTGCTTGAATGCCGCAGCTGCCTGAGTCACCTTGCGCGTCACAAAGTCCGCGCTTCTTAAGGGGGACTCGTGGTTGAAGAGAATGCCGTTTGCCGCAAACATGCCGCCTTTTCTTGCGTCTGCCACCAAAAGGTGCGCCTCTAGCTTTTGCTTGCCATATGCCCCTGATGGGCCAAGCGCGCTGCGCTCGGTTTTCCTGTCAGGGCCAGGCGAGAATATGTAGCCTGTGGAGGCCTGGAAGAGCCGCGCAGAGGGGCAATGAGAAGAGATTGCGGAAATTATGTTTTCCACTCCTTTCACATTCACCGCGTAAGCCAGCTTTGGCTCCTTCTCGTTGGCAATGGGGGAGGATATGCCTGCAAGGTTGTAGATTTCATCAGGCAGCGCCTTTGCGATCACGGAGCTGACTGCGCCCTGGTCTGAAATGTCGCATGCGATGTAACCTCCAATGCCGCACGGCTGGCCCCTGCCTGCGCCAAGCACCTCGTGCCCTTTTTCAAGGAGAAGCCTGCCAAGGTAATGCCCGTCCTGGCCGTTGATGCCAAATATCAGCGATTTTTTCATTTGTTGCCCTCTCAGTCCAGCCCGTATCCTTGCGTGCGCGGCTGGCAGATGATTTTTATCGGGATGAAAAGAATGCAGATCATTGCTTGGATGGCAAGGAAAACTGGGAAGAGAAGGATGCGGGCGCAGTGGAGAAGCAGGTTTGAGTTGTCGGCAAACACAAGATACTTGCCTTTGCCAGCATTCACATAGACGCGCCTTGCAGTTATGGAAATGAAGAAAGACAGCATGAAGCTGTAGGTCTTCTCTATCACAACGTCCCTGTTGAACAGGGAGAGCGCCTGCTTTGCCATGCTTGTGAATTTGGCTCTGCCTTTCCTGTCAATCGATGCAGGGTCTGTTTCATCCACCACAAAAAAGCCGGCAAGGCTGGATGGGCTCATGGGCTTTATCCAGCCCTCATAGCCGCTCTTGAGGCTGTCGCTTGCCTTTTTCCCATAGGTATAGGTAAGGAGCAGCCTGTCAATTGCAAAGCACAGTTTCCGCCCGTATGGCGGAAGGAAGCAAAGCGCGCAGCTGCACATGAAAGAGAGGAGCGCAAGGTTGTACAGCGTGGTGCGCATGTCCCGTATTATGATGATTCCCTGCAGGAGGAAAAACCATGCCCGGTCAAACATGGAAAACAGCCGCATGCCCACGATGTATGGGTGCTCGACGTTGTTTGAAATCCAGAGCGGCTTCACCTTCACCCGCTCCATGAACTCCGCATCGTCTGCCCCGTGGAACAGCGGCAGGTAGTAAAGCCCGTATTTGCGCAGGATTGCAGTTGAAATCAGCGAGTAGCTGGTGGGCGCCCCAAGAATCCCTTTCTTGCGGTAGCCATCCTCGACAAAAACCATGGTGGCGGCAACATACCCCTTTCCGCGGTTGCGGTAAAGCTCCTGCACAAGGCGCCGGTCAACAGGCATGCAGTCGTCGTCGCCCATTACCAGGTAGCCATAGCCGTTCTCAAGCGCATATTTTTGCCCTGTGAAAAATCCGCCAGTGCAGCCGCGCCTCTCGTTTTCCTTGGCGATTATTGTGCCGAACTTGAATTTTTTCCTGCGGATGTGCGCTTCGAGCCTGGCAACATCAAAAGGCAGGCCGAGCACAAAGAGGAGGTTGAACTTCTGGAACGTTTGCCTGGCGAGAAACTCCAGGTGCTTCACCACAAAGCCATAGCCGTTGTATGAAGAGACGACAATCAAAAGGTCTGTCTTGAGGGTTTTGATTTCCTTCACGTGTGAGACCATGTCGCAAAACTTCATTGGAACGCCCCATTTGCAGCACTATTTAAGACGGGTAGTTTTTAAAGCTGGATGAGAATTAGGCACATGGGCATTTTGCAATGCGCAAGGGAAACCATGACGCGCTTGTACCGTGGGCGGGGCCTGCTTTACTTTCTCTACCGCAGCAGCTGGAACCGCATTTATCCAATGCTTTGCATGCATGCCGCTTATTGGCAGCTGCGCGCGGCAATCACTGGCGAGCCCCTGGTGCATTTCATAGGCGACAGCCATACCACTTCATACAATTTCGGCAGGAGATTTGTGGTGCACCACATCGGGCAGGCAACTGCGCACAACCTTTGGGCTGAAAAAAGCTCGTCTGACTCCAGGAAAATATTCCTGAAAGTGCTCTCAGGCATCAACCCTAAGAGAGACGTGGTGGGGCTGGTGTTCGGGGAAATAGACTGCAGGGTGCATTTCTACTACCAGCACAAGAAGACCGGGAAACCCGTTGGGAAGCTGATGGATGCCACCATTGGGAATTACGGCAAGGCAATGGATGAGCTTCACAGGCAGGGGCTTGATTTCTTCGTTGTGGGCGTGCCGCCAGTTGGGAACCAGGGCAACGTCTACAAGTACCCGTTTTATGGAAGCCCGAAGCAGCGCGCGGCAATATCAATGGAATTCAGGCGCAAGCTTGCTGCTTTCTGCAAGAAGAAAGGCATTCCCTTCTTTGACCCTTATGCATTTGCAGGCGATGGTAGGGGCTTTATGGCAAAGGGTTATCTTCGTGATGACATACACATGAATGAAAAGGCCCTGCCATATGCGCAGGCTTTTTTGGAAAAGGCATTTCCGGGAAAGTTCGGAAAGGGAAGGGAGATGGGATGAAGGTCCTTCAGTTCGTGCACACATACGGGGAAAAAAACGGCATTTCGCTTCATGTGCAAAATCTCGTTGCCGCCATGCCGCGCGGCGTTGAGTGCAGCGTGATTGCAGGAAGCGGGGCAGTATTGCCCCTTTTCTCATCGCTTCGCTTCCCCTTCATTGAACTTTGGCGCGCGCTTTGCGCAGACTTTGACGTGCTGCACATACACGGCTATGGCAACTTCTACTCATTTTTCGGCGCGCTTGTTTCCCTGGTGCGCAACAAGCCGCTGGTCTGGACTGTGCACGGCTATCCAAGAATCAGGGGAGTCAGGCGCATCATGTATTTTGTTTACCGCTATCTTATGGCGCCGCTCATTTTCTGGCGCGCAAGCAGGATAATCTCAGTGTCGGAGGACACAACCGCGCTTCTGGCAAGGGAGACTGGCAAGCGCATTGTTTGCCTGCCAAATGGGGTGGATTTGGCGCTTTTCAAGCCGCGCACCCCCTACACGGCGGCAAAATGCGCCTGTTTTGTGGGAAGGCTGGACCCTGACAAGGGTGCGGCCAGGCTGCTTGAGTGCAATAGCCTGCCCCTGCTTTTCATTGGCCCGGATGAGGATGGTGAGAGGGAAAGGTTGCGGAAAAAGGCAGCGGCGAGCGGCAGGAAGACAGAGTTCCTTGAAGTTGCGTACGAAAAGATGCCGTCCGCTTACGGGAGATGCCGGTACGTGGTCCTTCCCTCGAAATACGAAGGCTTCCCCCTCACGTTGCTGGAAGCTGTGGCAATGGAACGGCCGTTTGTTTCCACTGATGTTGGGCAGGTAAAATCAACCATGCAGCAACTCGGGCTCAGCACAGGCAGATTCATTTTGGATGGCAACGTGGGCAAAAGGCTGCTCTCTTTAGAAAAGCAGGATTTGCTAAAGCAAATGAAAGCTGCGCGCAAAAAACTTGCTGCATACTCCTGGGAAAGCGTGGCCAAAAAAACTGCAGGGATTTATCTGGGTGCTGCCAGACGGAAATTGGTGATTAGGTGAAAAAACTGCTTGTGAGCGCATATTCATCGGTTTATAAGTACCTCCCAGTTCAGGTGAGGAGGGCGCTGCGGGGCGCATATGACGCAGCTGGCTTGAGAGATTATGACTGCAAGGAGTCAGTTGCCTCTCTAGAGGAGTCATACCGGCGCCTTGGAATGATTGGGCATGGGGACTTGGTCTTTGACATAGGCGCCAACGTAGGCGCATACACAGATGCGTTTGCAAGGCTTGGCGCAAAGGTGGTGTCGGTTGAGCCTTTGCCTTCGTGCGCAATCATAATGCGCAAGAAATTTTCCGGCAACAGCATGATAACCATAGATGAACGCGGTGTGGGGGCGGCGGAAGGGGAGCTTGACTTGCACGTTTCAGGGACAACTGTTGCCTCAACGTTCTCAGAAAAATTCAAGTCGCAGGAAGAAAGCAAATACAAGACCGACTATACAGGCAAGGTAAGGGTGGGGATAACCACCCTTGACAGCCTGATTGCAAAATACGGAATGCCGAAATACTGCAAGATGGATGTTGAGGGCTTTGAAAGGCAGGCACTGTCCGGGCTTACAAAAAAGGTGCCGTTCCTCTCTTTTGAGTTCCATCCTGATGCCCTTGACGAGACCGGTTGGTGCCTGAGTTACCTTGAGAAAATAGGCTATAAGGAATTTGCCTGCGACAGGGAGGCAGGGACCGGTTTTGAGCTGGAGCCTTGGGCAGGCAGGGAAGGCGCTTTTGCAGCCGCAGGCAGGAAGGCAGGAGGCGGCAACATCTTTGCCAGATAATAGCCTTTAGTTCTGCCTTATGGACTCCACCGGGTCAACCCAGCCTGCCTTGTTGCCTGTGAAGTTCTGCATGCGGTAGATCTTTATCTCCCCGTTCTTGCTCTTGTACACTAGGTCAAAGCCAGGCAGCTGCTCCAGATAAAAGCCTGTGTAAAGGTTGGAGTGGTAGAAGTCGGTCTTCGCGTCTTCCATGCCATCCACAATCGTGCCGTTTTCCCCAGGCCAAACCCTCTGGGTGTTATAGACCATCTCTGCGTAGACCACTTCGCCCTGTTCGTCAATCTGGCGGATGAATCCCTTTGAAACCACCAGGTCGCCGTTTGCATCCTTGCGGTCAAGGTAATAGGTTGCGGATATTTTCTCCCCAGTGGCAAGGGTGACCTCCCCAACGCAGTATGCAGGCTTTGCCTGGTTTATCGTCTCCTTGCCAAGCCTGTAGGCAAACACCCCTGTCCTCTGCTGGCTTTCAGATATTATGCAGGAGTTTTCAGGAGTCTGCCTGCGCGGGATTGCAATCCGCTCAGGCGAGTGGGAATACTCGCAGTCCGAAGTTCCGGCCCCTTCTTCAAGCGAAGTGGCGCCCTCGTGCACGCAGCCAAGGTAGTTGAGCGCCCCGTATTTGCCGCCGAATTGGTTGCCGCCAATAAGCTCAACGTCGAAAAGCGCGTAGCGGCTGTCAAAATAGTTCATGCTGTCAATCAGGTCCTGCGTGCTGCCTATGATGTAATCGTGGGCAACGCGGCCGATCATGCCCCGTGACGAGTGCTCGTTCCTAAGCACGGTCTTTTTCTGCCCGAAGTAATTGGTCCAGTGGCCATAGTCCCACCACGAGGTCACACGGTCAGAGCTGTCCAGGTTCCGGTTTATCCATTCCATGGAGTCTATCCAATAATCAGCCAGGCGGTTGCAGCGGAACCTGGCGCTTGTGGCCGCCTCGGAAGCGCTCTTCTGCGCAGCCGCATCGTTTTGGGCAGGGAACAGCTCCTCTATTTTCATCTGCGCAAGCCAGCACACTTCAGAATTGAATTGGTTGTTCATGCTGTCCGAGTAGTTGGCATATGCACCTGCATCGCACAGTGATTGTATCTGGTCGTAGGAAACGCCCTTTGCGCGCAAATCCTCGCAGAGCTTTGAGGCAACAGGGGCCATTGCCGCCGGGTTGTCCTGGTAGCGGGGCTCGAATGATTTTATCATGAAGATATAGCCGTAAGGCACAGGGCCTGCAGCCTGGGCATAGACCATGAGCAGCAGGATGGCGGAAAACACGGCAGGCATGTATGTTTCAGCCCTGTGCGCCTTTGCCTTTTTGGCAATCCATGAAAAGAAGCGCTCGATTTCGGCCATTGCTATTGCCGCGGCAAGGGCAATTGCAACCCCTGCAAAAGCCGTGAACTTTATCTTGTTCACGCCAACGTAGAGAACCGGGAGGAAGAACGCCAGGGCAAAGAGCATCACAGACGGCACCTCGCGCTCGGCAGGCTCGCGCCTGAAGTGGCGCATCACCAGCCCTGCCACTGAAACCACCAGGAAGACGAATAGGATGGAATCTTCCTTGGTGCTTGTCACCTGCTTTGCCCCCACCACTGCGCTGAAAATCGCGTCAAAGACGCTGAATGCCGCGTTGCCTACGAGGGAAAACATTGATGCAGCCACCGAAAGCGCGCTGTAGATGAGATTTTGGATTATTCCAAAGCCAGAAGCGTTTGCATCTATGTGGTTTTTCGGCACAATGGCAATGAAGCCCGCCTCGCCCTCGAACGACTCACCTGCCAGATTCTGCTCGGCAATGGTGCGCTCAAGAGCGGTCTTGAATTCCACTGCGCCCAGATAGCCTGAGACCTGGCTTTTTGCATAAGTCCCGAAAGGAGTGAATAGGAAGAGCAGGATGGCAACGATTGCGCATGCCGCCACTATTTTCAGCCTTTTGCCCCTGTCATGGGCCAAGCCAAGGGAATGGGCTGTTTTTGAGCCGGGAAAGTGTTTGGGTAGGATGCCAGGCGAAAGCAGCGCAAGCACTGAGACGCTGAAAAGGAAGGCCGCAGCAGGCATTAGGAACATCCCAGATATGAACCAAGACATGTTCTGGTAGTAAACCGCGCTGAGAGCAATCCCGAGAAGCACGCCAGCAAGTGAATAGCCGCAGGTGATTACAAACTCCTTGTTTGGCTTGCCGCGCACAAAATAGTCAAGTGACTGCAGCGCTATGAGCGCTGCAAACGGAAGGACAAGCACGATGAAATAGTTGCCTGCCAGCAAGGTGAACATGAACACCAGGCCGGAGAACGCCGCCATTGCCCGCTCACCCTTCACAAGGGCATATGCAAAAACGCCAAGGGAGACGAACAGTGTCATCATGCCGATCGGCGAAGCCTCGTTCACCCCTGCAGACATTTTGTAAATTGTGATTGGCAGGAATGCAAGCAGGAACGCCGCGAAAAGCCCGTAGCGCCTGCCATACATCGAAGCCACGAGAAGATAGGCTCCGAACGAGACAAATGCCGCTGATATCGGGGGAAGCCATGATGATGTTGTGAACAGCAGGTAGTTGTTGTATTCCCCCCCTCCGGTGTAAAGGGCATACCATTCGGCTTCAAGGTATTTCTTGAGAGGCTGGCCGGCATGTGTTGAGATTGTTTCGGGCCACCAGGCGGTGTCATCAATGGCAGGCTGGATGCCATCAGTGATTATCTGGCCTGTGCCATAGACATAGAAATAGGGATCAAGTTCGGAGTAGATGGGAGAGTATGGCTGCACCCTTATCCAGAAGGCAAGAAGCATTGCAAGCAGAAGGAGAATGGGGATGGCAAGCGCAATCGCATTTTTCTTTTCAAGTTGCGGCATCTTGAATGAGAACGCGCCTTGCCTGATGCCGATGAACGCACCTGCTGCAACCAGGATGAATATGTTTGCAAAAACAAGGAAAAGCGAGAATTTTACTCCAATGAGGGACTCCAGGAAAAGAAGGGTTGGGACTGCAAACATGCCAAGGTAAAAGCACATCAGCAGCTTTTCCATGGTGCCTGACTTGCTCTTGTGCAGAAGCGGCCAGCCGATTGCAATGCCAGGCACTATTGCTGAAAGGAACACGAGCAGTGAAAAGTATAATGCATCGAATGTGAATGCTACCATCAGATGACCTCCAGTAATTGCCGTTCGTCGGCACGCAGTGCCGGCGAGACGTAGCCTGTAGGGCTACGAAGACCCACGAAACGAGGTGTATATACCCCACCCGCTTATAAAAATGCGCCTCGGGAAAGGCGTTATGCCAGACGTGCACATTATAGGCGGCGGGCCTGCGGGCCTGTTTGCCGGCATTTCCGCGCTGCGCGAGGGGAAAGACACGCTTGTAAGCGAAGAGCATGCGCGCGTGGGCGAGCCAGAGGCGTGCTCCGGGCTTATTTCCAAGTCTGGCTTGGAGGCTCTGCGCGCAGGAGCCGGCGTGGACTACTCGCGCGCCAAGGTAAACACGATTACTTCTGCTAAAATAGTGTGCGGAGAACAAACGTTCACCATAAAGCCAAAAGAGGAGGCAGCCGTGCTTATTTCCCGCCAGGAATTTGACTCGCTTGCTGCCGAAAAGTTTGTGCAGGAGGGGGGGAAGCTGGAGCTTGGCAGGAAAGTAACGCGCTGTTTTGAGGCGGACTGTATCATTGGCGCAGATGGCCCGGCTTCACTGGTGGCGGAAAAATTCGGCTTTCCCAAAATCCGCTCCTATGTTGCAAGCATGCAAGGCGACTTTGCCTATGAGTGCGAGGACGCGCATTGCGCCACGCTTTACCTCTCCTCGCGCGACTTTCCGGGTTTTTTCGGCTGGGTGATTCCCAAAAATGAAAGCGAGGCGAAAATCGGGCTTGGCGTGTCGCTGCCGCGCCATCAGCTTGCCTTTTACAGGCGCTTTTTGGAGCGGCTTGGAGTGTTGGGAAAGCCCACGCGCGAGTTTGCCGCAGTCATCCCCACATCAGTTCGCTCGAAAACCGTGATGAGGGCAGGGAAGCGGAACGTGCTTTTGGCAGGCGATGCCGCCGGGCAGGTGAAAGCCACCACTGGCGGGGGGGTGTTTTTCGGGGCAAGCTGCGGCATGCTGGCAGGCAAGAATGCAAGCGAGCCTGAGAAATACGAGAGGGAATGGCGCAAGGCATATGGGCTGGACCTGACGCTTCACAGGAAGCTGAGGGCTGCACTGGATTTCACTGGCGGCGAGCCGCCCCCAATGCTGGTGTCTGCCGCAAAGGCGCTTTTCTTCGAGGAGTTGCTGTCCGAGCGCGGCAAGATGGATAGATGGGGGCAGATGGCGTCGCCATCCACCATATCAGCTTATTTGGGCATTGCCTCAAAGAAAATCCGAAAGGGATAACAATGGGGCTCAAGGCTGACTTGCACATTCACACTATTTTCTCAAAGGATTCGCTTTCGCGCGTGCCGGATGTGCTCAAGGCCGCAGTGAAGTGCAACATGGGTGCTATTGCAATAACCGACCACGACGAGGTGGAAGGCGCATTTTTGGCGCAAGGCATTGCCCGCGAGATGGGCTTGCCGCTTCAAGTCATTGTTGGTGAGGAGGTCAGGACTGATGCAGGCGACTTGCTTGTTTACTTTGTGAAAAGGAAAATCAAGCCGGGCAAGCTGTCCGTTGTTCTGAAAGAGGCGAAAAGGCAGGGGGCAATCTGCGCTGCTGCGCATCCCTATGATTTTGCCCGCCACGGCATTGCGCTTGACAAGCTGCCTGAGGCGCTGCTGCGCAGGATTGGCGGCGTGGAGGCGTTCAATGCGCGCGTGCCATTGCCCATGCACAATGCACAGGCGCTCAAGTTCGCGCTTGCGCACAAAAAAGCCGTGCTTGCAGGAAGCGATGCACACTACCTCGCCGAAATAGGCAGTGCCTTTGTGGAATTTGAGCTGGAGGGGAGGCTTGACGCAGATGCGCTTGTGAAGGCGGAGAGGAAAATCGGTGGCAAAAGCTCAGCGCCCTTTGTGCGCCTGCACTCTCGCTACGCAGTGCTGAGGAAACGGCTCGCGCGCTTTTTTCCGCTACGCCTTAAATAGTTTGCCCGTGAATCCCTCTCGTGGGAAGGGAGAGCATGCTGCCAAAACACATTGCAATCATACCTGACGGCAACCGCCGCTGGGCGAAGAAGAACCGCAAGACCATACCTTATGCCTACAACAGGGGGATTGAGCACATTGGCGACGTGCTCAAGTGGTGCCGCAAGCGCAGGATAAAGAAGCTTACCATGTGGGGATTTTCCACTGAAAACTTCATGCGCGACCGCAACGAAGTGAAAAACCTTTTCGGGCTTTTCAGCCAGAAGCTCTCCGAGGGCCTGAAAGAGGACTACAAAAAACACGGGGTAAAAGTGCGTTTTTTGGGAAATCTCGGCTCTCTTCCAAAAGACGTTGTGGAGAAGATGATGAAGGTGGAGCGCGACACTGCGAAAAACGGCAAGTACGAGCTGAATCTCAT
Source organism: Microcaldota archaeon (assembly GCA_964650545.1). Classification (GTDB taxonomy): domain Archaea; phylum Micrarchaeota; class Micrarchaeia; order Anstonellales; family Anstonellaceae; genus UBA10161. The sequence continues at coordinate 7,165 of CAZYTZ010000004.1, read as the reverse complement.
GCTTGCCTATGGGGGAAGGCAGGAGATATTGGATGCCGTAAATGCCGCGCTTGCACGCCGCCTTCACAAGGTGGATGAAAAATCATTTTCCAAGCTCCTTTACACCTCAGGCGTGGAAGACCCAGACCTTGTCATACGCACATCCGGCGAGATGAGGATGAGCGGCTTTTTGCCCTGGCAGACGGCCTATTCGGAATATTATTTTTCCAAAAAGCTCTGGCCGGACTTTGACTCGGGCGAGTTTGGACGCGCGCTGTCCGAATACGCGCGCAGGAAAAGAAAATACGGCAAGTAGGTGCAACCATGCCGAATAGAGGCACATACGAAATTTCCAATGCCACGAAGAAGAAAAGCATATTGGCAGAATTGGAAATCGCAGACACTGACTTTTCGCGCATGCGGGGGCTCATGTTCCGCGAGAAAATCGTGCCAATGCTTTTCATCTTTGGCTTTGAGGGGCTTTTCCCGATACACTCGTATTTTGTGAAAGCTGAGTTTGATGCCGTCTATCTTGCCGCTGATGGCAAGGTGGCGGAAATCTTCCGCCGCATCCCCCCAAACACCGCGCAAGTCTCGCCAAAAAAGAAGTCTTCTTTCCTCCTTGAATTGCCTGTGAAGACAACGGAGGCGCTTTGCATTGAGGAGGGCGACGTTTTGAGATGGAAAAAGCCTGAAAAAGGGTGACCCTATGGAAAACCTTGGTTGGAAGACCGGAAACTGGAGAGCGGAATATAAGACCGGGCTTTGGAAGCTTTCAGCCGAGGAAGAGGAGCTGGTCGCCTTGGTGGCTGCGCGCATAAGGGAAAGGGCGCAAAAATCCGAGGATAGCGAAGGGATGGTGAATGCCTTTCTTTTGGAAGAGTGCGAAGAGCAGGGAATTTCAATTGATGATGAACAACAGGACTATCTTTGTCGAGCTATCCACCTCCAGACGTTTGGCAGCGGCTTTCTGCAGCCCCTTCTCTCAGACCCAAAGCTGGAGGAAATCGCAGTGGTGGGAATCGGGCAGCCCGTCTATGTTTTTGTGCGGGGAAGCGGCTGGAAGAAGACGGATGTTGCGGTGACAAACTCGGATTATTTTGTGTCGCTTGTGAACAGGCTTGGCAGGGGATTGGGAAGGAGGCTGACTGCACAGCAGCCGCGCATGAACGCTGTGCTTGAGGACGGCTCGCGCCTGCATGCGTCCATGCCGCCAATCTCGCCCTGCGAGCTTACCATCCGCAAATTCAGCGAGCAGCCGCTCTCGCCATTTGACCTGCTGTCATTTGGCACTTATGACGCCAAAATGCTTTCCCTTCTTTCGCTTTGCCTTCAGGCTGATTTGCCGGTGCTTGTTGCAGGCAACACTGCAAGCGGCAAGACCACCACGCTCAATGCGCTCCTTTGCTTTGTTCCTGCGAGCGAGCGGCTGCTTTTGATTGAGGAAACTCCTGAGCTTCGCCTGCCGCATCCCCATCAGGTGAGGCTGCTGCCGTTTGAGGAAGCCGGGATTGGCATGGCTGAGCTGGTGCGCGATTCATTGCGCATGCGGCCAGACAGAGTGGTGGTGGGAGAGGTCAGGACCCCTTCAGAGGTGCACGCACTTGTTGAGTCCGCGCTGTCCGGCCAGGCAAAGGGGTGCTATGCCACATTTCACGCGCAAAGCTCGCGCGATGCGTTGCTGCGCATGAGGGCAATGGGCTGCCTGGAAGCGGATTTGGAAGGTATTGAAGTGTTCATTGTGCAGCGGCGCACCTCGGTTTACAACGCAAGGAAACGCACGCTTTCGGAGGCGCGCAAAGTTACCGAGATTGCAGCTGCAAATGCTGTTGATGTGATGCGCCCCATTCCAGCCTATGACGGCAGAAAATACTCGCCTACAGGCATGCATCTGCTTTTGGAAAAAATTGCGCAAGGAACCGGCATGAGCAAGCGAGAGGTGGCAGGAGAAATGAAGGCGCGGGAGAAATTTTTTAGAAAGTCAAGAAAGCAGCGCGGTTTTGAAAGTGCTTTCTCAGAGATACAAAAGCACTTGTTTGGAGGCACAGCGTGATGAGCATTGCCAAGCCAATGGAAACTGCTTGCAACTTTCCCGTTTTGCTTAGGTTTTCCGGCAAGACTGAGCAGGCAACAAGCGCAGCATTTTCCCGCGCGGCAATTGACTGCGGCAATGCGCAGGGCTATCTTTCATTCTCGCTGTTCGCTGCCCTTGCCATCTGCGCGCTTTTGGGGGCAGCAAGCCTGCTGTTTCTTTCAGACGTGGATTTGTCGATTGGGCTTTTCCTTTTCTCATTTGGCATTTTCTTCCTGTTCTTGCTCAGGCTCCCATCCATTCTTGCTTCCCGGCGGGAAAAAATGGTGGAATCCGAGCTGCCCTATCTTTTGCGGGAGCTTGCGATTTACATTGACATTGGCTTGCCGTTTGAGAAATGCGTTGCAAAGCTTGCGAAGGGAGAATATGAGCTTGCGCGCGAGTTTGCCGCTGCCAAACGCGCGATAACATCCGGTGCCTCTGTCCAGGCTGCTTTTGCGCACCTGTCCTGTTCCACAGGCTCTCTTCCCCTCAAGCGCAGCCTGCAACTGGTTTCCACAATTTATGAGACTGGGAAGGGTACTGACCCCCTGCGCAGGATGGCAGATGAACTGTCAGCAGCGCAGATTTCGGAAATGCGCGGCTCTGCCGGTAAATTTTCCCTGCTGGCAATAGCGTTCATTGCTGTTTCCGCACTCATTCCCTCGTTCTTTTCAGTGTTTGCCGCAGTTTCGCCCCTGGTACAAAACGAGCCTGTGCAGCAATGGCAAGTCTGGCTTGCATTCCTGCTTGTTTTCCCTGCGCTTGATGCAATTGCGCTTGGCGCCATGTTCCTGCTTTTGCCCCCAGTTAAAGATGAGAAGGCAGCCGGCGCTCTGGGCGAGTATTTGGCAGGCAAAGGTGTGCGTATGGGCAGCCGCCGGTTTGCAATCGCGCTTGCTGCTCTTTCGCTTGCGCTTGCCGCACTTTGCCTTGCCACAGGCAACATTATGCTGGCGTTCCTGTCAATTTGCATAGGGCCTGCAATCTATTCGCTTGCCGCTTACTTCTCAGAGGCGGAAATGAGGCGCGCCGATGTGCTTTTGCCTGATGCGCTTTACACTGCAGCCTCCACGCACAAGCTGCTGTCAGCCGAGAAAATGCTTGCCCTGCTCGCAAAGGGCGGTTTTGGCAGGGTGTCAGGCGCGTTTGCGCTTGCGCTTGCAAGGCAGAAGGCTGGCGACAGCTTCCAGTCCTCCATGGCTGCTGCTGCGCTATACTGCCCAACCCCTCTTGCCAGCCGCGCGTTTGCGCTCATTGTAGTTGCTTATGAAACAGGCGCGGACATGTATTTTGCGCTCCGCGAGTGCGCGCAGGATGTTGTTTCCTTTTTCGCCCTTTTGCGCGAGCGGTCCGCGCTTCTCTCCATCCAGCGCTACACCGTGCTTGCCTCGTGCGCACTTCTGGTGCCAATCATATTGGGAACTGTTGCGTTCCTTGCGCCAACGCTGTCAGGCGCCTCGGTTGTTGGGAGCACCGCGCCTGATGCCGCGCTCCTATCAGCGCTTGCGATAGCCTGCCAAATCTACCTGGTGCTAAATGCAGCGCTCTCCGCGCTCCTTCTTGCGCTGTCCGAATCCAATCCCGCGCGCGCAGCGCTCTACTTTGCCATCTGCGCCCCGATGTCGCTCATCTTCTTCTCAATTGCGTCATCAAGCGCGCTTGCGCTGGGGTAATGGCTATCCCCACCGGCATGCTACTTGGAAAACGCTTATATATCCAGAAAAGCGCAATGCACAATGGTGGAAAGCCTTTTATTCATTTATGGATAATATTATTCACTTTTGGATAAGTGGTGATATGGAAGCGATAGAACTTGTGAAAAACAGGGGCGCGCGGCAGATGCTTGAGACGCTGCTGAAATTCCCAAGCAGGCAATTCACCATAAACGAGCTTGCGCATGAGGCGAAAGTGCCTTTCGCATCGGCCTGGCGGCTGGTGAAAAAATGGGAAATAGCAGGCATGATAGAAACCGGAAGGGTGGGCAGCGGCGTGACGGTGAAGCTGCGCAAATCCGAATACCTTGATGCCGTATCAACCCTTCTGAAGATAAGCGTAAGCCCGCAGGCATTCACTGCAAATGCGATTGAAAGCTTGCTTGCAAAGGAGAAAGGCGTGAAGGAAGCATACCTGTTTGGCAGCGTGGCGTGCGGGAAGGAAAAGCCTGCAAGCGACATAGATATTGCGCTGTTGGCGCAGAAAGGCTTCAACGCAAATGGGCTGGTATTTTGTGTCTATGAAAAATACGGAACAAAGGTCGTGCCGCTTGCCTTTTCCAGCAAAAAGGAGCTTGCCGCGTTCATGGAAGGCAAAGAATCGAGGCGATTGAAATGAGCGACACGTTTGAGAGGGCATTTGCCGAGGCTGAAAGCTGGCTCGCCTCTGCAAAGCACGGCTTGGTCGAGGCGGAAGATGAAGAGGCGCGCGCCAATGTCTGCTGCGCGCAGGCAATCCATGCGATAATACGCGCCAACGACCGATTTGTTGGCGCCCCAACAAATGGTCCACTTGTCCTTTAGGACAAGTCGGATGCCCTTTCGCTGAAATTCCTCAGCCACAAGCCGACGCGCCACGACGATGCGGCAGTGGTGTTCGCAAAGCTTGACAAAGACGGCAAGCTTCCCGAAGGCGCCGCGCGCTTTGGTGATTTGGTGGCTGACGCAATGAGGGACAAGAGCGGCGCGGATTACGGGAAAAGCTCGTTCTCGGCTTCAGCCGCGCAGGAATACTCCGAGAAGACAGAGGAATTCCTTGCAATGGTGAAAAGCGCGCTGAACCTGTGAGGGTGCAGAAACCAATAAAAGGAACGCTCCCCCCCACAATGGGCATGCGATTGATGCGCGCGCAGGGCGCGACTGAGTACCTGGTGCTGCTTGCTGTTGTGCTAATCGTCGCTCTCGTGAGCGTGGCTTTGCTCGGCTTTTTCCCAGGCATGGCATCTGACGCGCAGCAGACGCAGAGCAAGACTTACTGGTCAGGCGCGTCGCCGATTGCAATTGCAGAGATGGAGGCTCATTACTCAACGGACAACCCATCCACTCTTCTATACATCAGGGTGAGGAATACTGGTGCGTACCCCATAAGGATAACGAAAATCATTGGAGAGAACACCAACGGGGCGACCATAATCCATAATGGAACAGCCACGCCGAATATAGCGAATTACTATTATCTCGGACCCGGAGAGGAAAATTTCTTTGGCGCGACAAGCGCGATATGGGGCGGCGGATTTACCCTACCAGCAGCCAGATACATAGATGCACGCCTAATCGGCTCATGCGCGTCGAGCTCTTATGTAATTTGCGCCACTCAATTATGCAGTGGCACAGGCAAAGGAACGCTTCAGATAAACAATTTCGGCTTCGAGTACATCGAGTATCTTGACAACAACCAGCAGATAACAAAAAG
>CAZYTZ010000004.1:0-1607 GCA_964650545.1 Microcaldota archaeon | reverse complement strand
ATTTCGGCTTCGAGTACATCGAGTATCTTGACAACAACCAGCAGATAACAAAAAGGCAGGTGGGCGCGAAGCCACTTAACATCAAGTGCACTGGCTAGTTGTTGAGGATAAAATCTGCGGACAGATTTTGTCCGCAGTGGAATTATAGGAATTCCACTACAAAGAAAAACAAAAAAAAGAAAGAGAAAAGAAGCTTTAGTAGTCGCCCATTCCGCCGCCCATGCCGCCAGGTCCGCCCGGAGGCATGCCGCCGGACTTGCCCTTGGAGGCAATCATGTCGTCAATCCTCAGAAGCATCTTTGCAGCCTCGTAGGCGGACGCGATTGCCTGCGTCTTGACCTTCAGGGGCTCAAACACGCCAATCGACTTCATGTCCGCGATTACCGAATTGTGCACGTCCACGCCAATGTGCTCGCCGCCCTCCTTCTTGTGCTTTGAGCGCAGAGACACCAGAACGTCGATTGCATCCATGCCTGTGTTTTCCGCAAGCGTGCGCGGCACAATCTCAAGCGTTTCTGCAAATGCCTGTATTGCAAGCTGCTCGCGGCCGCCAATTTCAGTGGCGTACTTGCCAAGCTGTATTGCAAGCTCAAGCTCAGTGGAACCGCCGCCAGTCACATACCGCCCGTCCTCGATGGCGGATGAAACCGCGCCGATTGCGTCCACGATGGCGCGCTCACCTTCAGATACCACGTGCTCGGTTGATGCGCGCACGAAGATGGTGACTGACTTTGCGTCCTTGCAGTTCTCCACAAACACCATTTTCTCTCCTGCGATGGACTTCTCGTTCACATTGCCCGCCGCCCCCAAGTCAGTGGCAGACAGGTCGTCCAGCGTGGTTGCCACCTTGGCGCCTGTTGCGCGCTGCAGCTTTTCCATGTCAGACTTTTTCACGCGGCGCACGGCAGAAATGCCCTTCTTGTTAAGGTAGTGCTGCGCCACGTCGTCAATTCCCTTCTGGCAGAAGACCACGTTTGCGCCCGTTGCCGCGATTTTCTCCACCATGTCCTTGAGCATTTTTTCCTCCTGCGCAAGGAATGCCTGCATCTGCTCAGGAGAGGTTATCTCGATCTTGGCGTCCACCTCGGTCTTTTCAATTTCAAGCGCGCAGTCAATGATCGCGATTTTGGCGTCCTTGATGTTCTTAGGCATTCCCTGGTGGACTATTTCCTTGTCCACCAGCACGCCTGAGATGAGCGCAGTGTCGTTGATGTCGCCGCCTGCTTTTTTCTCGAGCTTGATGAGCTCGTCGTCAACAAAGTATGTGTCGCCGCGCATTTCCGCTACCTGGGTGACTGCTGTGACCACCATCTTGGCAAGCTTGTCCTTGCTTGCGCCCACACCAATGGACTTGGAGCCCATTGCGATGGAAGCGATTTTTTCAAGCGTGGCAGTGTCCTTGATGTCCACTTTCGTTGCCAGTTTTGAGAGGATCTCGATTGACTTTTTTGCAGCCAGGTCATAGCCCTTCACTATTGTGGAGGCATGGATATCCTGGTCCAATAAGTCGCCTGCCTTTTTCAGGAGCATGCCCGCAAGCATCACAGCGGTTGTGGTGCCGTCGCCCACTTCCTTGTCCTGCGTCTTGGCGATTTCTACCATTATCT
>CAZYTZ010000003.1:0-46096 GCA_964650545.1 Microcaldota archaeon | reverse complement strand
GGCGCTTTCATCCAATGCCTGAAGGCATTGGGTTTCCCGCGCCTAGGCAACTAAAGATTCCCCCCTGAGCGCCGCCGAACCAATATTTATAAGCTGCGCGCGAGAAATGCTGTCAATGCGCGATGGAAATGCTCCCTGGCAGATGCTGCTTTTCGGCTATGGGGAGTGCGCGCGAATTGGAGGTATTGCCTATGGCTAAGGGAAATGATAAACTGATAGAGAAGGCGGGATGGCTTATCGGCATCTCGGGCCTGCTCATGGTGCTGTTCGGGCTGATACTGTTTTTCACGCCCGCAATGACCATTGAGACTGCCGTGCTCATCATCGGCGCAGTGCTGACGGTGGTTGGAGTGCTCAAGCTTTGCGAGGCGCTGTTCTTCGGGCACGCCGCAAGGTATGCGGGCAACCTGGCCACAAGCGGCGCGGTTTCCCTGATTGTGGGAATGATTATGCTGTTCGGCTCGCCATTCGTGACCGGCGGCGTCATCCTTGCATTCGGGGCGCTTGCAGCGCTTCTGGGCCTCGTCGCACTGGTGTCCGGCGCAGGGCACATCGCCTATGCGCTCAAGGCAAAGAAAGGCAAAACGCTGGGAATCGCGCTTGGCCTTGTGCTGCTTGCGCTTGGCTTCATAGTGCTGTTCAACCTGCTCGGCTCCGCAATAGCGCTCATCATGCTCGTGGCCATCTTCATGATAGTCTACGGCTTGGTGCTGATAGTGCTTGCCTTGAACATCAAGGAGATAGTTGGCTGAGAAGTTTCTTTTTTCCTTTTTTTTCTTTCCCTTAATGGAGATACTCCCATGAGTGGAGCATGTCGGAGTCGTGCACCCAGCGGTTGCCTATGTCTGTCCTGTAGAACATGTTGGGGATGAGAATGTTCTCCACGCGCTTGTACACCTGCTTTTGCGAGTCGTCGACAGTGATGCCCGAGCCAGTCACTATCACTGCGTAGCCTGACTGGCCTGCAAGCCGCCAGTCGCCCTCCACAAGCTTGACGTCGCCAAGGTGCACGCCGTCGATGTTGGGCTTCTTGAAGATTATGGTGGCGTCCTCCGAATAGCGGCGGAATGCCTGAAGGTCGGTGAACGGAAACGGGGGCACTGCCACCACTACGCCTATCTGGAAGCCCTTCTTGGTCTTAAGGTCCGCGTGCTCGCCTCGCGCGAGCGCGTGGAAAAAGTCGCCCCAGTGCGAGGAGACCCCTTCCATCTGTATGGAAATCGTGGGATAGCCGAAGCGGGAGGTGAACTCAAGCGGGTAGATACCGCGCGCATTCACTATGCAGTTGAGGTCTATGTAGCCCACGTAGCCGCAGGCGGCAAGCTTCTCCTTCATCTTGCCAAGCGTTTCGTTGAATATCTTGCTTTGCTGCGACCAGAACATCAATGTGCCCATCTCGCCTGTGTTGGGGCCTAAGTCGCCTGCGAACATCCGCTTGTGCTCGAAGTTCACGTTTATTGGCCCGCAGAATTCGCGCCCGTTGAAGAATGCGCCCACGGCAACCTCCACGCCCTGCGCGAACTTCTGCAGCTGGAAGGAGTTGAGTTTTTTTGCCCAGCTGCGCTTGTAGTGCGTCAGGACATTGAGCATGTCCGCCCCGTCGTCCTCCTTGCCTATGAAAAGAAGCTCCTTCTCGTTTTGCGCGCTGCCGTTGGGCTTGAGCACGTATCTGCCTGGGTTTTTCTGCACAAAGTCTATTGCAGAGTCAAAGTCCTCAAAGTCCGAGTGCGGAAGCACGTTCACGCCTGCTGAGGCCAGCTCGTCCTGCCCGAAGAGCCTGTCGTCCTCGAGCTTGTCGGTGTATGCAGAGCCGCCCACGACCGCCTTGCCCTTTTTCCGCAGGTCGTCTGCAGCCGCACCAAAGCCAACGTCGTCAAAGATTATGGTGTCTGCCCAGTCAACATGCTCCTTCCAGTCGCTGCACTTTTCCACAAACCCGTCGCACACGTCGCGCTCCGTCTTGTCGTAGATGTGGTAGCGCACCTCGTTGCCCTCCTTTTTTATCTGGTAGGCAAGGTCGCCTATGAGAGCCTCTATTGAGACGAATAGGAATTTTCTGGGTTTTTTCTCCTCGGTTGTTGCCCCGTTGCCGTTGGGCGCGGTGCTCATGCGCATTTTTCTCGGCTAGAAAATATAAAGTGAGCGTGCTAATAAGCGTTATAAACAATGGCGCGCAAATTCCGGCACCGGTTTTTGCTGGGCGGCTGATGGAATGAAAGATATTCGGAAATGCTGGAGAATACTCCCCAATGTATCCAGGAGCTTTGCGCTTTGCATAAGGATACTGCCAAAGCCCTTAAACGAGCAGATGATGGTCTCCTACCTTGTTTTTCGCGTGATTGACACTGTGGAGGACTCGAGCGCGTCGCTTGCGCTGAAAAAGGAATTGTTCTCCGAATTTTTGTCGCTTCTTTCAAGAAGGAAGGCAAATGATGTCGCTGCAGAGACATGCGCAAGGAAAATGCTTGCAAGCCTCAATTACACTTACGAAAAGGAATTGCTGGCATCATTGCCTGCGCTTGTGCGCGCGTGTTTCTCGCTGCCTGCAGGCGCGCGCAAGGCGATAGCAAAGCGCGCGCGCGTGATGGCGCGCGGCATGTGCGAATTCCAGAGAAAGCCCATTGAGACTTTTTCTGACCAGGACAGGTACAGCTACTACGTCGCAGGCATCATAGGGCATCTTTTCAACGACCTGCTGCACTTCAACAGGATAATCACCGCGCGGCTCAAGCGCCAGCTCGCAAAATACGCGCGCGAGTTCGGCCTGGCACTTCAGAAGGTGAACATACTGCGCGACATTGCAGACGACGTGGCATCTCACAGGTATTACTGGCCCAAGAAGCTTCTTGCAAAGTACGGTCTATGCTACTCAAACATCTGCTCTGCTGAGAACAGGGAAAAGGCGCTCTCCGTGCTGCGCGAGCAGATAGACGACGCGCGCAGGTACATTGACGCGGCAATGCAGTACATTTTGCTCCTTCCGAAAAAAGCGCTTCGCGTGAGGATGTTTTGCCTCATACCGCTGTTCATGGCAATAGAGAGCTACGTGAAGTGCATGGACAACGCTGATGTTTTCGACTCTGGCAAGAAGGTGAAGATAACGCGCGACCGCGTGCACGACATCGTGGCAAAGTCGGGAATGTGGGGCACGAACAACGAGAGGCTGGTGAAGTGGTTTGTCGCCTCCATGGGAAGCGTGCCTGGCGACGTGTCCGATTTTGCGGTTGTGCGGCCCGGGTAGCTACTTCTTCTCCCCCTTTGAGAACGAGAGGATTTCTCGGTTCACAATTCCGCTTATTTTGCCGGCATGCTGATAGCCCTTCACCCAGAATGAGAATGATACCCCTAGGGAGGCGGGCTTTACGGCGTCTATGGAAAGCTCGTAGCCGCGCTCAGGCATGAGCCCGTTGGGCTTTTCGCGCGAAAGGGAGGCGACGATGCGCTTCTTGAGTGCGGCAAGGTCGGCTGAGAGCGGAAGCTCGGCTGTTACAGGGATTATGCTCATCCCGTCGGGCATGGACAGGTTCACCACGCGCAGTTTGGCAAACTCTGAGTTTGACACTATTATTGTGTTGTGCAGCATGTCTGTCAGGCGCGTTGTCCTCATGCCGATCTTCTCAAGCCTGGCGGTTCCGCCTCCGAACGGAAGCGAGAGGTAGTCTCCGTAATGGTAGGGCCTGTCAAGCTGCAGCGCGAGCCCTGCGAATATGTTGGCAAGCGTTTCCTGCGAGGCAAGCCCGAGTATCAAGCCGGCCACGCTGGTGACTGCTATTATGCCTGTGACGTCAAAGCCCGTGGTGGAAAGCGCAATCGTGATGCCAATCAGGTAGATTGCCACCTTGGTCACCTTGCGCAACAGCGGGAGCAGCGAAAGGTCCATTTTCACCAGGCGCGCGCCCTTGTATCCCTCGTCATAGTACCAGCGTATCGCAGCGCCTGATGCCTCGGAGGCCATGAAAGCTGCTATCAGGATGATTATGGCTGCTGTGTACTCGTCAAGGAAGCTTGCCGCGGCCTCAAGCACTGGGAAGCTGTTGAGGAGCAGGTAGAACACCACCAGGAAGAAAAAGGACTCGAGCGGCACCTTCACCGCCGCAATCACCCTGTCGTCAAGCGTGCTTTTTGTCTTGCGCGTGAGGTATTCGAGCAATGCCACCACTATCGGGCCTGCAATGCGGCCCACGACAACTGAGGCTGCAAAAGCCGCTGCAAGGTAGCCATAGTATATCATGTCCATGCCCCTAAAATCCACGAAAAGGAATATAAGCGGCATCCTTGATGTTAGTGGTGGTGGGAAGATGAAGTTTCACACAGAATATGTATGGTTCAATACCAAGAAGAGAAAGGAAATAGTCCCCATGACTGATGCCGTGCAGTCCGCGGTTTTGGAGTCTGGCGTGCGCGAGGGGTTTGCGTTCGTCTCCGCAATGCACATCACTGCCTCTGTTTTTGTCAATGATTATGAGCCTGGATTGTGGGAAGACATAATGGGATGGCTGGAAAAGGTGGCGCCAGAAGGGGATTACCGCCACCACCACACCGGCGAGTCCAATGCTGATGCGCACCTGAAGAGGCTGGTGATGGGCCACCAGGTGATGCTGCCGATAACTGATGGCAAGCTTGACTTGGGGTCCTGGGAGCAGGTGTTCTACGGCGAGTGGGACGGGCAGCGCAGGAAGAGGGTGATTGTAAAAGTGTTCGGAGAGTAGGCACAGGGGAGCAGCTATAAAAAGCTAAAGCTGGAATTACGGAGTGCCTATCAATTGATAGCGCGGAGGGACTGTATGAATACGGTCAAGATAACGGTGACAAGCGCAGAGAAGGCCAGCAGGCTTGAGCTTTTCGTAAGGTGGATTTGGGGCACGATTGTTGGAATTATCCTGTGCATTATCGGGATATTTGCCTACATCGCGCTGATGGTGCAGTGGCTACACATTCTCATACTCGGCAAGAGGCACCCTGCGCTTGCGAAGTTCGTGACCAACTGGTACAAGGGCATGACGCAGCTGTACTTCTACTGCCTGCTCTCCACTGACGAGAGGCCGCCGCTGATTCCAGAGCTGTAGGTTTCCTTCTTTTTCTTTCTTTTTTTCAGCATCGAGCGAACGTCGCTCGGTGTCTGATGCTTTTTGCACAGCAAAAAGCACATCTTCTTTTCCTAGCTTAACCTCCCACCTTACCCCCTAACTTATAAACCATTGCATTTCGAATATATCCACCAGGGGGCTTTCGGCAATGAAAGGCCGGCTTGCACGCAAAAGTGGGCGGCGCTTCCTGGAAAAAAATAGGTGAATATAAATGGGATTTGGAGATGACGACAGCGGCGGATACGGCGGAAGAGGCGGCGGACGCGGTGGCGGACGCGGTGGCTTTGGTCGCGGAGGCGGCGGCGGATACGGCGGACCTCGCGACATGCACAAGGCAGTCTGCTCAGACTGCGGGCAGGAGTGCGAAGTGCCGTTCAAGCCAACAGAAGGAAGGCCTGTTTACTGCAGGGACTGCTTCCCCAAGCACAAAAAATTCTAACAGGAATTTTTTGGACGGTTGGCGCCCATTTTTTGCTCCGCAAAAAAGGGCACCTTTTTCGCTCTGGCGAAAAAGCGTGAAGCCAACCAAGGCAATAAGTTCTAGTTGTTTCTAGACTTACGCTTGACAGCTTTGTTTTTCTTTTTTCTTTTTCTTCAGCGCGAGCCAAGACCGATTGCTTTTTATTAAGGCTTGGGAAAAATATTCCCATGAAGACTGCATTGTTTGTTTTGTCAATATCGCTCCTTCTCTGCCTTGCGCATTCTTACCAGATAGAGCAGAGCCGCGAGCAGCTGCTTGCCAAGTATTACGCCTACGTGGACCAGAAAATACCGAAAAGCGCGCGCATGCTGGTGGGAGACGAGCGCGTGAACGCCTACATTGGCCAGTCGGTGATTGGCCTTGGGGTGAAAAGGGGCGAGCTGAGCTCGTTTGAGTATGAGCCGCTTTCAAGCCCGAGCATTGTGATAATCGTGAGCGACGATGCCGCTGAAAGGATTGAGAACAGGTCAATGGGCATACTTGAAGCCATTGACAAGGGTGGCATAAGGATAATTACAAACAACTGGTTTTCCATGTTCAAGGTGGAGGCGCTCAAGAGGGCGTATGCGATTTCCGGGATTGACAGCAGGCTCACGGACAAGAACGTAAGGGAAAGCGACATTTACAACACCAACTCGCTTTTCATGACCCGCACGCGCGTGACAGTGTGGAACTAGTTTTGGTGCTTTGATGGCAAAGGGAAAGCCACTTTTTAGCCGCAAGGACGCCCTGGCACTCGCCGGCGCAATATGCATCAGCCTGCTTGCCATTTACCTGTTTTCGCAAGTGCAGGGGTTGCAGGACTGGGGCTATGCGGGCGTGTTTGTCATCTCGCTTCTCTCCTCGGCCACCATTTTCGTGCCGCTTCCGGGCTTTGCGGTTGTTTTTGCCATGGGCGCTTTTTTGAATCCGCTTTTGGTGGGCATGGCGGCGGGCTTGGGCTCGGGCATTGGCGAAATATCGGGCTATTTGGCAGGCTTTGCAGGCCATGACGCGGTTTCGCGCACGCGCCTCTTCAGGCAGCACAAGGAGGGCATTGGGAAGTATGGGCCGCTTGCCATTTTCGCGCTTGCCTTTGTGCCCAATCCTGTTTTTGACGTGGCAGGCATTGCGGCTGGCGCGATAAGGATGCCTCTTTGGAAGTTCGCGCTTGCCACGATTGCAGGAAAGACGCTGCGCTATGTGCTCCTTGCTTATGCCGGCGAGGTTGCGTACGGATGGTGGCACTGGGCTTAGCCGTCTATCTGGCGCCGCCTCCGCCGCCCCCTCCTCCGCCACCGCCGCCAAACCCGCCTCCGCTGCTGCCGCCGGATGCGGCTGCCACGGACGAGAACGATGAGTGGAATGCTGCGTAGCTTCCTATGAAAGCGGCGTTTTTGGCCTGCTCTGATGGGAAGCGCACCTTGAGGGATTTTATCACCTCTGATGCGATTCCGAACGCGGTTGCGTAGATGAGGTATTCTTCCCAGAGGATGAGCGAGGGGACTTCCTTTTCCTGAAGCCTTCCAAAGTCCTGCATGTATTTCTTGAAGGCAGCCCATTTTTTCTCTGCCAGCCTGCCCTCAGGCGTCCATCTGCCAAGTATCTGGGGCTGGGCGGCTGTGAGGATGAGCAGCGCTGCCAGGACGAGCGTGGAAAGCAGTGCCATGCCGATCTCGAGCATGACAAAGGAAACGGTGCAAACGAAGAGAGAGAAAACGAGGTAAATGTTCATGATGTTGTTGGCTTTCTTGTCCATGAAGCGCGCGTAAAAGCCGTCATCGAGCTGCTTGGAAAAAGCGGCAAGGAACTTTCTGAGTGCGTACCTGTGCGACTGCAGGGAGGAGAGGCGAAGCTCGTTGTTTGTCGCGATGGACCAGACGAACCCCATAAGCTTTCGCTGGTGGGGCGCAAGGGATATGCATTCGTCCATCTTCTTGAGAAGGATGATGAACCATGCTTTTGTCTTGCGCTTGATTATCAGCAGGTCGTCGATTACCTCGCGCTCCTCGAGTTTTACGTAGCCCTTGTGCGAAAGCCATAGCATCTCCGCGCTGACAAAGTCAGTGCGCATGCCTTTTGTGAGAAGGTAGCCTGCCTCGGATGGCGTCAGTGGAGAGGGCGGCTCGCGCTCGTATGTGCCTGCATAGTCAAGAGGCAGCTCGCGGCCGTGCGTGTAGTACAAGTAGATGAAAAGCGCAATGCCTGCAAGCGGGAAGATAAGGACGGCGTACGAGAGCAGTGCCATGAGCTGCTCGTTTGACTTCTGCTGCTCGGCATAATTCTTCTCGCCCTGGATTATTTCCTGGCTGAAGAGGTATTTTGGCGCCTGGCGCAAGCCGGAAAAGCCTGATTGCGGAAGGAGCATGTTCACTTCCAGGTAGGTTTTTGCCGGGTGGTTCTGCGAGATTATGGAGATGCCGTCGGCTGTCGTGATTTCCTGGCTGCCCGCAGGGGCGTGGATGAAATATTCTGTCGGAGACATGCCCGCTGGAAGGTGCACGCTTGCCTTCAATGTTCCTACTTCTTTTTCCCAGGTGTCGCCCCAAAGCTTGTAGAAGAACTGCGCTGTGTCTTTTTGCGACAGTATTTCGCCGTTAAGGGTGTAGTCGAATACCACCGCCACTGTGCCTGAGTTGTAGCTGTCCGCAAGCACCAGCTCCTGGTAGCCCTCGTTGTTCTGCATGCTAAAAGTGCAGCTTTCCCGCCCCACGCAATAGCCCGACGCATTGCTGATGGAGAGGCCCATTGGCTTTTGCAGGTAAAGCTCGCGAAAGCTGCCGGACAGTGAGTATGTCAGCCTTTCCTGCACGCCAACTGTGCCGTCCGAATGGAGATAGTAGTCCACCTGCGCGCTTGTGATGGAATAATCGCGCGCGGATGCAAGAGGGAGGATGAGCAGAAGGGTTAGAATCGCAAGTAAACGGATGTTCATGGGATGGAAACGGGATTAAGGTAAATAAAGATGACGGAACTGGAAAAAGAAGTGCTATTCAAAATCTAGTTTCCATGCAGCGCGCCACTTGCAAAAACAGTTTGGTATTTTGGGCCGCTAAAGTGGTAATGAACAAACGGCAGCCCGAATATCCCATAGGCTTTTTCTTGAAGCCCATCCGCGTATTCCTTCATCACGCTCTCTTTCAGAAGTGAAAGCCCCCTGCTGCCTTTGAAGTTTCCAATCGTTCCCTCCAATTCGTTCATTTCAACCCCATAGTAGGTTATGCTGTCATAAACGCCCATAAGATAGCCCAAAGCCGTTTCATAAACAGGATGAGTGCGCGGGTACTTTTCCGCCACAGCTTTCAGTTCGTCGCATGCTGCACTAAGATGCTTTCCGTATTGAGCTATCAGTTTCCTGGATGTGGAAATTGCTTTAGAATAATACGCCTCGGCAATGATGCGCTCGATCTTTCCAGAAGTGCCGCCATTGCCCCCGGCAAGCTTTGCGTGATGATCGGCCAGTTTCATGTAAAGATGATGCATTTCGAGAAGATTGTCTTCTATGCCGTAATTTGGAAGCTTGCCGCTTCGGAGCCGTTCCGACCTAATGTCCGGAGACCACCTTTTGTTGCTCTTAAGATAGGCCATCGAATGTTTGTCCTCGAGCCTTCCTGCCAGGCCGATTTTTTTGGCGAGTTTCACGGTCTTTTTCAGATGGCGCATTATCCTAAGGTCGGTGCGCTCGGCACCAGCCCTTTCTATCTTTTCCTCAAGCAGTTTCGACCCTATGAACTTGTTGGCTGTTGCAAGCAAGCCCTGTTTTGCCGCAAGCATTGCACCCCTCTTAGCAACCATGATGTCAGGGTAAATGTGCATGCATATCGCCTATATTCGCCTGTGTTATTATGTTGTATAATGTGTTTAAAAAGGTATGGTTGGAAAAAGCCTGCATAGAGATTAAGGCTTTTGGAAAAAATGAGTGGGCCGGAAGAGATTTGAACTCTCGACCTTTCGATGTCGAAACCACCGGCGGGTTTCGACGCATCCTGCGCCCTTTCCACCGACAGTCTATCAGTCGAACGCTCCAACCAGGCTAAGCTTCCGTTGGCAATTGAACGAGGTTCAGGTGCCATTACCGGCCCACATTCTGATTGGACTGTGTGTAATTGCTGCGACGCATTAAAAAGGCTTTTTATTGGATTGGAAATCGCCATGCGCTCGTTCCAATGCTGAAAAAGTTGCAGGCAACTTTTTCATTCTGCCTTCGCAGGCTCGGCTTTAGGCTCAGGCGTTACCGCGCTGCCGCCGCAGGCTTTGAGCTTTTCCTTTGCCTTTTCGGAGAAAGCAAGTGCGCGCACCGTGATGGGCACCGTGATTGAGCCGGAGCCCAGCACCTTGCCCTTAAAGTCGAATGCAAGCTTGCCCTCGCGCGTCTCGATTTTGCCTGCGCGCGCGAGCTGGTCGATTTCGTAGAGGTTGATGGTGGGCATGACCTTGGTTGCGTTTTGGTTGGAAAATCCGTGCCTGCCGCCGTGGCGCATCCAGTGCCTTTCATAGCGCGTGATGTAGGAGAATCGGTGCTTGTGCATGCCTGCACGGCCCCAGCCGCCCTTGCCGCCCTTGCCTCGGCGGTTCTTGGTATTGCCCTTGCCGTGGTTGCGGCTTCCGTTGAATTTGCGGTTCCTTTTTCCTTTGCGGTTTGCCATGTGAAACACCATCAATTTACGCCATCTGGGCTATCAGCTTGCAGATTTTCGGATTCTTGCCCAGCGGCCCAAAGGGCGAGGGGGCCTTCTTGTTGCCGTCAAACCCGCCGCGCGGGGGGGCCAGGAAGAATATCGGGAGTATTCCGTACTGGGAGAGGGGCTTGTCGCCTGTCGCAATCTCCTTGGCAAGCGTTGCAATCTCCTCTGGCTTTTTTATATCGCGCAGTTTCTTGCCGTCGCGAGTGCTGCCGCGGAGCAGCAGGAGCTTTTCAATTGTAGGCTCGTCCACTGTGCCGAACGACGACCAGTCCTTGCAAACCCGCAGCATGCCGCGGGACACCTCATTGTCGGGAATGAGCGTGCAGGTGTAAAGCCTGTTGAGGTTGAGCGACACGAAAGTGGAAACTACCCTGGGCGCAAGCCCGAGCTTTCCCTTGAGGCGTATTACTGCTATCATCATGAAGACACCTGCTGTTTGTCTGCGTCAGCAGACTCCTTCTCCTCTTCCTTTGGCTCCTGCTTTCCGGACGATGGCGCTGAGCTTTCAAAGCCATGGGGCAGCTTCATGTTGGAGAGATGATCCAGCGCATCGGCGGTTGCCATTGCGGTGTTGTAGATGTTGCGCGTGTGCCCTCGCGAAAAGCTCCATATGTCCTTGACGCCTGCAGCCGCGAGCACTTTTTTCACCACGTCGTTTGCCGCCAGGCCCACTCCGCGAGGCGCAGGCTTTAGGAGCACGCGCACGCTTCCTGCGCGGCCATGGACGGCGATTGGAATGGAATTCTTGAAGCCAGGTCCAGACTCCCATGAGCCGCAGCCCAGCGGAACGGAAATTATGTTGCGCTTTGCGTTCTTGATGGCTGATTCTATGGCCGGCTTTACCTCCTCTGACTTGCCCGCGCCAATGCCAAAGTGGCCCTTCTTGTCGCCCACCAGCACCACTGCGCGGAACTGCATCTTCCTGCCGTTGTCAGTCATGCGCTGGGTGCTTTTCACCTCGAGCGTCTCATCCACCATGTCGGGGTAGAGGTGGTCCACTATGCCGTGCTCCAGGATTTTCTTGCCCATGGAGAATATTTCCTCGACTGACGTTACCTGGCCGGATTTCACCAGCCTGCCGATGTCCGACTTTGGCACCCACTCAGGCTTTTGCTCGTCATCGCGCCTTGAGCGGCGCCTGCCCCTGTTAAATCTTGCCATCCATCCACCATCAAGTTCGTTATTCGCTTTCTATCTTCCCCTTTGCGGCCTTGAATGCAGCCACCATGTTCTCGGGCGCAAAGCCCTGCTTGGCGTACGAGGAAAAAAGCTTGCCGTATTTTGCGGCATCCTCGCTTTTCAGCTTCTTGGCGTACGCCTCAATGGCAGCGCCGGTCAGCCTTTCCTCGGAAATCATCTCGTGTGTATAGTTCGTGGCCAGCTTGGCGTCCTGCGCGCCGCGCAGTGCCGCGAAAATGGTCGAGCCCTTGGAGGGCGTCTGCATTCCCACGTCAAGTATGAAGCTGGTGGCTCCTTTCTTGCCTGCCGCCTTGCCCGCCAGAAGCCCGCAAAGGTATGCTGTCGGGGCATTGCAGCGCGGCGCCCAGCCGTATTTCGCAAGCGCGCGCGAGTGGACGGATGCAAGCACGCGATCGCCCTTGTCCGTGAACTCCATGAACTGCACGAGTATGCCTTTTGAGGACTTGCGCACCACCAGGCGCGGCACGTTGCCTTTCACAAGCGCCAGGCGCTTTGCGTAGTTGGTCAGGTTCTTGCGCCTGCGGCGGAATGCCACCTTGTATACCGGTCCTGTTGCTTTGCTCACAATATCACATCGCAAATGCTTACTTTATCAGAAGCTTGTTGTCGCGGAGGTAAATCTCCAGGATCTTCACGCTCTTGAAAGCGTTGCCTTTTATCATGAGGTAAATCTTGCGCACGGATTCGGGCGCAATCCTCTTGCCCTCCACGAGCATTGAGAGGAAGCGGCGCTGCGCGCGCACTTTTGCTATCCAGGCCTCCTTGCTGTCAAGCCTGGCGGATGGCGTGCCCCTGCGGCTTCCCATGCCTCCGCGCCTGCCCTTTTTGAGCTTGTGGCGCTTGAGCTTGCCGCGTACGCGAGAGACTCCGCGCCTGGCAATTGCGTAGATCGTTCCTTCCTTTATGAGCGAGCGCACATCCTCGCGAGTAAGCGCGTCCTTGATTTTCTTTATCGAGTCCGTCTTGAAGCGAACCTTGCATTTGCCCACTTTGAGGACTTCGGATGCAATTCTTCTCACTGTGTTGGTTGCCATCAATATCACATCAAATCTGCTTGTCATGCCTGTGCTGCTGCGCTGATTGCGATTGCGAGGCGGCCTGTGAAGAGAGCTTGGCGGAAGACCGCACGGTCGGGGAGCCTACGTCCTTTTTCTCCTCGGCGGGCTCTGACTTCTTCTCGTCGGCAGGCTTCTTTTCATCAGGCTTCGCCTGCTCGGCAGGCGATTTGTTGCCGTCAGGCAACACCTTTGGCACGGATTTTCTTGACTTGTCCTTTTTCACCCTCTTGACTTTCTCCGGGTACTTCTTGACAAAAAGCACATGAAGCCCCTTTGAGGCTGCAAGCTTCTCTATTGCAGCGCGCTTGAGGCGGCCCACGCCGCCTGCTATGCGGATGACCACGTCTTTCAGCCCTTCGAGGTCGGCTGGCGTCTGCACCAGCACCTCGGGCTTGCCGCGAGGGTGGAAGCCCCTGATTGCTGCAGGCTGGCCATAGCCGATTGACGGCGAGGCGCCCATGTACTTTATCTTGAGGCGCTTCTTGTTGTCAATGCCGCGCGGGCGGCGCCAGTTCTTCTTTATCCTGCTCCTGCTGCTTCTCCCGTAGTTCGGGCGCAGGAATTTGGGGTGCTTTCTCTTTTTGATTGCCATAATAATCACTCAACCTGGTAAAAGCCGTCCTGGAACACGCGCGAGTCGCGGTTCCTTATTTTGGTTGCCGACCTGATGTTTGCAAACGTCTGGCCCACGTCGTCCTTGGACGGGCCGGATAGGTTGACTTCCGTGCCTTTTGCCTCAACCTTGGTCACACCCATTATCTTTGCGTGGCGGGGCTGCTTTTCGCCAAGGAAGTTCTTGATGAGCATCTCCCTGTCCTTTACCTCCACTGCGACCGGGAAGTGGGAAAACAGGATTTTGAGCTTCTTGGTGTAGCCCTCGGTTGTGCCCTTAGCCATGTTGCGCAGGTGCGACTCGATGGTGTTGACCATTTCAAGCGGCCCGCTCACCTCGACCTCGTCGCCCTTCACCGTGATTTTCACGTCCGGGTGGCTAAAGTCGCGCACTATTGTGCCCTTGGCGCCGCTCACTGTGAGCTTGTTGGCCTCTGCTGAAATTTTCGCTCCTTGTGGCATTTTCATTCCATCAACCTTGCAACTAATACACGAATGCGATGAGCCGTCCGCCCAAGCCGCGCTCCTTTGCCTCCTCGTTCGTCATGAGGCCGGAGGGCGTGGAAACTATGAACATTCCGAAGCCCGCGCCCGGCAGGTACTTCTGCTCCCACTCGTTCCATTCCGCGTTCTTCACGGCAAAGCGGGGCTTGACCGCGCCGCACTGGTTCACGCGGCCCAGGAGCTTTACGCGGAAGTATCCGTTCCTGTCGTCGTCCACGAATTCAAAGTCGCCGATGAAGCCCTTGCGCTGGAGAATCCTAAGAGTCTCGCGCACGAGCTTGCTGGGCTTGACTTCGCACGACTGTTTGCTGAACATCTCGTGTGTCTTGATTGAATTCAGCGCGTCTGCGAGTGGGTCGTTAGCCATAAATATCCCTCAGTATTTCCTGAAGCCGACCTCTTCGCCGACTTCGCGGAAGCAGCGCCTGCAGATGCGCAGGCCAAATGAGCGTATGAGCGCGCGCGCTGAGCCGCAGAAGCGGCACTTGCGCATACCCTTGCCCTGGAACTTGTGCTCCAGCGGCATGCCCTTCTTCCCTTTCTTTTTCTCTTTTTCAGCCAATTCATTACCTCTTTATCGCGTTATTCCACGTTCATTGAGAATGTTTCCTTTGCGAATGCAATCCCTTCCTCTTTTTTCAGGCGGTGGCGGGGGCTGAGCCTTGCCCTTGCGCGGCGGCGCCTTGCCACGCGGAAGCCGCGGCGGCGCAGAGTTACGCACACGTCAAAGCCAAGCATGCCTATCTGCGGGTCGTATTTTGCGCCCGGGAACTCGATGTACTCCGGCACGCCGAAGGAGAAATTGCCCTCCTTGTCAAACGACTTTGCAGGAAGCGTGAAGCCCTTCACCTTGAGCGCTTTTTTCACAAACTCTATTGCGGATGGGCCGCGAAGCGTTGCCTTGGTGCCGATAGTGTCCCCCTTCCTTATGCGGAAAACTGGGTTTCTCACCTTGGCATGCGTTGGCACTGCCTTTGCGCCTGACAGGCGCTGCAGCAGCGTCTTGGCATTCTCCAGCTCCTGGCCTGCCTTGCCGACGCCGATGTTGAGCGTGACCTTGTCGACCACGATTTCCTTCATCTTGTTTTCTTCCATTCCTTTTCACCTAGTCAAATATGATGTCAGTAATTGCCGTCTATTGCGAACAGGTATTTCACCACTGTGATGAATTCACCCTGGGGCCCTGAAAGCATCGCCTCGGTGTCGTGCGACCCGGGGCGGGCTATTATCTTGTCAAGCTTTGCCACCTCGCCCTTGTGCTTGCCTTTCACCACAATGCACTGGACGCCTGGCGCGAGCTTTATGTGCGAGATGAGCTTGAAGCCAGGGACGCTAAACACGCAGGTGTCCCCTGTGCTGATGTGCTTGTCGCCCAGGTAGTTCCTGCCATCGTGGAATGCGATTGATGTCTTTCCGCCCTTCACAGTGCTCTTGCCGGTCACCTTGAGGTACTTGAGGGATGCTGCCTCTGCTTTTACCTCGCGCGGCACAAGCCGGGGGCCGGAAAGCGACATGCGGTATGTTTTCTTTTCCGCAGGCTCTGAAACGATGTCCATGAGGCCGATTGGGTACTTTGTCTCGGTGATTTTCTTGCCGTCAACTATCAATCCGCCGCTGTTGAGGATTTTCTTGGCCTCGTGCATTGAGCCTGCCTGGCCAAGCACGTCGCGCAGGAGCACGCCTGCCGAAATGCTCTCCTCCTTCTTGTGCGTGCCTGGCTCCGGTGAGAGCAGCCACGTTACCTTCTTTCTGCTGACCACGCCGACGTCCTTGCTTGCGCGCATGCGGACGAAATGCCTTGAGCCACCC
Source organism: Microcaldota archaeon (assembly GCA_964650545.1). Taxonomy (GTDB): domain Archaea; phylum Micrarchaeota; class Micrarchaeia; order Anstonellales; family Anstonellaceae; genus UBA10161. The sequence goes on along the minus strand of CAZYTZ010000003.1, from coordinate 30,681 downwards.
TTTTTGGACATAATATCAACTCATTTGTTTCTTCTGCTGCAATGCCTTGCCCTTTGGCGACCTGTTGAGCGCCGCGAGCCTGTCTTTCACGAATTCCCCGTCCAGAATCACGATGTTGGAGGGGTCGAGCGGCACCAGCTTTTCCACTCCTTTTGCAGTGCGCGTGTGCGCGCCCTCAACGTAAACTTTGAGCGTTGGGAGATCCACCTCGAAAATTTTTCCGGTGTGGCCCTTGTGGTCTCCGCGCACCACCTTTACCTTGTCGCCCTTGTGGGGCTGGGTGCTGCGCCTGGCAGTGCCAAGCTTTGCGCGAAGCTCCTTGGAAAGGTGCACGAACACCATCTTGCGGCGCGCATGATTGGGCGCATTGTAGCGGAACTTGCGCTGGCGCCTTGCTTGCACGGATTTGCTGTATGTTGCCATAAATATCACGTTTTCAGACCACTGATGATGCAATTGCCGCCACTTTTGGGAAGCGGGTTGCCACTTCGCGGGCTATCACGCCCTTGATTTCCGTTCCGACCGGCAGGCCGGCGTCGTCAATTATCACGCATGCATTGTCCTCAAAGCCTATGCGCACCCCGCTCGGGCGGCGGAATACATGCCTCTGGCGCACTATCACAGCCTTGAGTATCTTCTTCTTCATTGCTGCGCTGCCCTTCTTCACTGAGACCGTGATGATGTCGGAAATGCCTGCCTTGGGATTCATGGCGCGCTTTCCCTTTGCGCCCTTCACGCCTATCATCTGCACTATCTTTGCGCCAGAATTGTCATTGCAGACCATGCGCGAGCCAACCTGCAGCCCCTTTGTTATGCTTCCACCAAGTCCCTTCATGTTATCATCCGTTTACTCTTTTTCCTCTGACTTCGGAGGCGTCTTTGGCGGGAGCGCTGCGCGCTTCACCTCGGCCTTCTTGAGGCGGTCAGCCTCCACGTCAAGCGCGCGGCCGCCCTTGCTCTCTATCACGACCGTGCCCGTTGCCTTTGTGATTATCTTGGTCACTATCCACGCCTTTGTCTTGGAGATCTTGCGGCATTCCGCAACCTCCACGATGTCACCTGCCTTTGCCCCCATTGATTCCGGGTTGTGGGCTTGCAGGCGGCTTTTGCTTCTTGCAGAGCGGCGGTATTTCGGGAAGTAATCCAGCGTGTCAAACTCGACCACCACTGTCTTTTTCGAGCGGTCAGAGACCACGAGGCCTTGCTTGATGTGGCCGCGGGCTGAAATCGCGCCTTTCCTTCCTGTTTCGATAGCCATAATCATTACCTCAGTTTCTTCGGCCTGTCATAGGGGCGGAACGCGATTTTGTCGCCTTCCAGCCTTGCCTTTTTTCCGCCTGGAAGCGTGAAGAGGAAAACGCGCCCTTTTTTCGGCACCGTCTTTTCCCCTTGCCCCGTGCGAAGCACCAGCGTGTTCTTGGTTTCGTCGACTACGAGCCCGCTCAGTCCCTTGTGGGGACGAGACGTGCTCTCTGCCACTTTTGCGTGAAGCCCGATAAGCTCGTGGAGCATCAGGTTCTGCGCGGTTATCATGCGAATCTACCTTACTGGATTCCGTCCAGCACGGTGATGCTTCCAGACGGGTACCCGATGTTGGACAGAAGCTTTCTCATCTTCCGCCTGTGGTCCCCCTGAAGGATTATCACGCCTTCCTTCACCGTCCCGCCGCAGGCAAGCTTCTGCTTCAGCTCGCGGCCGGTCCCATCAAGCTTGCCCTTGTCGATTCCCTCGACAACGGTCATGAGCTTGCGGAATTTTTTCTTGGTGACATAGACGCGTATGCGCTGTGTTTCCTCCTTTTCAAGGATGTCGCACGCGCACAGTTCCTTCATCAATCCGCATTTTTGGCATATTTCGACCAACCAATTTCACCTCACTTTTTTTCTTCCTTCTTTGCCTCTTTTTTGGGAGGCTTGACAGCGCGAATTCCAAGTTTCCTTTCATGCTGTATGGTAAGCGTGCGCGCAAGCGTGCGGCGCAGCTCCCTTATCTTCCCGGGGTTCGACGTCCTGCCGCCTGATGCGAGCATGCCGCGCTCGGTGTTGAGTTCCTTCTGGTACTCAAACAGCTTGGCTGAAAGCTCCGTATCGGACAATTCCCTCAGCTTGCTTTTCTTTATGATTGCCATGTTATTTCCTCTTGCTTAGCGCCTGCGCCTCTGCATTGGCTTGCGCTTTTTCAGCTGGGCCGGCACGACTTTTGGCGCGACCTCCATGGGGGTTGCCGCAGTCACGTCGTCGGCAGCCATCACTATCTTTGGCAGCTCAGGCTTGGAGCCCGCCACCTTGTCCGGGAACACTGTTCCTGGAAGCACTATCCTTACCAGCACACCGATTGCGCCGGACTTGGGGTAAGCGGTAACGTGGCTCACTGCCACCTGCCTTGCAGGCTCGCCGGCCTTGGGGATGTAGCCCGCCATCACGCGGAAGGTCCTGCTCCTGCCGCCCTTTGCCGCAATCTTGCCGGATGCGACGATTTCCGCGCCAAGCGCGTCTGACCCCATGATGTCGCGCAGCGACGCGTGAAGTATTGCGCGGATTTTCTTGCCCATCTCTATGAAGCGGCATATTTTCTTTGCCACGAGGCGCGGCTCGAGATTCTGGTTCGTGGACTCCACGACGGATATTTGCGGATTGTCAATCTTGAATTCGCGGTTGATTGCGTCCGTGAGGTCCTGTATGCTCTTGCCTCGCTTGCCGATAACGCGCCCGGGGTTTGTCACTTCCACTGCAATGCGGGTCACCATTGGCGTGCGCTGTATGTCCACGCGCGAAAAGCCAGCGCGGTCAAGCTCCGTCTCAAGGTACTTGCTCACGCGGTAGCGCGTGATTGCGTCCTCGATGAATTTCCCTTCGGCCTTGTTTTTGTCTGCCATTCATCCACATCCTGCGTTCATGCCATGATTATGTCGTCCTGCTTTTTGGGCTCTGGCTTTTTGGGAGCCGCTTCTGGTTTCTTCGCTTCCTCTTTCATAGGAGCCTCTGCTTTTTTTGGAACGTCAACTTTTTTGGGAACTTCCGGCTTCTTTGCCTCTTCAACTTTCTTGGGAGCGTCAACTTTCTTTTCAGCCGGCTTGGGTGCTTCCTCTTTTTTTGCTTCAGGCTTTTTTTCCTCTTCAACTTTCTTTTCTTCTTTCTTCACTTCCTCTTTCTTAGGAGCCTCTGCTTTCTTCGGAACGTCAGCTTTCTTCACTTCAGGCTTTTTCACTTCCTCTTTTTTCTCCGCCTTCTGCTGGAGTTCCTCAAGCACGATTTCGATGAATGCAACCTCGTAGTCATGGCGTATGCGCCTTCCCTTGGGGGACATGCGCGGGTAGGTCGCGTGCTTGTTCGAGACCAGATGCGCTATCCTGGTTGCGCCAAGCCCGAGCTTGTTCGCGTTCGCATTCGCGCTTTGCAGAACATTGAGGACCGCGCGCACAGACTTGACTGGGAATCCGCCCTGCTTGCCGCCAAGCTCCCTGCGGTGGCCCTTGCTCTTTGCATGGCGCCTGAAGTGTATTGCCTGCTTTCCCTCCGCGGCTGCGCCGAGGAACCCGAGTGCGTGCTCCGTGTCCTTTCCGCGGACGTTGCGGCACACCTCGCCCAGGTCCTTCCACGAGCAGTTGACCCGCGAGACCCTTGCGCGTGCAGTGCGCCCAACCGGTTTTTTGTTGTACGAGTACTCCATGAATACCACTTACTTGAGCGGGATGAACTTGGATCCCCTTGTTGCCCCCACTCCAGGACCTGAGTGCAGCACCCTTCCAGTCGTGTGGGAGAAATCGCCGAGCCTGTAGCCCAGCTTGTCAATCGAGATGTGGACGTTTTTCCATTCCTTGCCGTTGTGCACTGCGAATGTCAGGCCCATCCACTCGGGGATGATGACCGCCTCGCGCACCTGCGTGCGGATGACCTTTGAGGGGTCTGCAGCAATTATCTTTGTGACTTTCCTCATGAGCTTCCTGACCGTGATGGACTTGTTTGACAATGCCCTCTTCAGCGTGCGCCTTGAGCGCGAAGTCAGGTGGGGAAGCATTTCACTTGCGGTAATCTTGGAAGCCTCTTCCTTTTCCTTCCCGCGATATTTGTCAATCCTCGGCATGGCATAACCTCAATCACTTTCTCTTGTTCGCTGCGTTGAGCTTGCTTTCCTCAACATGCGCTTTCTTCCTGCCCACGCTGCGCGCTGCAATGTGGCCCACCTTCCTGCCCGGAGGCGCGTTGCGGTTCGTCATGCTGCTGCGGCCCTTGTGGTGCTGCTTGCCGCCGAACGGATGGGAGTATGGGCACATGTGAACGCCGCGGTTGACCGGCCACTTGCGGTTCTGCGCGTGCTTCTTGTAGAAGTTCGTCCCTGCCTTGAGGAGGGGCTTTTCAAGCCTGCCCCCGCCGCACACTATCCCGAGCTGCGCGCGGCAGGTCCCGAAAAGCGTGAGCTGGTGCTTGCTTGGAAGCTTGATATATACCTTGCTCTTTTCGCGCGACACGAGAGTTGCGTACGAGCCGGGCGTGCGGACAAGCTTGCCGCCGTCGCCTGGGTCAAGCTCGATGTTGAATATTGGCGCGCCTTCAGGCATCTTTGACAGCGGGAGGCAGTTGCCAAGCCCCACCGGCGCCTGTGAGCCAGAGTACATTTCGCCGCCTATGCGCGCGCCTTCGGGCGCGATGAACGCTGTCTTGCTGCCATCGGTGAAAAGCACTTCCATGAGCAGCGCCCCGCGCGCCGGGTCGTCTATGAACCGTATGATCTGCCCGCGAAGCGAGCCGTCCCTCTCAATACCCTCATACTTGCGGAGCGCAAGCTTGTGCTTGTAGCGGTGTGAAGGGGCATGGTATGAGACCGAACCCTTTCCGCGCCTTTGCTGCTTGAGCATTTTTCCCATTTTCGCACCCTATACAATCTTGAGTTTCGCTGCAACGTCGTCAGCCTTGAAGCCTTCCTTCAGCTTGACAAACGCGCGCTTCTTGCCTGTCGGCGTGATGAGCGTGTTCACCGAGGCGACTTTCACCTCGAACAGCAGCTCCACTTCCTTTTTTATCTCAGGCTTGGTGGCCTTGTTGTCCACCACGAACGTGATCGTGTTCTTAAGCTCAATCAGGCCTATCGCCTTCTCGTTTGTCACAGGGTATTGGAGGATTGCCATGGATATCACTTTAGTTTTGCGATTTGCTCAAGCGCCGCTTTTGTGTAGATTGCAAGCCTTCCTGCCTTTGCGCCAGGCGCGAGCCTTTCAACCGTGAGGTCTGATACTTTTACCACTTCAATGCCCGGAATGTTCCTTGCCGCGCGAAGCACCGGAGCGTCTGCCGAGACTGCAATTATCGCGGAGCGCGGGTATGTCCTGCCGCCCTTGCGCTTGCGCACTCCTGTGCGGAGCTTTGGCTTGAGGCAGCGGGCGAGATCGTCTTTGATGAGCATTGAGAGCGTTTTGTGCACGTCTGCCGTTTTTGACACCGCCTCGAATGAATTGTCAAGCACGATTGGGAGCGCGATTGCCACCTTGTGGCCGCGCGCCTCCACATAGGACTTGTGCGCGGTTGCCGCGATTGCCGAGATGAGGGCGACGCGGTATTCCTTCTTGTTTATCTGCTCGATTATGATCTTGTTCACGTGCGGCGGGTGCGCGCGCCTTCCCTTCACTGCAGACGGAATCCTTTTTACTTTCCCCAATCTTCCCTTGGGAAGGACTTCGCGCGGGCGGATGGCGGTTCCCTTGTTCTTTCCAGAGCCAAAATCCTCCTTCCTGCCCCTGTAGCGCGCGGATGTTTCCATTCCTGCGCGCGGGTCGTTTCCCTTGGGCTGGTAGCGCTTGGTCTGGTCTGAGATTGCCGCGCGGGCAATAAGGTCAGGCCTGACGTCTGCCGAGAATTGGGAGGGCAGCTCCACTTCGCCTGATGCTTTCCCGTCCGTTGCGTAGATTTGAGCTTTCATGAAAATCACTTACTGCTTTGACTCCATAGAAACGTACTTTATCTCTGGCACCTTGGGCGCTGCGCTTATGCGCACTGCGCGCCTGAAGCGGATCAGGCGCTTTTGCGGGCCTGCGAGCGAGCCTTTGACCAATATGTATTCGTTCTTGAGCACTCCATAGTGCGTGAAGCCGCCTGCCGGGTTTATCTCGCCAGCTTCACCCATCTTCATTATCCTCTTGTTAACCTCAGTCCTCTTGTGGTAGCCCATCTGGCCGGGCCTTGGAACTGTGTACATCACATAGCCTGGGCTCCAGGCGCCAAGCGTTCCGATGTGCCTGCGCTTGCCTGTTGCCTTGCGGCGCTGCACCGCAGTGCCGAACTTCTTGACAGTTCCCTGCCAGCCCTTGCCTTTTGTGATTGCGATTGCGTCGAGGAATTCGCCTGGCTTGAAAACCTCTGATGCCTTGACTTCCTTTCCGAGGAGCGTTAGCGCGTACTCAAGCTTTTCGGCAATGTCCTTGCCGCCAACGGAGATTTCCATCCTCTCAGGGGTTTTCTTTCCCATCCCGGTCATTTCAGGGCGGGTGAAAGCGAGAACAAAAACATCGTCAACATCAGAAGCAGAAAACTTTCCATCCTTTTTCTTTGAAATTCCAAGCATCTTCAGGATTTTTTCATCAGGAGTTATCATGTCGGGGACATTGCGGCCTTTCTTGTACCCGCGCACGCCAAAAATAGTCATGGGCGGGCACTCCACCACGGTTGTTGATGCGTACACTTCGCTGCCCTTGGATGGCGACTCGGTGTCATCTATATATGTAATATGGGTCATGCCTGCCTTGTAGCCTGCAAACCCGCACAGCTTTTTGTCGGATAGCTCCGGCCAGCACCGCACTGTTGCCACTTGCGAAAGCGCGCGCTTGCGGGGGCGGAATGCAATCGATCCGTGCCTGTGCGCTGTTCTCTTTCCCATGTTATTTCCCCGTTGGGAAATTATCACCGCCTCTTGCGAGGCGGCGATCAAAATCCCTGTCTAATATCTAACTTGATGCTTGCCGAACAATGCTGCCAGCAATGATTCACTACGCGGTGCCATGGAAAAATCGCACGGGCGATTTTTTCAGCATTGGAGCGAAGCTCCAATCCAACGGCGGGGCAGTGAGTGTCATCTTGCCTTTCTGAGAAAGGAAGAAGTGGGCTCTATTACTGAGACAAGGGTTTATAAACGTTCCTTCCCGGAGGAACGGCGTGCAAACATTTGCATCAGGGCTTCCACCCATGCCATCTTGCCATCAGTTCCTCGGCTTTTCCAGTCAAGCCCCGCTCAGACAATGTTTGAAGCGCCTTTAGGAATGGCAGGTATGCATCGCCCGCCATCTTTTTGTCCTTTAACTTGGCTGAAAACGCCTCTTCAATGATTGAAGCTCCTTTTTGCAGACTGCACGACTGCACGTGGCACACACCAAGCAAAAGGCGAATCACGCTGCTGTCAAGCTCCCCTTTTATAGAAAGCGCACGTTCGTAGTCGGCAATGGCTTCATTGTATTGCCAGTGCCTGAAGTAGATGGCTCCGCGCTCCAAGAGCCATTCCTGCCTGTCTTTGGGAGAGGCGAGCCTTATTGCAACGTCCAGCGGCTCCATCGTCCCAAAAGGAGTGCCAAGGCAGTGTGCAAACGCCTTGTACAGCGCGTAATATGCACGGCCCCTTGCCTGCCTGAAAAGCGCGCCGGCAAACCTGCCGCTCCGGGCAGCTTCATTGAAATATGACACGGTGGTGAAAGCAGCGCCCACAGTTTTTGCTGCAAGTTTGTCCTTTTCCTCTTTTGTAAGGAAATTCTTCTGGGCATTGAAATCCTGCATGTATTTTTCCGTAAGCATGCGCGCTGCCAAAGCACGGGAAAGCGATGCCTTCTGTGGCCACTTGTTTCCCGGGTGCCGACCAATCGCGTTAAGCCCCTCATTTTCAGGGGAAGAAAAAGGCAGAATCTCTCTTGACCATATTCGGCGGTGGAGCCTCTGTTGCCTGCTTGGCGGTTTGATCCCGAGTGGCTCTGCAAAAAGCTGCTTGCCCATTTTCACACCCCTTTCTGATAGGCAAAGTCTGCTGCGAAGGTTATAAAAAGATGGCAGAGGTGGAGAGGCAAAAGCTAGAACTCTGCCGGTGGCCTTTTCTTGTAGACTTTCACGGTTTCGGCAAGCCCGCAATTTTATGGGCGCTGCCCCTCAGGGACGAGCGTTACGACGTTTATGTGCCCCTTGGCCACCCCGGTGCGCCAGAAAAGGTACCTGCCAACGCCCCATGACATCAACGAGAGGGGAAAATGCCCTTCAGGGAAAATCTTTAGCTCGTTTGTCTGCCCGTTGAGGTTCTTGTATGTTCCTTTCTTGCGCAGGAGGGGAAACCCGGTAAAAAGACCGAAGAGCAGACGGAACTCACCCCCGTGCGTGTGGCCCGAGAAAATGGCAGATGCATTCTTGAGGCATTCCTTTGTGAGTGCGTCGAGGTTGTGGAGTGCTACAAGCACAAGGTTTGGTTCGCTTGTGCTGGGAATTGCGGGCTGGCGCGGCTTGCCTTTGTTGTAGTCATCCACGCCGACTACGCTGACAGATGCACCGCCCACCTTCACCTGCAAAAGCGCATTTGTGAGGTTGGCAAACCCCGCGGAATCAATCTTTTGAATTATATTTCCGGTTTCGCGTGCACGCTCTTCCAGAGTGCTGCCCTTCGCATAGTCGGTATTGCCAAGGACGTATGCTCGGATGGACGCAGCGGTGAAAAGATTGGAGAGTGCGACCTGCGCTTGCGGCGTGATGTCCTTTGAGTTGCGGGAGATAAAATCCCCGGTAAGAAGCACGACGTCGGGGGATTTGCCATTTTCCTGCAGAAGCGCCGGGAGCTTTTGCAGCATTGCGATGGTATGCTCAAGCTGTTTTTTTATGAGCCTGTCAAAGTGGTTGGTGTTGCGAAGTTCCGGCTTGCCATTCCTTCCAAGCAGTCTGTCAAGCCGGTTTTTACCGTCATTGCCGCGCCAGCCAAGAAGCTTATCCAGCCTGTCCGGGGAGTAGGGCTTGGAAGGCTCCTTGTACATTGGCTCCCGGAGATGAAGGTCTGCAATCTCGACAATCGTGATGCCGCGGTGACCCGCCGGAAGGTTGGTAGTTGTGGATACGTAAGATGCGACGCAAATCAGCCTGTCCTCGTAAAGCACATGTTTGCTTCGAAAGATATTGCGAAGCTTATTCCTTGCGGTTTTTTCAGGAGAGAAGTGTGGCGCATGCTTGCGTGTAAACGTCAACATGCTAAAAAATATATCCACAAAGATATAAAAACTGCTACCATAACTGCCTGGGAAAACTAGAACTCTCCATGCAGCCTTTTCCTGTACACCTTCGCGGTTTCGCCAAGCTCCATCCCCTTCACGAGCGTGGCACGGCGGTTGCGCGCTGCCAAATAGTCGGCCTGCAGCTTGTCGAGGTAGACCAGCTCTTCCTCATTCAGGCTGCGCGCCTGCTTTTCCGCGTTTTTCGCCTGCATTTTTGCAAGGAGCAATGCCAGTTCCTTTTCGTTCGCGTCAAACTCAAATGCCTTTGGGGCGTCGACCCACACTGACCTGCCGTTGGCAATTGTGCGCGAGACCTCGTCAGTTGGCTTCAGCTCGGAAGATTCAGCTTTTTTTTTATCCAGGGAAAAGCTCCCGGCAAACACGCAGCACTGCCTGCCGATGCGCGAGGAGAGATTGAGGAGCTCTTGCTGCTTTTCCTTCGGCAAAAACGAGACATCAGCGTCGTCCCCTGCCCCTTCTTCTATGAGTGAGCGGATGGACTCCGCGTCCTTGCGCGGCATGCTGTTGAGCATGATTGTGAGCCGCGCAATGTCCTCGCGGCGCTCAAAATTCCCTTTCACCAGAAACGCGCGCTTGCGCATGAGGTCATAAGCAGTGCCGCTCTTGTTTTTCACGGCGATGTCAAGCTCGGGGCGCGAGAACTGGTTTATCTGCGACGTGTACTCGCCGATTTCCTTGCGGTGCGGCAATACTGTTATCATGTCAAGCTCTGACAGCTTGCCCTCCAATGGGGAGAGCTTGTCGCCCACCAGCGCAAGCTCGCCCTCAACAGTTCGCAGGTGCAGGTCACCGGCTTTTGCGCCTGAGCGGAGAAGAACGTCGCGCTTGAAGGCAAGCTCGTTTTTTTTCCTCGTAAGGACGGTGTGGTCCACAAGTTCCTGGCTGGAGATGATTACTGTGCGGTCGTCCATGCTGCCAACTTCTCGGGCAAGATTTATAATTTGAGGCGCGCGCTGACGGGCATGGATTTTGGAGAACGGGGGCGCAAAAAAGTAGGGTGTGGGAGGTGAATAACGGCGCCCCCATGAGTTCTCCAAAAATATGAAAGCGGCGAATGCGGGCGCGTGAGCGCCTGAGACGCCGCCGCTCATTTTTGGTCCGGATTTGCAAGAATCCGGACAATTGGTCGCCTTGCTTCTTAGCAAGCGTGATTTGTGAATTACCTGACGCAGTACAATACTGCCCTGCCAACCTGCTTTTTCTCAAGCAGGCCCAGGTCATACATGCGGGATAGGCGCGCGGATGCCGCGTTTCTTCCCTTGTAGCCAAAGCGCCTGCGAACTTGCTCGGCGGACACGTGTCGCTTCTCGCGCACGAACTTCAATATCCCCTCGTCCACAGACGGGAGGAGCACTTCATCCCCGCGGGGCGCGGCGGTCGGCTTCTGCGCCGCCTTTTGCGCCGCCTCGAGGGCATTTATCTTGTCTTCCACTTCTGTGAACTTCATGTCCAGTTTCTCTATCAGCGTTTTGAGCAGCCTGTTGGTGTTTTCCCGCTCTGTTGCCGCAGTGTGCATGAGCGCCGCAAGCACTACAGGGTCGCGAAGCTTTGCAATGTCGTTCTCCAGCGGCGAGAGCACCTCGTGTCTTAGCTCTTCGATTGCCTGCTTTCCCGACCCTTCGCCAACTCCGCCGGAGTTGCGCGATGCGTTCTGACGCTCAGAACGCGCATCATCGATACCTTTATAATTTTCCTCGCGTTTCATGTCATCATCTGCCTGGAACAATTGCGTTCCTTTCATTCGCTTGCCAATCTTGACAGGCACATGACATTGCTTTGTTGTTGTCATGACCTTATCATGATAATGTATATAAAGCCCTACGCTTCTCCGGCGTGAAAAAGGGGCAAAAAAATGACGCGAAAACTCTTTTTTTGAAACAAAATGGTGCATTTGCATGGCATTGTCGCTCTCAGAAACCGCGGTGCTGATAGGCTCGGCACTGCGCAACCACGACGTGCGCGCCATGAGGAAAATCAACGAACGGTGCATTGCAGAGACTGCGCTGCGCTTCCAGCAGCCGACGTACAACTATGCGCTTGTGACATATGTCCTTGCCAAAATACTTTCCAAGCCCCGCTACCTCAAGCATGAAAAAGCGAGAAGCTCGCTTGTTGCAGTGAACAATCTGCTGCGCAGCTGCGAGGCGCAGGCAAAAGCTGCAGAATATGATACACTCGTCCTGACGCAGGGCAGGATACTGTCGGCAATGGAAAGGGTGGATGACCAGGACAGGCGGTTTGTGAAGGGCATACTGCAAAAAGCGCGCCTGAAAATCGCCTCCACCCTCTACGCGCAGGGAATATCGCTTGGCAATGCGTCGGAGATAACCGGCTCTGACAAGCGCGAGCTCATGCTTTACGCAGGGCAGACCATGATGTTTGATAGATTGCACGAGAAGAAAAGCATAGAGGGGAGAATGAAGGAATTGCGCGAGATATTCACGTGACAACGTTGTGATTTTGTGGCAAAGCTATCAGGGCAATCCATCGTGTGCGATGCTTCCTCGCTAATCTCGCTTACGGACTCGTGCTTTGTCCATGTCATTTATTTCCTGAAGAAAAAGTACAGCGGCCGCTTCATAATCCCCCCCTCGGTGGAGAAAGAGTGCGTAGAGCGGCCGCTGCACATGAAAAACTACGCGCTTCACGCCATACGCCTGAAGCGGGCCATTGCCGAGGGCATGATTGACGTCGTGGAAGGAAAGCAGGAAAAGAAGGCAGAGGAGCTGATGTTTGCTGCAAACAACCTGTTTTTCTCAGGCGGCACGCCCATAAGGCTGCTGCACAGAGGGGAGTCGGACGTGATTTCCCTTGCGCTTGAGATTGGCGTGGACAATTTGCTCATGGATGAGAGAACATGCCGCATGCTTGTCGAGGATCCTGAGTCGCTGAGGCAGCACGTCGAGCACGAGCTGGGAAAGCCGGTTGACATCAATGAGAAGAACTTGTCGCTTTTTTCCCGCGCAACCAAGAGGCTGAGGTTCTTCCGCTCAGGCGAGCTTGCGCTTCTTGCCTATGAAAAGGGCTATTTTTCCGATTACAAGGGGCTTGAGCGCGACGCTGTTGAGGCTTCGCTTTACAAGCTCAAGTACTCTGGCTGCGCAATAGGATTTGGAGAGATTGAGGAGTATGTGCGCAAGCACGTGCGGGAGTAGGTGAAAGCGTGCCTGAGAAGAAACAGCCAAAAATCGTCGCTGACGTGCGCGAGCCTGACTCTGTTTGCGACGCGCTTGAGGCGCAGGGCGCGGAAATAGAGGTGCGCCAGCTTGAGATAGGCGACTATCTTTTGTCAGACAGGCTGGTTGCGGAAAGGAAGACCAGGGCTGACTTTGAGTCCTCAATTTTCGACGGCAGGCTATTTTCCCAGGTGTCGGATTTGTGCGCCGCAGTGCCGCGCGTGGTGGTGATTGTTGAGGGTGAAGCGCAGGCTGAGAGCCGGCTTTCAAGAAAAGCGCTGCTTGGCGCTTACGCCTCGCTTATTGCCGACTTTGGCTGTGCGCTTTTCTTCACACGCTCGCCGTCTGCCACCGCGGAGATGCTCTATTCCCTTGCTCACCACGAGCAGGTGGCAAAGTCGCGCGCGCAGCCAGTCTATGCCAAGCGCAAGGCAAGGACAATGGCAGACCAGCAGCGCGCGGTGGTGGAGGCGCTCCCCAACGTCGGCCCCACGCTTGCTTCGGCTCTGCTAAAGTACTTTGACACCGTGGAAAACGTGGCAAGCGCGCCTGAAAGCGAGTTGCAGCAAGTGGGCAAAATAGGCAAGAAAAAGGCTGCTGATCTGCGGAAGCTGCTTTCCACAAGGTACAAGCCCGGAAGGGAAGGCTAAAACCGTGCGTAATATAAACTTTGAAGGCATGAAAGGCAGGCAATCCTAATTATGGTTCTGAAGCAGGTGGTAAAATGGACGAAAAAGTAGTCAAAATAGTGGCTGCGAGGCTGAGGCGCTACGGCGACCAGCCAATAAACGCCGGAAAGCTCACGGAAATACGCGGGGATGTTTACAAGGCGACAAAAACCAACAAGTTCGCCTCATTTGCCAACGTGAAAAAGTGGGTGAAGGCTGCAAGGAGCCATATGAAGGCCCAGGAGAAAAAGGCACCTGCCAAGCCTTCAAAGGCAGCCAAGCCAAAGGGCAAGGCGCCAAAGAAGGAGCGCGAGGCAGAGTTCATTGCGCCAGTGGTGTCGCGCAAGATAGAGGACAGCGTGAACTTCATAAAGAATGAAAGCGCGCCAGCAGCACCTGCGCACGAAGTGGTGCTTCCAAAGCCCACCATAGTGTTTGACAAGGTGTACCTGCAGTCCATCAAGTTCGAGATTGCAGGCATACGCCAGACCATGGAGCGCGTAAGCCGCCAGCTTGACAAGCTGGAAAGGGAGCTTACCAGCCACGGCGATGACTGAGCAGCCCACATGGTTTTAATATTTCGTGCCATAGCGTAAGATATGGCAAACACCCATGCGTTTCTGGCTGCATTGTGCGCGCTTCTGCTTGTTTTCGGCTGCAGCGCCGAGGCGCCGCCTGCCCCCCCAACCCCGCCGTCCAGCCTGCCGGTTGTGCCTGACGTGCCTGTTGCATGGGGAAACCAGACAAACTACACGCTACCTTCTGAAAACATCAACATTGCTGAGAATGTGACAAACGTCACGCAGGAAAACCAGACAGAAGCGCCAGTGAAGGAGCCCGAACTTGCCAGAAGCGTGTCTGACAAGATAGGCGAAGGCGTGTTTGACATCAAGAAAACCCCTTTTGAGCCGCTGCACATCTACGTGATAAACGACTCGCATGCGGATTCCGTGCTTGTGAAGAAAGGCTCGTTTGTGATGCTTGTTGATGCCGGCACTTTCGGCCCGGTAAGAGACATGCTTGACGGGCTTGACATTGCTAAAATAGACGTGCTTGTTGCCACGCGCGACTACTCGGGTGCGATTGGCGGCATGGAAGACGTGATTTACATGTATAAGGTTGGCGAGTTTTGGGACAACAAGGCAACAACGCAAAAGTCCCAGCAATATTCAGCGCTGATGTCGGCGGTGGAGGGCAAGGGCATAACCGTCAAGCATCCCCAAGAAGGGGACAGCCTCGCTGTGAATGGGCTGGACATAAGGATACTCAATCCTGCAAAGCAGAGGATGAATGACAACCCAGACACAGATGCAATCGTGATGCGGCTTGGCTCTGGCAAGTTCTGCGCCATGCTCCTGAACCCGACCGTGCAGGAAAGGGAGAATGCCTTCATAGGCAGGGGGCTTAAGACTTCCTGCCCTGTTGCCACTTTCTTCAAGCACGGAGAGGGACGGCCTGTCTCCTCGCTGCTCATAGAGGGCAACCCGTCGCTTACGGACGTGATAATCTCAGTCGGGGAGAACAGCAATGGCCTGCCTTCCGACACCACGCTCACGCGGCTTAGGCTGAAGAACTACAATGTGTGGAGAACGGACTTGAACGGCACAGTGGACATCTACGCTGACTGGGTGGGCAGCTACCAGGTATCAAAGTACGACCCCAACGCGCCCGCGATTGAGGGAACGGTCAGGTCTTCTTAGGAAAGCTAGGCTTTTTTCACGCGCGCCACGGTTGCAGCCGCGGTGAGCTGCACGCCCACTATCTTGCTTCCGTCCTCTGTGCGCGTCACGCCAAGCGCGACATCCGCGTTCTGCAGAATCGTGTCGTTGTGCGTGACCACGATGAACTGCGTCTTTCCTGCAAGCTGCTTTATCAGGTCGGCAAGCTTGCGCGAGTTCTCCTTGTCAAGCGCGGCGTCAGCCTCGTCAAGTATGTAAAACGGCGCGGCCTTGTGCATCTGTATGGCAAAGATGAACATGAGAGCAATGAGCGACTTTTCGCCGCCAGACATTGAGTCCAGGTACTTGTCGCGGTTTTCCTCGCGCACCTTCACGTGCAGCCCGCCCTCGAAGGGAGAGGATGGCTTTTCAAGCAAAAGTGTGCCTTCGCCTTTGAAGGTGAATCCGAACAGGCGGCGGAAGTTGTCATTCACTGAAGTGAACGTTGAGATGAAGATTGCGCGCTTCCTCGCGTCAATCTCGTCCATCATGAGAAGCACTGCGTTCTTTTCGCTGGAAAGCGACTCCACGCGGCTTTTGACATCGTCGATTTCCTTTTTCTTCTGCCCGTAAATCTCAGGTGCGCGCAGGTTCACGCTGCCAAGCGCGTCCATTTTCGCCTGGCTTGTGCGCGCAAGCTCCTCAAGCTCTGTGCGCGGCGCGTCTATCGTGGGCACCCCGGAGTATTGCTCAAGCTCTGCCTTGAGGTCAGACAGCCTCTGCTCAGTCACCTGCCTGCTTGCCTCAAGCGAGACCATTTCGCGGTTCTTCTTTTCCTCGTCAGCTTTGACCTTGCCAAGCTGCGCAGCCACGTCCTTTATCTGCCCCTCAAGCTCGGTGAGCTTGGCGAGCAGCCTCTTGGAAGCCGTGCTTATTTCCTCGAGCCGCTGTTCCTTTTCCCTGAGAGTTTTTTGCGACTTTGCTACCCCGTCTGAGAGCGATGATATTTCCTTTTTGCAGATTGCAAGCGCTGATTTTGCCCCCTCGGCCTCCGATTGCTTTGCCGCAAGCTCCTGCAACAATCGCCCTGCTTCCTCTTTCTTTGCCGCAAATTGAGCCTCGAGAGAAGAACGCTGGCTGAGAAGCGCCTGGAGACTTTTTTGCGCCTCTGAATCCGCCTTTTTCGCATTTTCCTGCACAGATGCCTGCCTTTGCTTTTCAGCCGCATGCTGCTTAAGCGCAAACTCGAGATTGCCTGAAAGCTCGCCTGCGCGCTTTTTCATTGCGGCAATCTCCTTTCCGGCTGCCGCAATCAATGAATCTATGCTTTCCATTGCCTCGCGCGCCTTTTGCGCGCTCTCGCGCCGCGCCAAAGCGGATTCCATCTCTATCTCAAGCCCGCGAAGCGCAACTTCCGCGTCCGCCTTTTCCTTGCGCTTTGCGGACATTTCCTCGCGCAGCGAGTAAAGAGTGGAATAGATTTCCTTGCGCTCGGCCTCAATGGAAGCTGCCTCTGCTTCCAGCTTGTCAAGCGAGCCTTTAGAGAGTATGGAGCCTCTTTGCGCGCCGCCAGTGATTATTCCCGAGCGCTCAAGAAGCTCGCCGCCCATTGTCACCATGCGCGCTTTGCCCACGCCAGCTTTTTTCGCGTTTTGCACTGTGTCGAAAAGCAGCGTGCCTGAAAACGCGTATTCCATTGCGTGCTTGTAGATTGCGTCGTACTTCACAAAGTCAATCAGCTCGCCCAAGCAGCCATCTGCGTTCTTGGCAGACTTTGGCAAGTCGCCCCCAGCCCGGGAGGGCATGTCCCCGATTGGGATGAAAGTGCACCTGCCCGCCTTTTGCGACTTGAGCTTCTCGATTGCCTTCATGGCGGTGTTCATATCGTCGACCACCACGTAGTTGAGCCGCTGCCCTGCGGACGCCTCTATTGCGACAGTGTGCTTGTGGTCGCATGAGATGAGAGAGGAGACTGTGCCGAAAATCCCGCGCATTCCCTTTTGCTTCATCTCCTCGACCGCGCGAATCGCCATGCTCCCTGCCGAGGGCGAGATTGATGCGCGAAGCGTGGCTGCCTTTTCCTTCGTTGAAAGCAGCTTCCTGTCAAGCTCCGGAAGCTGGCGGTTTAGCTGCTTCTCCTGCTCGAAAAGAGCGTCAAGCGCTTTTTGGTGCGAGAGCGCCTCCTTTTCAAGCACGCCCCGCTCGCCCTCCTGCTTTGCAGCCTTGTCCTCGCCAAGCATGGAGGCCAGCCTTTCCTTTTCCTCGCGCCTGCCTGAAAGGGACTTTTCCTTTTCCGAAAGAGCTGAGTCCACGCTTGCTTTCTGCTCTTTGAGGGACATTATTTCCGATGAGAGAAACTCGAGCTTTTGCGCGATTTCCTGCGCGGCAGAGTCTGACTGCACACCCATCTTTTTCTCAAGCTCCGCAATCTGCGAGCCGAGTTTTTCAAGCTCTGCCGAAATTTCCTTTTCCCTAGCCTCGTTGTCCTTCTGCGACTTTTTGATTGCAGACAGCTGCTTGTCGAATGTTTTTTGCGAGAACTCGAGCTTTCCAGCCTCGCGCTTGCGCTCGGAAAACATGGTATTGTCGCTTCCTATGGAGACTTTTATTTCCTGTATTTCCTGAAGCGCTGCTTCGCGGCTGGAGGACGAGCCTATCTTGTCCATTATGGGCTTTTTGGCAACCTCAAGCTCGCTTATGCGCCCTGAGAGCACTGATGACTGCTTTTCTATTTCCTCAAGCGCCGCCTTTGCAG
Organism: Microcaldota archaeon; assembly: GCA_964650545.1. Taxonomy (GTDB): domain Archaea; phylum Micrarchaeota; class Micrarchaeia; order Anstonellales; family Anstonellaceae; genus UBA10161. The sequence continues at coordinate 13,186 of CAZYTZ010000003.1, read as the reverse complement.
CCGCGTGCTTCTGCACTGCGTCCGTGAATGATTTTGAAAGCTTTGAGTGCTCTGTGTTTGCCACCGATGCCTTTGCGCGCTTGAAGCTGGTCTGCGCATCGGTGTAGGCAAGCGCGTCGTCCTTCTCGCGCTCAAGCATGGACAGGTTTGCCTCGCGCTCGCCAAGCACGATTGCGGCCTCTGTGATTTTCTGCTCCACTTTGGAAAGCTCGCCTAAGGCCTCCTGCTTTTTCTGGTCGAACTCCGCAATTCCTGCCACTGAGTCTATTATCTGGCGGCGCTCCTTTGCGCTCATCTCCACTATTTTTTGCACCTGGCCCTGCGCGATTATGTTGTGGCTGCCAGCCTCCATGCCGCACTGGCGCAGTTCCTCCATCACCAGCGTGCGCGTGGAGCGCTTGCCGTTTATCCTGTAAAGGGTCTTGCCCTCGGAATTTATGGCGCGCTTTATCTCGTACTTGCGCTCGCCGTCTATGAAAAGCGTGACTTCCGCATACTTGCAGGAAGTGTTGACAAGCTCTGCAACTTTTTTCGCGCGAAGCGCCTTTAGGCTGCCCTCGCCCAGCGCAAAGCGTATGCCGTCGGTAACGTTTGATTTGCCCGAGCCGTTTGGGCCTGCGAGGCACACATAGCCATTGGCAAAGCTTGCCTCTGCACGCCTGAAAGACTTGAAGCCGCGGAATTTCAAACCCTTTATGTAAACCATTTCTCTTCCCTCTGGTCGCTGGTTGGAAATTGGGCGCTAAATTTTAAAAAGGCGCATCTCAGGCTTCAGACGGGGCTTATGCCTTGACATAGGAGTAGGGGTCGATGCAGATGTCGGCGCATAGGTCTTTGTCTTTGCTTGGGAAGAAATTGGCGAACGGCTGGCGCAGCTTCTCAATGTAATTCCCAATCGCAGACCTATCATTGCCGAACACTATGCCACCTTGCACTGTCGCTCTTGCGATGTCGCTGGCAAGTGCTTTCCAGCGCCAGTGAATGTGCTCTATCCCGTACCAATCGCGCCTCGACACTGTGCGGGGCTCTTTGTCACACAATGTTGAATCATCTATTCCGCTTATCAGGAAATTGACTGAGCTGTCCTTGAGCGAGGCTGCAAAAAGCACCATGTCCTCCCGCACAAGGGCGGCTTCTATTTCGCCTTTCATGTTCGCCTTTTCTATGAGTTTTGCAGACCAGACACTGGGAGAAAGGTCGACTGCGACATATTTTGAAGCCCCAAACATCTCCATCATCTTCAGTGCAATTTCGACTGAAGAGGAACTGCCGCAGCCCAAATCCACAACTGTCTGCCCCGAAAGCTTGCCCGCCAGGAAATCGCGCAAGGCGTGGTTTTCCTTCACGCTTTTGAAGAACCAGGTGACATAGGCATTGGTGAAATCCTGCCCGCTTTTGTTGGCAGGCCTTTTCCGCAGCTGTGCAGCACAGTATTTTCTCCTGTTTTGTCTTGTCTTGTCCGCCTTGACGTCACCAAGCGAGGTACCAAGGTCAGTCAGCACTTTCATCTGGATGAAGTCAGCCTGCGGGTTGCCGGTTTTGAATATCCTTGAGTCAAGAACAGGTGCATGGCGTCCGCTTGAAGGCACTTGTTTGTTCATATAAGAATGTGGTATAAAGAATATATAAATGTTTGTTTGAGAGGGAGCAAAGGCGCATCTCAGCCTTCCTCGACGATTGCTGAAATCCTGCCCGAGGTCATGTAGGGGCCGCTGCAAGGCGAGTTGCGGCAGTTCAAGTATTTGAGCGTGGCTGTCACTGTCCTAAAGTCGCGCGGCTGGGGCTGGCTGCCTCCAGTAAACACGTGTGAGAACTCTATTTTTTCCCCAGACGCATACTCCCGGTCAACCTTGGGCAGGCCAGTCTGCGGCGCAAAACCCGGCAGAGAGTAGACCACGCTTTCCACATCTATGGGAAAGCCCAGGCCGTTTGTGAGCGAGAACTCAAGCTTGGTGTCGCTTCCTGACTTGTAAAGTATGGATGATGAGCATGGGAGATCGGGCTGGAAGACGCATTCCTGCGAGGCAAACGAATTCGCTGAGAACACGCCTGATGAGATAAGGTAGGCAACCACCACAAAAAGCGCGAGCAGAGCCCATCCATAGGTTACCAAGTACTCCATGGCGGCTTGACCGATGCGAAAGCGTTCTTGCCCCATATTCATTCTCTCCTCAGAAAGGGAATATAATACCCACTCACTTCTCGCACGCGCGCTTGAGCGTGTTGAGGTGCATGTCGGACATCCCGAAGTGGAAATAGTGCTTGTCGCCCATCTGGTCAAAAACATCCATCTCCACGCCCACCTTGCCAAGCGGCATGTCGCCAGACGTTCCCAGGATTTTGACGTGGCTGAATGGCACGCGAAGCGTATTGCCTTCTGTGTGGACTATTATGCCGCTTTCGCAAAGTATTATCTCGCCTGACGAGTCAAGCCCGTTTTTGTAGACAGGCATCTTGCCCTTTATGGTGCCAAGCACATCGTCCTTCATTTCCTTTGCCATGCGATCCCCCTCTCTGCCCGCTTTACGCGGGATGAATTTATGATTATTATGCTTCCATTCCGGCAAGCTTGGTCTGCACGCCAGGGTTTGGCTCGCCCTTCTCAACCGCGTTGATGCCAATGCTCCTAAGATAATGCGCTGCAGAGGCAGAGTTGCTGTTTGCGCATATCACTGCCTTTGCTTCGGATTCGTAGATGTAGCGCATGGTGTCTGCAAAGTCAGCATGGTCTGAAAGCGCGAACGCCTCGTCCACCGGGAAGCGGCTGCTTGCAGCCCAGCCAGTTGCCACCGCGGTCTTTACATGCCGTCCGCGCTCTGCCGCCAATCGTGCGCCTGCAGCAAAATTCACCTCTGGCGGCGGCAGTATGGCAGAATGCGCGTGCCTTGATGCCTCTTCCGCCTCCTCGCTTCCCGCTGCCAAGTAGTCCAGCCTGACCCCGCACTTTTCATAAGCAGCGCACACGCGCGCAGCTCGTGGGCCCACCACTGGCGCAACCCCGCATTCCCTGTTCAGGAATGAGACAATCTCCTGCGCCTTGCCTGTTGAGTAAGCGCCGAACATTAGTATTGCGCTGCTGTTTGCCTTCACGAACTTTTCCATCTTTGAAAGCACTTCATAGCGCTTGGGGAAGCGCATCTGAGGCAGGCAGTAGGTGGAGTCGATCATGAGCGTGTCGCACTTTAGGATTTCCGCAGCGCGCGCGGTGTAGGAGTCGTGCAGCGAAAAGTCGCCGGTGTAGGCAAATGTGCCTCCGTCGAATTGCGCGAGAAGCTGGCGCGCGCCGAACATGTGCCCTGCGTGGTGAAGCGACATGCCTTCGGGGAGCTCTGCCTTTTGCGCGCGCTGGCCTGCAATCGCGAAAGTCTCGTCCGAGGCTATTATGGGCTTGCCCTTGCCGAATGCTGACGTGTGGTCTGAGTGCGCATGGGAAACAAAGCAAAGCTCGCCTGCGGCATTGTCAAGCGAAAGCGAGAGCCCGCCTGCTGATAGGGTGCCCGACTTGAAATCATACATCTGATCGCGCACCAAAATCGAATGGAAAAGTTAAAAGCGTGAGTGCGCGTTAAATCACATTTTCACGCTGCAGCACACCTTTTTTTAAAGACATATACCGAAAAGGAGGAGGGAGGTGGAAGTATGAATTCCCGGGGAACTGCCATAGTCAATCTCGGAATAAAGAAAAATTGGCCGACTGCCAAACGGATAGCTACAATGCTTGGAGGGCAGCTTCCATCCATCCTCTCCCCCAATTTGAAGCTGCTTCCATTGATAGATTCTTACTGGACAGGCACCACTATGGTGGCGCTCGAAGGAGGCAGGCCAAAAGGCAACGGGCTTATTGTAGACAAGAAAAATCTGCTGGCTGTCCCGAAGGGATATGTGAGGGATTATCTCCTGAGGGGACATGGGGGGAGAGGTGGGGAGAAAAATATCGCCATATTGATTGACGCGAATTGGATCCCTGACCCTTCTGCCAGAAATGGCATTCATGTGCCTGCCGAAATTTCAGATTTGCACGTAGGAAATTTTGAGACACAGTATGGCATCGGCAAGCATCCTCTGGACAGCAAAAAAATAATCCTGCAGGAGAATGATGTGAATCTGAACATCTACATAAACCACAAGATTGCCCCGCTTACCTTTGTTACGAGCGGCGGCGATAATATATTCTCCCACACGGCAGATAACAACGGGGAAGCCAATGTCGCGGTGGAGGTTTTCCCGGTAACTCTTGCTGAGCTGGGCATTGAGAAATTAAGGGAAATCGAAAAAGGCCTTAACGAAGCAACCGCGCAGGTGTTCTTTGCCATTGCCAAGGCGCTGGAACAGATGGCAAAGCAATAGCAGAAACGCATGTGCGACAGCCTTCAAAGCACTCCGAAGTACCTTTCCTTTTCCCATTTGGTGACCTGCGTGCAGTAGGCCCTCCAGTCGTCATTCTGAACCCGCAGAAGCATCTGGCTGACGTGCTCTCCCATTGACTCGCGCACCACCTTGTCCTGCGATAGCTCGTGGCTTGCCTGTTCAAGCGATTCGGGAAGAGTGCCAATGCCCAATAACTTGCGCTTGTCCTCCTCAAAGCCATACACGCGCTCCTCGATGGGCTTTGGTGCCTCGAGCTTTCTTTCAATCCCGTCCAATCCAGCCGCAAGCATTGCCGCAAATGCAAGATAGGGGTTGCACGATGGGTCAGGGAAGCGGCACTCTATTCTTGCGCCTTTGCCGCTGCCGCCAAGCGCGCGGGGTATCCGGATAAGCGCGGAGCGGTTTATCCTGCCCCAGCAGATGTAGACCGGCGCCTCGTAGCCAGGCACGAGGCGCTTGTACGAGTTGACAGTGGGGTTGGTGATGGCGGCAAGCGCGCGGGCGTGCTCCATTATGCCTGCGATGAAGTGCTTTGCCATTGATGAGATCTGGTATTGGTCTGATGCATCGTAAAAAGCATTCACGCCATCCTTCCACAGCGACTGGTGCACATGCATTCCCGAGCCGTTTATGCCAAACACAGGCTTTGGCATGAAAGATGCGTAAAGCCCGTATTTTTTGCTAAGGGTTTTCACCGTTGTTTTGTAAGTCATCACCGAGTCGGCAATGGAAAGCGCGTCGCCGTAGAAAAAGCCGATTTCGTGCTGCCCCTGCGCGACTTCGTGGTGGGAGCGCTCGATTTTCAACCCCATTGCCTCAAGCGCAGGGACTATTTCCTGGCGCAGGTCAAAAGCCGCGTCGCGCGTTGAGAGGTCAAAGTAGCCTGCATTGTCGTGCACCTGCATCTTTTCAGGGTCTAAGTCGCCGTTGCCGCCCTTGAAAAGGAAAAACTCAAGCTCTGGCCCCACCTTGTAGTCAAAGCCCATTGCCTTGGCGCGCGCAAGCTGGCGCTTGAGGACTGAGCGCGGGTCGCCCACAAATGGTGTTTTCTCGTCCACGTAGACGTTGCAAATCAGGCGCGCGGTCTTGTTGCCAGTCCAGGGAAGCACTGCCCATGTCTGAGTGTCTGGCACCAAAAACATGTCGGACTCGGCAATGCGCGAAAAGCCCTCGACAGAGGAACCGTCAAACCACGTGCCGTCTTCCAGCACATCGTTCAATCTCTCCACTGTCACCTCGCACATTTTCGGCGTGCCCAAAATGTCCACGAACTCCAGGTCCACGAAGCGCACGCCCTTTTCCTTTGCATCCGCAATTATCCTGTTTTTCTCTTCCTTTGAAATCTCGCCAAGCATTTGATCTACCCCTTTTGATGGCGGGAGTAGGCAATAGGTTATATATATACCTCACGGTGGTTTTTCGCTTTGAATAATCAAAGCCTTTTTAAAAGCTTTGAGCAAATGTATAGATAAATTGCTCAAAAATAGCCAAAGGGTGGACAAATGATTGACAAAACAGACGAGGAAATATTGCACGAGTTACTGAAGAACTGCCGCGGCTCCTACCGTGAAATCGCCTCCCGCCTGAAGCTGCACCCTACCACCCTCATTTCGCGCATGCAGAAGCTGGAAAAGACCGGCGTGGTGAAAGGCTACGGCGCAAATGTTGACCTGGGAAAGCTGGGCTATGAATTCATGGGAATGGTGCAGATAAAGATAGCAAAAGGGAAATTGCTTGAGGCGCAGGAGAAGCTCAGCCGCCTGCGCGGAGTGGTGGCGGTTTACGACGTGACTGGCGAGTATGACAGCGTTGCGATAATCGCTGCGAAAAGCCGCGAGTCGTTCTCGCGCACCATAAAGTCCTTCCTCGCGCTTCCCCACATTGAGCATACCAACACGCAGGTCATACTCAAAACCCTGAAGGAGCAATGGGAGTTTGAAGCCGTTTAAAAAAAGAAAAAGAAGAAGGGCTAGAACATCACCCTGTTAGAGGATGGGTCGTATTTTTTTGCCTCCTTTGCCGCAACTGGCGGCGGCTCGCCAACCCTGAAGAAGGGAGATTTGGGTTTGAAGAGCTGCGGCTGGCCCCCAGCCCATCCTTCGTTCCAGTATGGCATGCCTATTGGAAGATGCGTCCATTTCGAGGAGAAAGTGCCATTGCTTTTGGCAATGCCTCCTGGCTTTTTTTCCGCTGTTTTTCTTTCTGCAACCATTGTTGACATAATTAACACCTCAAATGATTTTTTTATTCTGCTTGCATAGCGCTTGCGCTTGCAAAATTTTTCCGGAGGCGCCCGCACTTGCCAAGCCACGGATGCCAAAAATCAGCCAAGGATGAGAATAAGGCCGAGGATTATGCTAACTGGGAGCGAAAAGCCGTGTATGCAATTTTCGTTCTTCATTAGCTGCACCTTGCAGTAGCATTCTCATGACAACATTTTAAAAAACGATTACTTCGAGGTGGCGCGCACCAGCTCTGACCTTGCCTGCTCCACTTGCATTCGCGCAACATCCTGCTTTTTCCTGAAGTTCGGAAGCAATGAGTTTGAGAAGCGTATTGGCGAGAGCTCGTCGTAAATCCCGCTCATCAGGTCAAAGTAGCGCGCGGACTGCTTCTTGTCGCCGCGCTTGAGGCATTCGAGCATTTCGCGCCTAAGCTCGCCCACAAAATCGCAAAGCCCAAGCAGGTATGGCTCGAACGGCATGCCAAGCTCCTTCCAGCCAGGAAGCGCGCGCTTTTCGACAGCCGCCAAAAGCAGCGTTGCCTCGGCGATTTCCTGGTATGGCTGCTCGAGCAGGTATTCAAACTGCTTTGTCTTTGCAAACGGCGCGATTTTCCTGCGCGCGGCTGCAATCTCTGATTTTGCCTGCTTTATTTCGCCGGCATGGAGCATCTTTATGCCAGTGGCGCAGTGGCGCACTATTTCGCGCGTGCTGCCAAGTATCCTGTCCTGCTCTTTTTCCCTGCGCGACAGCTCGGAGACAATGAGCGAGATTTCCGCGCTTATCCTTGTTTTTGCCATGCCATGAATGGGGGAAATGGGATTTAAAAATACCTAAGGAGAAGATATGCTCATGGACACCGTAGTTCTCTCCCTTGGCGGCTCGCTGGTAAACCCAGGCACGCCTGATGCGCAATACGTTGCTTCCTTGGTGCGCCTGCTGCGCGGCATGAAGTACAAGTTCGGCATAGTAGTGGGAGGGGGCAGGCTTGCGAGGCAGTGGGCTGAAGCCGCTAGGAAGAAAGGCGGGAATGAATTTGAGGCCGACGAGGCCGCGATAAAGGCGACAAAGAAAAACGCGCAGTTCGTGATTGATATCATCAAGAAGAACGTGAATGCCAAAGTGTGCAATACGTTTGACGAGGCTCGCAAGCAGGCTGCAAGGCACAAGTTCGTCGTAATGGGCGGCACCATCCCAGGCATCACAACTGACTCTGACGCGGTGCTTTTGGCTGAGTGCCTTGGTGCAAAAAGAGTGCTTAACCTGTCCAACATAGATGGCATTTACAATGACAATCCGGTGAGAAACCATAATGCAAAGAAGTTCCGCAGGATGAAGTACGAGCAGCTCATTGAGCTTGCCGGAAAGAACGACATGAGGAAAGCAGGCACGCACTTTGTTTTCGACTTCATTGCGTGCAAGCTCATCGCGCGCTCAGGGATAGAGACGCACTTCGTGCACGGCAAGAACCTGCTTGACGTAAGAAAAGCGGCAGAGGGCCATCAGCACGGCGGGACGGTCGTGAAATAATGCTCAAATTCAAGGAGCGCACTACTTCGTGGAATAATATGATGCTTGCGCCAGGCAAAACCTCATCAGAGCATGCGAAGAGAAAGGAGCTTGGCTTCACAGACGGGCTTGAGAATTTCGGCACGCCGATTTTGATGGCTTACGTGCCGCTTGCCCTTCTTGTGCTTGCACTATCAGGCAACTTTGAGCCCATCTACCTTGCTGCCGTGCTTTTCAGCCTGGCTGCCACCGCGATTGGCATATTCATATTCTCGTTCCCGTTCACGCTCATGGCATACGTTGTGGCAAGGATGCTTGGAGGCAAGGCAACGCTTGGCAGGCTGTATTACATGGTGAGCCTTGCAGCCGCGCCCACTTTTGTCTTTACAATTGTAATCAACATTGCAGTCATGCTGCTAAAGTCGATTATGGCGGAAATGTCATTCCCGCTTGCAGTAACAGGCATACTGCAGCTTGCAGGCGATACGGTCGCAATCTCGGTTATGCTTTATGGCTTTTACCTGCTCACGCTTTCCATCAGCGCGCTTTACAGGTTCGGGAAGCCAAAGTCGGTTGCCACCTGGCTCGTGCCGACCATTGTGCTGGTAGCAACCGGCGGGCTGCTTTTCGCCACCGTGCTTTTGGACGTGCTCAATTTTCTGGTTAAGACGCTTTAATATTTACTTCTCGTTCTTCATCTTGACCTGCCTTACGATTATCCCTGCCTCGCGCAGAAGCGAGAACGGCACTTCCCCCATTGGGTAGTCGGCGTTGTATACTACCTCGCGCATGCCTGAGTTTATGATGAGCTTGGTGCAGAACAGGCAGGGTGAGAACGTGGTGTAGATTGTTGCGTCCTTAATGCTAATGCCGTGGTAGGATGCCTGCACGATTGCGTTCTCCTCGCCGTGCGAGCACACGCACTCGTCAAGCTTGGTGCCGCTGTCAGCAAAGGAGTTGCAGCGCGGGCAGCCGCCCTCGTCGCAGTTCTTGATGCCGCGCGGCGTACCGTTGTAGCCCGTTGAGATTATCCTCTTGTCCTTCACAATCACTGCAGCCACATGGCGCTTGAGGCAGTTGCTCCTGGTTGCAACCACGCGCGCGATTGACATGAAGTACTCGTCCCAGCCAGGCCGCTTTGACTTGAAGTCTGCTGAAATTCCTGAGAGAAGCTCGTCGGCCGCTGCATAAAGCTCCTTGAAGCTTGTTTCGTTTTCCACCTTTTTCGTGGAAAGCACGAACACTTCGGAAAGCGACTGGCCGAACTCGTCCTTGCTTGCCATTTCCACCTTGTCGATTATCTGGAATGCCTCGAAGCTCTTCGGGTCGCCCTCGCGCCTGCGCTGCTTCATGCGCTCAAAGCGCATCTTTTGCGACGCTGTGATGTAGACAAGCGTGGTCTTGCCGGTTGCCAAAAGCGCCTTTGCTTCAGCAGGGTTGCGGATGGAGTCAATGACATAGTTCCTGTCAGGCAGCAGCTTGGCAATCGTCCTTTTTGCAAGCACATCAGCGCCGAAGTTGCGGCGAAGCTCGTTGCCCTTTGCAATAAGCGCCTCGCGCGTGATTTCCTTGCCCTCGTTTGCCAATTCCTCGCGTATGGCGTCAGACAGTGAGTAGTAGTAGAATCCCTTTTGCACCAGGTAGTCGGCAACCGTGCCCTTTCCCGCGCAGTTCTCGCCTGTCAAGCCTATGATGATAGCCATGAAAATGACCTCCCGCGCATTCTGTGCCGAGGAAGGAATAAAAGAATAGCGGATAGCTACTTTTTCCTGTTGACTGCGCCTCCCTGAAAGTCCATCTCAGTCAAAGCAAGCGCAGTGAAAGTATTGTCGCCGTTCACCCGGAAGCGAATCCTGTTGTCGCTGACTGCCCCCCCGGTCGTTATGTTTGCTATGTATTCGTCGGGCTTCTCGGTTCTCGCAAAATTGGCAATTGTCCAATAAGCCAGCCTTGCCCGCTTGGGCACCTCTTGCATATCAGCCCGGCTGCTGTTTTTAAGGGCATCAAGAAGCGTATGTAGGACTTTATTGTATGCGCTGCCATCGGCTTTTTTCGAGCTGCAAAGCGTCTCAATGTCATTCTTCAGTGATGTTGATGTGGCTTCCACTGCAGTTTTTGTTGGCACAGTCTTCTTGTTAATGAATGTTACTTGGAAAACCATCATTTAAACCACCAGCATTAATCTATTGGTAATAACATTTAAATTCATCTTCCCAGTCACACCATTATCTCAAGCAGCCGCTTTATGTCAGCCACATTCACAACCGGCTTGCCAAATGCCTCGCGGTCGTCGGAAATGCGCGGGCAGGCGGTGTTTATGTAGGCGCCGAACTTCAGGAAGTTTGCAAGCGCGAGCGGGGAGAATTCGTTTGCCACCAGTATTTCCGCGCGCCTGCCTTTCTTTTCCAGAAGCTTTTTTGCAAGCCTTGCGCCGGGAAGGTTGAGCTGGCCGTTCTTTGTTGAGAGGAGGATGCCGAATGTGCGCGCCTGCGAGGCTGCCAAAAGCGCGCCGTTCTTGCGCTTTTCCTGCTTTGCGATTTCATCAGTTATCCAATAAGCGTCCTGAAGGTGCGGGTCTGCGCACAATACTGGCTTTCCTGCGGAAATGCCTGTGGGGTGGAATTTGCCGCCGCCAAAGTAGACTACGGTGTCTGCGCTGCGCGCCTTGCCCGAGAAGGCAGCGCTTCCGTCGCAGCCAAGCACCTGCCCAGCGTGCGCAGCGTGGCTGCCGCCCTTGCCAATCAATACCGAAAAGCCTTCTGACTTCAAATGCTCCTTCACCCTGCTTGCGTTGCGCACGTGCTGCACTGGGAAAACAAGGGCGAGCTTTTTTGCGCCTGATTCGTGGAGAAGCGCGGCTGCTTTTTTCAGCATGGCGCCTGTTGCCTTCCAGTCAAGCACTGCAAAGTAGGGAATGTATTCTACCTTCAGGCCCTGCGCGCGCACGCGCGAGAATTCCGCATGCCCATAATGGATGAGTTTTTGCGCCTTTATGTGGCGCGCCTCGTCAAGAGCCAGGTCGCACGCGCCATAGCAGGCTGATGCTGAAAGGAACACTTCGTGCCCCTGCGAGGAGAGGCGTGCGGCATGCTGCAGCGCCTCCTGCTTGAGGCCTTCCGGGAACTGCAGCAGCACTCTCACAAGACTCGCCTCATCCGGTGCAGGTGAAGCTCAGCGCCGCGCCGTTGTTTTGCTCGTCGCTCTCCTCAATCAAGCCCTCGTAGTCGATTTTCCCGCTCAGCGTGTGCTGGCCGACGCTTTGGCAGATGACCGTTATGCGCGCTATGTTTGTGTCACCAGGCGCGATTGGCGGCACGTCCACAGTGCCGATAAACTCGCCGTCAATGTAGTAGGCGGTCTTTGTCGCAGGGCTTTCGGCAGTGCCTGAGTTGTAGTTGGTTATGGTCCCGTTCATCATCTGGTAAAGCGTGACAGGCGTGGCAAGCGCCATCGACTGCAGCTGCAAGTCCGGCTTGCCCTGCGGCGCGGCTGGGATTTCAGGCGCTGCGGGCGGGCTTTGCTGCTCTGGCTGCCCCTCAGGCTCTGCCGGAGGCGCGGGGGGAGTTGCGTCATTCCCTGGCGCTATCGGCATTGTGCCGCTTTCGGGCGCAGCAGGGGCTTGTTGCTGCGGGCTTGCCACACACCCCGCAAGCAGGAACGCTGCCAATGCAACTGCAAAAAGTTTTATCCATTCCATCAAAACACCTCACTTTGCCTTTGTTATGTTCACCATTTTTATTGTGAACACCAGCGTCTGGCCTGCAAGTTCGGGGTTGAAATCCACCTTTGCGTGCGTGCCGTTGACCTCAACCACCTTGCCTGTCGCGCCGTTCTGCGCGTAAAGGAGTGCGCCTGGCTTTACGCTCTCCGCGTTGCCTATGTTTGCCACAGGCACTGAGATCACCGCGTCCTCGCGCTTCTCCCCATATGCCTGCGCAGGCGCAATGGTCACTGTTTTTTCCTCGCCTTTCTTCATGCCAACCACTGCTGCGTCAAAGCCTGGAATCATCTGGCCTGCAGATACTGTGAATGTGAGGAGCGGGTAGCTGTCACGAAGGGGCAGCCCTGCCTTTTGCGCCTCTTCCTTTACGTTCGTGTCGAAAAGCGTGCCGTTTGTGAGCTTGCCTGTGTAGTACACGCCCACTGTGTCGCCGTTTGCTGCAGCAATGTTCTTGTTCACGAGATCACCAATCACTGTTTTGTTTTCCAGTTCAACCAGCGGCGCGCCTGTTGCTGGCGCCGGGGTTTGCGCTCCTTTGCTTTGCGAGGCGCAGCCAAAAAGGGCGGCAAAGAGAATAAAAAGGGAAGCGGCGGCGAAAATGGGGTTGGTCTTCATGCAAATCACCTCAGTCGCCAGTCTCGCTCTTGGTTTCCTTTATCGGCTCGCTTGAGAGCTTGGCAAGCCTGCGGAGCATCACCTTCATTTCAGCCGAGGCGACGTTGCGCTTGGTGCGCTCAACAGCATCAGGGTTCACCGACATGCTGGTGATTCCCATTTCCACAAGCTTTTCCGCGAATTCCGGGTAGACTGATGGCGCCTGGCCGCAAATCGAGCAGGTCACGCCTCGCTCGTTGCACACCTTTACCACGCGCTCGATTGCGCGCTGCACTGCGTGGTTGCGCTCGTCAAACCCTTCCGCAAGCGTGGCGTTGTCGCGGTCTATGCCGAGTATGAGCTGCGTCAGGTCGTTTGAGCCGATTGACACCCCGTCAATCCCCTCGTCGCAGAACTGGTCTATCAGGAAGACAGTGGAAGGCACTTCCACCATTATCCAGAGCTTGAAGTCAAGCGTGCGGTATATGCCGTGCGCATGCAGAAGCTCCTTTATTGCGCGTATTTCGCCTATCCTCCTTACGAATGGAAGCATGAGCCACAGGTTCTTCATGCCGAATTCCTCGCGCACCTTCTTTATGGCTTGAAGCTCTAAAGAGAACACGTCCGGCTCGGTTATGTACCTTCCGCAGCCGCGATAGCCCATCATTGGGTTTGCCTCCTGCGGCTCAAACTCCTCGCCGCCCTTGAGGTTGCGGTACTCGTTTGTCTTGAAATCTGTTGCGCGGTAGACCACTGGGCGCGGATAGAATGC
>CAZYTZ010000002.1:0-61685 GCA_964650545.1 Microcaldota archaeon | reverse complement strand
CCGTGCGGGATTTGCCAACAGGAAATCTAGTGCCCTTCGGGGCTTAGGAGTTCAAGGACCCTTTTTCTCGCTCCAGGTGGGTACGCTCGAAAAAGCGTCCACGGAAAAAGTGGAATGGGGTCGGACAAATCTCCTCGTCGGCGTTTTATTATTCTCGCCAAATCGCTCGCGCGATTTGACGATTGGAGTTGAGCTTTCGCTCAACTGCCCACCAAATCCTCCGGATTTGATGGTGCCCCTGTAGCTCAGCGGTAGAGCGCCAGTTTCGTAAACTGGATGTCACGAGTTCAAATCTCGTCGGGGGCTCTCACTGCGGTTCGAGCCCCCGTTTTGACCTGCGGGTCAAAATCTGGACAGCTTCAGCATCGAGCTTCGCTCGATGTCTGATGCATTTTGCTTTGCAAAATGCACATCGCTGTCCATCGTCGGGGGCTTACTGTTTCTTGGATTTAAGAAGTTCAGACAGCTTCGAGCCCGTGAAGTATCGGCTTGCCGTCCTTTATCCATGCAAGCGCAGCCTCGGCGTCCGCCTCCTTCGCGCCCTGCTTCCTGAAGTAGCGCACGATGTTCTCCACGTCCCTCCTCAGGAAATCCTCTGCGTGCGGGTGCGCGAGCAGCACCGACTGCGCGCAGTCCAGTATTTTCAGGCCATCATCAGTCACCAGAATATTGTACTCCGACAAGTCGGCATGCACAAAGCCCGCCTGGTACATGCGCTTCACCTGCTCAATTATGAAATCGTAATCCTTCTGCGGCTGCTCGCTTCCTACGTCTGAAATCTGCGAAAAGGCAATGTTGCCCTCCCCGAAAAATTCCATGACCACGATGTTCCTCAGGAAGCCAAGCGGCTTGGGAACAGGAACGCGCACCTTGTAAAAGTGCGTGAGGTTGCTGTACTCCTTGCGCGCCCATGCAAGTATTGTCTCATACCTCTTGCGGGAGGTGCCTGCAAAGCGGGGGTCGCCGTCAAGGTAGTCATGCATGTGGACAAAGTTGGAAGTGTCTATCCTGTATATCTTCACCGCCACCTTGCCTCCCTCGTGCGTGGTGGCAAGGAACACTATTGCCTCCTTTCCCTTGGCAATCGGGTATTCCATTGAGTCAAAGTGGCCCGACTGGCGAAGCTTGGTGAGAGCGAAGCGCGTTTCGCGGTCAAACACCTGCTCTTCCAGCGGGTCCTCGCGCTTGTCCATCTTCACTTCGCGCTTCGGGCGCTTCTTTTTCGAAAGGCGGCGTGCCATGGTGAAAGTTCGGGCGGCTCGGTTTTTAAGATGATGCTGGCAGGCCTTGCCATCAAGCTAGTATTCGATGCCTTCAAGAACAGAAACTTTGATGGCTATGTGGGAGTATTCAAAGAAATAGAAAAGCGCGCAGGGGAAAAGCTTAATTGATTATTCCCTTCTGCCTCAGGAATTCCGCCTGGTACTTGTTGTAGCGCCAGACAATGTCCGCTTTCTTGTCCCCGCCGATGTCCCAGGGCTTGATTATCACATAGTCGCCGTCGCGCACCCAGATGAAGCGCCTTATTTTCCCAGGTATCCTGCACAACCTTTCCTTGCCATCCTTGCAGTCCACAGTAAGCCTTCCGCCGCCAACATTGCCCATCACTACTCCCATTATTTCGCCTTCCTCTGGCTTGGGGAGCCTGACCCATCCTATCTGCGGCGGTGGTTGTGGTTTCCTTGCCATAATAGCACCTTAAATCCTTACGGGCGCGCGCGCTCCGCACGCCTCGCACACAAGCGTCTTTATCCCGTCCTTTTCCACTATCTTGGTGTCAGGCCTCTTGCACTCCTTGCACACCACTGCTGCGTCCACGAACGCCTGCAGCTTGTCCTGCAGGTTCCTGGAGTAGAATTTCCCGTTGAGCACCAGCCTGCCGCTCTGGATAGAGGTGGGCACTGCCATCTCCTTTGAGAAGTACTTCGCCAGAATCTCGGGCGGCCTGCGCACCTTCTGCAGTATTACCTCGAAATTCCTCACGATTGTCTTGCTGCCCTGCAAAAACGAGTCTATCACCGGTGTTTCGAACCGCTCGAACGCAAGTGTCTTTTCTGGCAGCGCCGCGCGTGCCCTGTCCAGCATTTTTTCGTAGTCATCCATCAAACTAAACCTCGTAGTGACAGAGATTTGGTCGGAAAGCTTTAAAGGGCATTGGCGCAACATTGTCGCCATGGCGCTTGAAATCAGCCGCAAAACGCCCATTGGCGAGCTTATCATCAACCACATTTCCGCAGCCTCGGTGCTCCTCGGGCACGGCTTCCACTGCATAGGCTGCCAGCTCGCGGCTTACGAAACGATTGAGGAAGGCGCAGCCGCGCACGGCATGGACGACGCGCAAATCGACGCGCTCGTGCAGGAAATCAAGGACGCGGCAAAAAAAGAGACGGAAGAGCTGAAGAATAGAAAGGCAAAAAAGCCAAGCAGCAAGTCAAAACCCGGCTAATTTTACGAGCAGAAGCGCGGCTTAAAGTTCACCGATTGCCGCCAGCAGTTTCCTGTGCCCATCAATCAGCTTGCCGAAGCTGCCTATTTCCTCGGAAACTATCCTGAGCCTAGATGCGCTTGAATTCCCTGATTTTACCATGTTGTATCCATTCCCTTATTTCATCCAAAGTATAATAATCTTCGCGTATCCCCCGCATCACTTTCGCGTAGTGCGGGTCGTCGGCAATCCTGAACTGCCCTTTATTCGAAAGCACGAACGACTTTGCTGTTATGAATGCGGTCCTGCGGTTGCCGCTTGCAAATGCGTGGGCGCGGGCCAGGGCACGGATAAGGACGGCTGCCTTTGCATAGACGTCCCCTTCGGCAGCCGCGGATTCCTTTATTGCAATTTGAATCTTATGGCTTGAGAGGACTTTGTGGGAGTCTGCCTTTTTCACCTTAATCAGCGCAAGAGCCAGCAGGTTGTATTCCTCAACCTTCTCCACAGACGGGTAGGTGAAACTATTGCCCATAGAACGAGTATATCAAAGGCTGCTTATAAAGATGCTTTTTTCAGAAACCAATCAGCTTCACAAGCAGCAGCGCAAGCATTCCGCCTAAACAGATAGGCGGGAGCGCGGGCAGGAACACCCTTTTTTCAGACACAAACCTCAGAAGCGCGTAAAGCGCGATTGTGGAGCCAGCTGCAACCGCAAGCGCGTAAATCATGCCATTCGGGCCTAGCGTGTAGGCGGAAACGGAAAGCATCCCCGGCACTGCCAAGTCGCCAGTGCCAAGGTCCAGCCTCTCGCCCTCCCTGTTTGCGCGGTCAACATAATGCTCTGCAGTCTCCTTCTCCTTCCTTGCAGGCACGTTCTTCGCAGTTACTGCAAAGGAAAGCTGGCGCGTGGAAAGCTCGCGCGCCATCTCCACCATGTGCTTTGTCTTGAAGACCGCAATGTAGTCATAAATCGAGAGAAGGATGGTGAAAAGCACGGCTGGCAGGAAGCCAAGCGAAAAGCCAAAGATGGCGGCTACGCCTGCAGAGGAAATTATCGCAGCCGTGTTCTTCACGCCTTGCCACACGAATTTGGCGGCAGCAAGCGCAATGCCAAATGCTCCGCCAAGCGCAAGCGCCTCGGCAAAGCCAGTGCCAAGCGAAAGCGCAATTGAGAAGAAAACAACGGACGAGGCTGTGAAAACCACCATCACTTCCAGGAGCTGGAACATTATCATTCCCTTGTAGTGGCGCGCGACCAATATCACCATCACTGCGCCAAACAGGATGTATGCCAGGAAGAAAAGCGCGTTTACAGGGTCATTGGCATCAGGCATGGGCGCAACTGACAGCTCCTGTATGTCCGGGTTGGTCATTGCCGCGGTGATGAGCGATGCGCCGGCGTAAATGCCAAGGAGCTGCGTGAGCGCGAAAAACAGCGCGACTTGAAGGTAAGTTTTCATCTTGCCGTTCCCCCAAATTTCCATCCTATTTCTTTCTCTTCAGCTTCCTAAGCGCGTCCTCAAACGAGTCAATGTCGGTGAAAGAGCGGTACACGGACGCAAAGCGTATGTAGGCAACGTCGTCCACTTTCCTCAGCCTTTCCATCACAAGCTCTCCGATTGCGTTTGTCTCAATTTCCTTTTTCCCGCTTTTCCTCAACTTGCCTTCCACCCAGCCTGCCATTTCCTCTATCTGCTCGCGCGAAACCGGGCGCTTTTCGCATGATTTTTCCAGGCCGGACAGCAGCTTGTGCCTGTCGAACTTCTCGCGCCTGCCGTCCTTTTTTATGACAAAGATGCCTTCCTTGTCCACTTCCTCATAGGTTGTGAACCTGCGCCTGCATTTGGCGCACTCGCGCCTGCGGCGCACGCGGGACTCGTCGGTGTCCCTGCTGTCCACCACATCAGTCTTGCCATGGAAGCAATACGGGCATTTCATACCCCTTGATGGTGCAAATACCATTAAAAAAGAGTGCGGCGCCTTCTTATCTCAGTGGTTTTATGGCATATGACGTAGCGATAATCGGCTCGGGGTGCTCAGGCCTGGCAGGGGCAATGTACGCAGGCAGGCTGGGCATGTCAGTGCTGGTGCTGGGCGAAATGCGCGGCGGCACGATAACGCTTACAGACATTGTTGAGAATTATCCCGGCTTCATATCAATCGGCGGCATGGAGCTTGCGCAAAAGCTCGAGGACCATGCGCGCGCGCAGGCCGGCGTGGAAATAAAGGACGAGAAAGTGAAGAAAATCTCGCGCAATCCCGACGGCGGCTTTGAAATTGTTTCCGACGCAGGCGCATACTCGTCAAAAGCAGTCATTTACGCAGCAGGCACTGAATGGCGCAAGCTGGGCGTGAAGGGCGAGGCTGAGTTTGCCAGCAAGGGCGTGCACTACTGCGCTCTTTGCGACGGAGCATTCTACAAGGGAAAGACGGTTGCGGTGATAGGTGGCGCGGACTCCGCTGCAAAAGACGCGCTTTTGCTTGCCAACTTAGCGGCAAAAGTATACATGATTTACAGGGGCGACAAATTGCGCGCAGAGCCCATAACCATGGGGCGCGTAACTGCCAACTCTAAAATAGAGATAATCTACAATGCCAACGTGCTGGAGATATACGGGGAGAAGAAAGTGGTGGGCGTCAAGCTTGACAAGCCGCACCAGGGAAGCGACAAGCTTGCGCTTGATGCAGTTTTCGTGGCAATCGGCCACCTGCCCCTCTCGCAACTCGCAAAGGAAGCCGGCGTGGAGCTGGACGCAAAGGGGCATGTGAAAATTTCGCGCAACTCGGAAACTTCCGTGCCGGGCTTTTTCTCAGCAGGCGACGTTACCGACACGCGCTTCAAGCAGGCAATAGTGGGCGTTGGCGAGGCTGTTTCCGCAGCCTATTCCGCGTATCTCTACTTGGAAGGGAAGAAAAAGTAGCGATTTAAACCCTTCGCACTAGAATCTGCCACAAGAGGTGCGGAGATGCTAAGGAACCATAAGGACACGCATGCAAGGCAAGGGAATGAGGATGCAAGGCGCAAAGCACTTGGAACACGGGCGTCCAAACTCATTACCAAGATAAAGAACACACCATATCTTGCAAAAAAGTTTAGCGAAATACAGGATCACCTCGTGATAATCCGCGACCAGCAGGTTAAAACCGCGTCTGGCGAACAGCTCCACCGGCTTGAGAACACGGTGGAACGAATCGACAAGAAGATAGGCAACGAAACCGGCCAGCAAAAGAGCAGCAAATTCTCCCGGGACGACCTGAAAGAGGGTTTGCAGTAAAGTTAGCGGCTTCTTTTTTCCCCCAGCGAATGCCTTTTAAATCGTTCGTGGCAGGAAATGAGATTGTGGTGTTATGAGCAGGGGCTTCAAATCAAAGCACAACAGGACAATGGATGTGCTAAAGGATTCCAAAACACTCATACAGCAGCTGTTTGCGGAAAGGGCGCGCAGAGGCGCGCCGAATGACGACGTCAAGGACATAAGCTGGAAGCTGCAAAATACCCGGCTTTCAGACGACGAAATCTTCCAGATACGGGCAGCTCTGCGCAGGATGCTTCTCCAGCCTGCTTTCTCTGATTCCTCCTCAAACAGCACGTCCTTTGACAGCGAAAAAGCAATGCAGTTCGTCAAAAGCATGGTGTGCGACCCCGTGCAGCTCAAGAAGCTCTGCCGGAACGCCGGCTATGATGGCTCGAATTTCCTGCGCAGCCTTGCAGGTGAATTCGCCGAAGCGAAGGCAAAGGGCAAGAAAGTCGAGAAGCAGCCGCAGGAATGGCTGCGCCTGCAGGGGCTCGTCAGGCAGGCGATGAGGGGCGAGCGGATAGCAAGTTCTTTCTTCCAGGAGCCAAAAGCCGAGCCAGCGCGCGGCAGCAGAGAGGCTGGCCCGCCGAATTCTGAGGATAAGATTTTGGCAGACATAGATGCGCTTTTGGGCAGCGACCTCTTGACTGGGGATGAAAAAGACAAGCTGATATTGTATAAGAAGATGATTCCTGTTGCGCTAAGTCTCACTAGTATAGCGGCAGTGCAATATGTTGCAGAAATGAAGCAGGAAGCCGCAAAAAGGGGAGGGCGGGCTATGGAGCGCACGTCCATCCTTGGCAGGTGCAAGGCACTCTTCAATTGCGGCAAGCTGACCATTGAAGAAGAGAATGCCTTGAGGGACATGAGATCAGATGCACAAGAAGGCGTGAACTTTGCCAACATAAACTCTGACCTTGACAAGCTGGAAAAGAGGATGGCTGCGAGGAATGCCAAATTCGACGTGGAGAAGGCGCTTGCCGAAGTCCTTGCGCCCGAAAACGCAAAATACATCACATTCGAGACGCTGAGGAACCTCAAGGACAGCCTTCCGGGCAGGAACCGGATGGCATCTGACTGGTTCAATGACCGCGTTGCCGAAGCATACGCGGAATTGAACGAGAACAAGCCGCGCGGGAAAATTGCGAACGGCGCGAAACAGCAGGAAAGCGGGGCTGAGGATTTCGAGAGCAAAAAAACCAGGATAATTGGCAGAATAGACAAGATCATCAGCAACCTTGGCATGGTGGCAGAAAAAGAGAGTGCGGAGCTTGCTGGCTACAAGCGGATGATCCTAGGCATCACGCCCCATGAACTTGAGCTTTTGAAAAACATCGGGGAGCGGGCAGATGCAATCGCAAGGCAATACGGCATCCTCTGACGCCTGCTTTCCGCTAAGGGAATAAAAAATAAATAAAAAGGCAACTCCCTTACAAAGTTACCTTCAGGTTGAGCTCCTTCTTGATCGTCAACTGCCGCAGCAGTTGGCGAGAAAAAGAACTCACAGTGTCACTTTCAGATTGAGTTCTTTTTTGAGCTCGCGGTAGCGGTTCCTGATTGTCACTTCCGTCACGCCTGCGACATCAGCCACTTCCTTCTGCGTGCGCCTTTCGCCGTACATTGCAGATGCGATGTAGACGGCTGCTGCGGCAACGCCTGTTGGCCCGCGCCCAGAGATAAGCCCCTTGGCAATCGCCTTCTTCAGAAGTGAAATCGCCCTCTCCTGCACATGCCCAGACAGCTTGAGGGCTGCCGTGAACTTGGGCACATAGTGCGCTGGGTCGGTGAGCGGCACGTCGATGTCAAGCTCGCGCCTCACAAAGCGGTATGCCCTGCCGATTTCCTTCTTCTCAATGCCTGAAACGCGCGAAATCTCGTCCAGTGTCCTCGGTATTCCCTGCATCCTGCAGGTCGCGTAAATCACCGCTGACACAACCGACTCAATCAGCCTTCCGCGGATGAGCTCAGCCTTGATGCACTTCCTGTAAAGGAGCGCTGCAGACTCGCGTATGGAGTCCGGCAAGCCCAGATAGGACGCAATCCTGTCAAGCTCGGAAAGCGCAATGGCAAGGTTCCTCTCCATTGACGAGGCAATGGATGCCCTCTTGTGCCACTTCCTCATTCTGTAGAGCTGCGCCTGCTTCTTGGGGGAAATTTTAGCCCCGCGGATGTCGCGGTTGTACTGGTCAATCTCGGTGACAAGCCCCTTGTTTGGGCGCATGTACTTGATGGGCGCTCCGCCGCGTGCGCGCTTCTCGCGCTGCTCTGCGTCAAACGCACGCCACTCAGGGCGAGGGTCCTCGAGGTTCTCGGCAATTATCAAGCCGCAGTTCGAGCACACAATCTCGCCCTTTTCATAGTCGCGCGTAAGCCTTGCGCTGCTGCATTCGGGGCATTTTTCAATAGCCATTCTCCCACCTCTAATCCCACTAGTATCGCAGATAGTTACATTTTAAAAAGTTGTGACCTCGTTATAAATAGAAGAGTTTATAAACTTTTTGCCAACCTCGAGGGATTGAACTAGCGCGAGAGAAGATAGACGACGACAATCACGGCGATGATCATCACGCCCGAAAATATCAGCCTGTCAATCATAATGCCCCTATGGATTTCTCTTTTTATAAAGCTTTCATGCCCAAATTCCACTTATGCGCGTTGCATTTGTGACAGATACGCATTTTGGCTACCGCCGCTTTGAGCAAGACGCCTACAAGCAGGGGAAAGAGGCCATCCTGTCAGCCGCGCGCGAGGCAGACCTGCTCATTTTGGGCGGGGACAACTTCGACGTCTCGCTTCCCCGCATGGAAACTCTTTCAGAGGTGACGGGCATATTGCGCGAGGCGCTTGCCATTTTCCGCTCGCGCGGCATGGAAGGGGTTCCAATTTACGCAATCCACGGCAACCACGACAGGCGCGCCAAGGGATTTGTGCACCCAACAGAGCTTCTCGCCCACTCGGGCCTTCTCACCCTTTTCCACAACACAACGGTGCTGCATGAGCACAAGGGCGAAAAAGTCGCAATTTCAGGCATGGGAAGCGTGCCTGAGGACTATGCCAAGGATGCGCTTTCGCAGATCACCTGCAAGCCCCAACATGGCGCATTCAACATTTTCGTTGTCCACCAGTCCTTCCAGGAGTTTGACATCTCCGGAAATGACATTTTCATTACGTTTGACGACCTTCCCGCAGGCTATGACCTCTATTTATGCGGCCACATTCACAAGCCAACGCTTTCAGGCAAGGTGATAAACCCCGGAAGCACAGTGGTGACGCAACTTCGCGAGGACGAGGCTGGAAAGCGCGGCTGGCTGCTCTACGACACTGTTGCGCGCAAGGCCGAATTCAAGCCAATTGCCTCGCGCCAGCTCTTCCACAGCATCCTCACATTCGAGGCGGCAAAGCCTGATGAAATACGCGCAAAAGTGGAGGCAGAAGCGCGCCGCCTTCTTGCCGGCGCGCCTGATTCACTGGTAAAAATAGTGGTGAAAGGCACGCTTGCGCCGGGCTTTGGCACGGCAGACCTTTCCCTTCCTGCGCTTGGCGACAATGTTTTCATTGACAACAGCATGAACTCCGAGAGCCTGAAAGAGAGAATCGCGCAAATCAAGCTTTCGCGCGAGAAAAAGCTCTCGGCACGCCAGCAGGGCATGGAAATATTGCGCAAGAAGCTGAAGGAAGCGAATTTCACGCTTGGCGACCCCGAGCACGTCTTTGAGATGCTCCTTGAGGGAAACAGCAAATTCCTTGCCGAAGTAAAAGAACGGATCGAAAAAGAGGTTGCAGAGGGCTAGAAGTCAACTCTGTCGCAGCGCATGTAGTCGCGCAAGGCCTTTGGCACGTCAAAGCCGTTCTCATCCTGGAAATTCTCCATTATGGCAATCATTGTCCTGCCAACGGCAATGCCGCTGCCGTTGAGCGTGTGAACGTATTCCATCTTGCCGCCCCTGCGGAAGCGGATGTTCGCGCGCCTTGACTGGAAATCAGTGCAATTCGAGCAGGATGAAATCTCGCGGTACTTGTCCTGCGATGGCAGCCACACTTCCAAGTCATACGTCTTTGCGGACGCAAATCCCAAATCACCCGTGCAAAGCTCAATTACCCTGTAAGGCAGCTCAAGCTTCTTCAGCACTGACTCAGCATCTTTCGTGAGCTTCTCAAGCTCGCTGTACGACTCTTCCGGCGTGGTGAATTTCACCAGCTCCACCTTGTTGAACTGATGCTGGCGCATTATTCCCTTGATGTCTTTTTGGTACGAGCCTGCCTCGCGCCTGAAGCACGCGGAATAGGCGCAGAACGACATGGGGAGCTGCTCTTCTTTCAATATTTCACCTGAAAAAAGGTTGGTGACAGGCACTTCTGCAGTCGGAATCAGCCACAGATCCTCGTTCTCGCACTTATAAAGCTCCTCGGCGAATTTCGGCAGCTGCCCGGTGCCGGTCATTGTTTTCGTGGTCACCATGAATGGGGGCAAGAGCTCAGTGTAGCCGTTCATTGCCTGAAGGTCAAGCATGAAGTTTATGAGCGAGCGCTCCAAGCGAGCCGCAAGCCCTTTCAGGAAAACAAACCTATGGCCAGATATTTTTGAGCCGCGCTCAAAGTCAATGAGCTTTTCAGACACCTCGTAGTGTGGCTTGGAGTCCTTGCTTGTCTTTTTAGGGGTGCCCCACTTTCTCACTTCAGGGTTGCTCGCCTCATCCTTGCCAACCGGCACGCTCTTGTCAGGGATGTTTGCAACCGTCATCAATATTCCATTCATCTGCGCCTCAAGCGCATTTGCCTTTTCATCCGCAGCGGAAATGTCCGTTGCGAGCTTTTTCGTAGTTGCAAGTATTTTGTCCACACTCTCGCCTTTCTTTTTAGCCTCGGCAATCTTTGACGACGCCGCATTCCTCTCGGCTTTCAGGTTGTCAGCCTCGTTTTTCAAAACGCGCCATTTCTTGTCAAGCGCCATAAGCTCGGCAGCAGGCGCAGTGTCTGCTCCGCGCTTCCTGAGCGAATCCTCCAGAATTGACGGGTCCTCGCGGATAAGCTTAAGTGACAGCATTCAACCCAACTCCTCGCGAAGCTTCGCGACCAGTTCCTGCCCGATTCTTGCCTGCGCCTCTTTTGTGCTTCCTGCAATGTGCGGAGTGAGCATCACGTTCTCAAGCCCGCACAGCTTGCCGCTGTATGGCTCTGACGGGTAAACATCCAGCGCAGCGCCTCCAATTCTTCCTTCCTTCAGCGCACTGTATAGCGCCTCCTCATCAACAAGGCCGCCGCGCGCAGTATTCACAACTACTGCGTTCTTCTTCATCTTTGCAATATTTTCATTGCCTATAATGCCTGTTGTATCTGGCGTAAGCGGCACATGAAGAGAAATATAGTCCGACTTTGCGAACAGCTCGTCAAGCGGCACGCTTTTGCCAACGCCTTCGCTGCTGCGCGGGTCAAAATAAACAATTTCCATGCCCAGCGCAGACGCCTTTGCAGCAAGCGATGAGCCAATCCTTCCCATGCCCACAATCCCCAGCACCTTGCCCATAAGCTCAGTGCCTGTAAGCTCTTTTTTCAGCCACTGCTTCCCTTTCATGCTGGCATCAGCCTTTGGAAGCTTGCGGCAAACCGCAAACATCATGCCAAGCGCAAGCTCTGCAACCGAGTTGGTGGAAGCTGCAGGCGTGTTCACCACTTTTATTCCGCGTTTTTTGCACGCCTCCTGGTCAATGTTGTCAATGCCGACTCCTGCGCGCGCCACAAGCTTGAGCTTGGGCGCCGAAGCAAGCAGCTCCTCAGTCACTTTTGTTGCACTGCGAACAATAAGCGCATCAGCATCTGCAAGCGCAGCCTTCAGGTCGGCGGGCGTCACAGCCGTTTCGCCAAGCTTTGATATTTCCGCCACCACTTCAGGCTCCATCCTGTCTGCAATCACAATTTTCACGAGCAACTACCTCCATTCTTCATTTGCGAGTGAAAAGACAGAAGAGCGCAACTCTTCTGGATTTTCATGATATCCTCTTCTTCAGCCCTTCCTGCATCTCACTTTCCCAGTTCCTTCCTTATTGCATCAAACGCATAGTCAAGATGCGCATCGTCGAAATTGCCCAAATGGCAAATCCTGAAGAATTTTCCCTTCAGCTCGCCAAAGTCGCGCGCAGTCACCAAATTGTGATTCTCGCGCAACTTTTTCCTAAAGCCGTCCGCATCCTCCATCACAAAGCCCGTGATGGACGGCGAGTAAAAGCCAGGCTCTGCAAACACCTGGTAGCCAATGCTCTCCACAAACTTCCTTGCCTTCTCCGCCGCTTTTACATGCTTTTCCCTGTGCGCATCAAATCCGCCGCGCTCGTTGATGTAGTCAATTGCCGCTTTCATTGAGTAAAGCACAGACACGGCTGGCGTGGTGGGCGTCTGGAAGGTGTCCATGTTCTTCTTGAACTTCTTCATGTCAAGGTAGAAGGAGCGAGCAGGTATTTCTTCCGCCCTTTTCAATGCCTCATCCGTGCAGGCAACTATTGCCATGCCAGGCGCAGCGCCAATCGCCTTTTGCGAGCCTGTGGCCGTGAAATCCACGCCAAATGCCTTGATGTCCAAAGGCGCTGACGCCCACGCAGAAACAGCATCAAGAATGGTCACCATTCCCTTGCTTTTCGCGTAATTGCAAATCTCCTTTGCATTGTTCAGCACGCCCGTGCTCGTCTCGTTGTAAACCATGCTGAAAATCTGCGCGCCTGACTTGTCTATAAGCTCCTTTGCCCTCTCAAGCGACCATCCCTTGCCAAGCGGCTGCGTTTCCACCTGCACTTCCTTGCAGTAGATTTTCGCGCACGCAGCCAATTTGTCGCCAAACGTGCCATTGGTAAGGACAAGCGCCTTGTCAGTAGGCTTTGTGAGGCACGCCCATCCCATTTCCAGCCCAGCGCTGCCAGAGCCGGTCACCAAAAACACGTGGTCCGCGTTGAAGTCTTTTTTCATCGCAGTTACAATCCCCTTAATCAGCTCCTTTATTTCCGGTCCCCTGTGGTATATCATTGGCTGGCTCTGGGCAAGCCTGATTGGATCGGCAAGCTCCACAGGACCAGGCGTAAGCATGTGCATTTTGCCTTCTGAATTCAGCGGCGCGCTGAATTTCTGAAAATTTTTCTGAGGAAAATTTTCATCTGCCATATTATCATCCTCTCCGCACCGAATTAGGGAGAATACCATTATAAAAACAAGGGAGCAACGTCATTATGGGCGTTATGAAAAAACTTAGCAAAAAGGAAGAAATTATAGAGGAACTCATGTTCAGGGATGCCGAAGCAGAATACCGCAAAGTCAAGGCAGGGAAGGCACGCCTGCACAGAATAGAGGATATCTAAGTGGTTCTTGGATGGACAATTACAAGCTAGCCGCGCCATTTTCGCTTTCCGGCGACCAGCCGCAGGCAGTGGACGCGCTGGCTAAAGGGGTGAAGAAAGGCGGCAAGCAAACATTGCTTGGCGTGACGGGAAGCGGCAAAACATTCACCATTGCGAATTTGGTGGCGCGTACAGGCCGAACCGCACTAGTAATCTCCCACAACAAGACGCTTGCAGCGCAGCTTTACTCAGAGTTCCGCCAATTCTTCCCTAAAAACAAGGTGGGCTACTTTGTTTCGTACTACGACTACTACCAGCCTGAGAGCTACATCCCGCAGACAGACACCTACATTGAGAAAGACGCGCAGATAAACGAGAAAATCGAGCGATTGCGGCTCCAGTCAACCGCCTACCTTCTCTCCCCCGGCCCCGCAATCATAGTTTCCACTGTTTCCTGCATCTATGGCTTAGGCTCGCCAAAGGAATGGCTGGAAATGTCTGTGGACATAAGGAAGGGCGAGCCGGTGGACCGCTCAACTCTTCTCTCCTCGCTCATTGCCATACAGTACGAAAGAAATGAAATCGACTTGAAGCCCGGCATCTTCCGCGCAAAGGGCGACACAATCGACATTGTGCCTGGCTACCAGCAGGAAATCATCCGCTTGGTGCTTGACGGCGACAAAATAGGCAAAATCCTTATCTGCGAGCCCATAAGCTGCGCCAAGCTTGAAGAGCTTCCAGAGGTTCGCATCTTTCCTGCCAAGCACTACATTGTGCCGAAAAGCGCCAAGGAGCGCGCGCTGCGCGGGATTCGCTCCGAACTTGAGGCGCGCCTTCCCGACCTGCCGCAGATGGAAGCCTACCGCCTCAAACAGCGCACCAACTACGATTTGGAGCTAATTGAAGAGCTGGGCTACTGCAAGGGCATTGAGAACTACTCGCGCCACTTTGACGGCAGGAAGCCTGGCAAGCCACCCTACACGCTCATGGACTTCCTGCCTGATGACGCGCTAGTTGTGATTGACGAGTCGCACGTAACGCTTCCCCAGCTGCATGGGATGTACCATGGCGACCGCACGCGCAAGAAAAACCTGATAGACTACGGCTTCAGGCTTCCCTGCGCGTACGACAACCGCCCCCTCAAGTTCGAGGAATTTGAAACTCACATGAAAAACGTGATTTTCGTTTCAGCAACGCCATCAGAGTACGAGCGCAACACTTCCGCGCAAATTGTGGAGCAGCTTGTTCGTCCCACTGGCCTGCTGGACCCCCAGGTTTCCATACGCAAGACAGAGGGGCAGATAGAGGACCTGATGCGCGAAATACAGGCGCGTGCAGCAAAGAAGGAGCGTACGCTTGTCACCACGCTCACCAAGAGGATGGCAGAGGACTTGACCGACTACCTTACGCAAAAGGGCGTGAAAGTGCGCTACCTGCACTCGGAAATCGAAACAATACAGCGCACTGAAATCATCAGAAAGCTCCGCTTGGGCGAATTCGACTGCCTTGTGGGCATCAACCTTCTTCGCGAAGGGCTTGACATCCCGGAAGTATCGCTTGTGGCAATACTTGACGCTGACAAGCAGGGCTTCCTGCGCAATGAAACCTCCCTCATACAGACCATGGGGAGAGCCGCGCGCAACGCAGCCAGCGTTGCCATACTCTACTGCGACAAGGAGACCGACGCCATCAAGCGCGCAGTTGCAGAGACTTCGCGCCGCCGCGCAGTTCAGGAAGAGTTCAACCGCAAGCACAACATCACGCCAAAAACAATCTACAAGTCCGTTCTCTCCTCGCAGCTCGCTCCGGGCGCAGATGACGAGGAGGACGCAAAGCAGCGCGCCATGGGCGACTCTGAGCTTCGCGCGCTTGCCATCAACCTGGAAGCCGAAATGCAGCGCGCCGCAGAGGCGCTTGACTTTGAGCGCGCAATAGAGCTTCGCGACCAATTGGCAGAGCTTTCCGGCAAATTGGATAGTGCAAAGAAAGCAAAACCAAAGAAAACGCGCGCCAAGAAAAAGAAGTAGCTACATCTTTGCCGTTGCTTTGAATTCTTTTTCCACACCATCAAGGTATTTCTTCACAGTGAAATTTTCCAATACTCTTTTTCGCCCCATCTTGCCCATATGCTCATTGACATCTGGATTGTTAGCCAGATATTGCATTCTCTCTGCCATTTCCTTGGCATTATTGACAAGAAAACCTGTCTTTGAGTCCAAAATCGAATAAATCGGGCCGCCTTCATTCACCGATATGCAGGGCTTGAACGATGCCATGGATTCAAGTGGTATCAGCCCCCAATCCTCATCAATTGCACAAAAGAGCGTAGCGTAGCAGTTTGAGTAAAGCCCATGCATCTTTTTGTCATCCGGGCTGATGACAAATTCTATGCCTGTGCCATGGGCCTCTTTCTTCAAGAAATGAAAATATGCGTTGTCGCGCGCAGAATCGGAAAGAAAGCCTGCGATTATGAGCTTCCAGCCCCTCTTTTTGAACAGTTTGAAAGCCCTGATTGCCATCTCCATCCTTTTTTCAGGCACTATGCGAGAAGGGTACAGGAAATATTTCTTATATTCGGTTAGTGAATAGTTCTTGGGCTCCACGCCAGGGTAAACGATTTCGACATCATCCCTTTTCAGGAATCTTGAAATCCTCTCTTTCACAACTGGCGAGATCGTATATATTCTCTCAATATTCGGGACTATCCTTTTTTCTATCTGGAGATAATTTTCCAGGCAAAATTCTGTGAACCAGGTGGCGTCATTGACATATGTTTTCTGGTAAAGAGCCTTGTCGAAAGCAGATCGAATTGGGCTATAGCAGCACCAGCAGACGCGCTCATTGCGTGCCCTTATCCATTCAGATGGGACGACGTTGGCATTGATTATGTCATAGTCATCCCTTATTTTATACGATATGAAAGGCCAGGCAGACATTATGGAAATCATTACGCGCCTATCGTAGTTGCTAAGTGCTTGAAAAAACGGGAGTGGCGCAATGGGCTTTATGATGCGTATGTCAAATTCCGAAAATTCCGGAAAGCCAATCTTCTTGTCATATTCTGTGGTGTATATTATCGGATTGAATTTCTTTGCCACATCCAGCATCACGCGCTGGGCGCCGCCCTTGTAACTCAAAGACGGGTCCATCAGCACAATATCCATAAACTGCACCTGCTGCCAGTTAAAGCGAATCCTGCAAATATCTGCTTACTGCTTTTTCATCGGTTTGGAACCGTTTCCGCATTTCGTTATGCCATTTTCTGCATTTGAGAAATTCGGTAAGTATGATGAATTTGGATTCAAAAGGCGCGAGTGGCGAGCATTTCAGGAAAACATACGCCATTTCCTTAACGTCTGCAAAAATAATTTTGTGCAGATTTTGCAAAATCATCTTGAGCGTAAAATTCCTCAATATGGTGCGTTGGCGGTTGGTGTGTGCCTTCCAGGCAGAAAATCCGGGCGTTTTGCCGGTTGACCCTGTATAGTGATGGAACACCACGGCATCGTGCACATATTCTGAGCCAAAACCAGCCCAACGCAGCTTGAAGGCCAAGTCAACATCCTCGTAATAAATGAAATAGTCGCCGCGCATGTACTGGTTTTCCCCTTCCTTGACTTTTTCGAGTGTTGACCTGCGATACAAAGCGGCATTGGCGCTTGGCCCAAATATATCCTGGGGGTAAGATGATGCCTTGCAAACCCTCTCCCCAAAATTGCGGTCGCGTGCCATTCCGTTTTTGGCAATTACCAGCCCAGTAGAATTGACAAAGCCTGGCTTTTTCAGGAACATCAGCCTAGAGGCAAAACTAGCCACCGACGGGCTGCTTCGGTCAGCATAAGAAACAAGCGTTTTCAGCCATTTTTCATCTGCCACGGTGTCATTATTGAGCAAAACGACGTATTTTCCGCGCGATGCAGCTATCCCTATATTGCAAGCCTCTGGAAAGCCTATGCCCTTTGCATTTTGGATAACTTTTACAAATGGGAACTTTTTCCGGATTAGTCCAACCGAGCCATCCGTTGAAGCATTATCCACAAGTATTGCTTTAAAATCCTTGAAAGTTTGCTTTTTCAATGAGTTAAGGCATGGCGCCAGGAAATGCTTACCATTCCAGTTGACAATTATCACGGAAACCTTGGGTAAGTTATGCGCACTATCCTGCATTTTTCCACCAAACCCACTGGCATTCTGGTGTAGCTTAGCATATAAAGCTTCTTTTGCCAAAACAAAGGCAAGATGCGCAAGCATCTTGACGCAAAGTAGCCCATCAGGGCTACAACAAGGCAAAGGTAGGCAAAAATGCAGGACAAAATCATCATAAAAGGCGCCAGGGAGCACAACCTCAAAAACCTCACGCTGGAGATTCCAAGGAATTCGCTTACTGTCATTACTGGCCTTTCCGGCTCAGGCAAAAGCACGCTTGCGTTTGACACCCTTTACGCCGAGGGGCAGCGCCGCTACGTGGAGTCGCTCTCAGCCTACGCGCGCCAATTCCTGGGCGTTATGAACAAGCCCGACGTGGACTCCATTGAGGGGCTTTCGCCTGCCATTTCCATCGAGCAGAAGACAACCACGAGGAACCCGCGCTCCACCGTGGGCACCACAACTGAAATATTTGACTACCTGAGGCTTCTTTACGCGCGCATCGGCACGCCTCACTGCCCGCAGTGCGGCAAGCCCATCACATCGCAGACAACAGAGCAGATTGCCAATGCAGTGCTCTCCTCTGCCAGCGCAGAGGGGAAGAACGTGCAGGTGATATCGCCTGTCATACGCGGAAAAAAAGGCACATACGAAAAGCTCTTCGACGAATTCAGGCAAAAAGGTTTCTCGAGGGTGCGCGTGAATGGCAGTGTGATGGAGCTTGATAGCCGCATCCCAAAGCTTGACAAGAACAAGCGCCACACAATAGAGGTGGTGGTGGACAGGTTCACAGCCACCAACCAGGGCAGGCAGAGGCTGCTAGAAGCGCTGAAGACGGGAATACGCGAAAGCGGCGACGGGCTGGTAATCGTTGCCATTGAGCGCGGACGCGAGCTGCTTTTCTCCCAGATAAACTCCTGCCCTGACTGCGGCATTTCCACAGGCGAGCTGCAGCCGCGCATGTTCTCCTTCAACTCCCCTTATGGTGCGTGCGAGGAGTGCAAAGGAATGGGCGTAAAGATAATTTTTGATGTTGACCTCGTGGTGCCTGACAAGCAAAAGACGCTGCGCGAAGGCGCAATTCTTCCATGGAGAAACAGCGTGATGGGCGGCTATTACTCCCACTTGCTTGAAGCGCTTGGCAAGAAGTTCGATTTCTCGCTTGACACGCAATTCAATGCGCTTTCAAAGGAGGC
Organism: Microcaldota archaeon; assembly: GCA_964650545.1. GTDB lineage: Archaea > Micrarchaeota > Micrarchaeia > Anstonellales > Anstonellaceae > UBA10161. The sequence goes on along the minus strand of CAZYTZ010000002.1, from coordinate 43,300 downwards.
GCGCGATGCAGTGCTCAATGGCTGCGACGAGAAGCTGCAGTACAAGCTGCAGTCTCGCAGCGGCGACTCGTCCTATCAGGGCTGGACAAAGTTCGAAGGCGTGATAAACAACCTGGACAGGCTTTACAAGCAGACAAAGTCAGAGGGCAGGCGCATGGATATGGAAAAGTACATGCGTGAGCTTCCCTGCCCGTCCTGCAAGGGCAAGAGGCTGAAGCCGGAAGTGCTTGCCGTGAAAGTGAACGGGAAGGACATCATAACAGTCACCGACCTGTCCATTGAGTCTGCTTACGGCTTTTTCAGTTCCTTAAAGCTTACCAAAACGGAAGAGACGATTGCACGCCCCGTTCTCCGTGAAATCCAGTCACGGCTGGACTTTTTGCTGAATGTTGGCGTGGGCTACCTGTCGCTTTCGCGCGTAACTGGCACGTTATCTGGCGGCGAGGCGCAGAGGATAAGGCTTGCCACGCAGATTGGCGCGAATCTGATGGGCGTGCTGTATGTATTGGACGAACCATCAATTGGCTTGCATCAGCGCGACAACAACAAGCTCATTTCCACATTGAAAACACTGCGCGACTTGGGCAACACCATGGTGGTTGTGGAGCACGATGAGGAAACAATGAGGAGCTCAGACTTCATGATTGACCTGGGACCTGGCGCAGGCGTGCATGGCGGCAGGATAATGGCAATCGGCACGCCTGAAGAGGTGGAAAAAACGCGCGACTCGCTCACAGGCGCCTACTTGCGCCGCGAGCTCAAAATACCTGTCCCCCAAATACGCCGCCAGCCATCGCGCTGGTTCACGCTGAAAGGTGCGCGGGAAAACAACCTGAAAAAAATCGACGTGAAATTCCCCATTGGCTGCTTTATGTGCGTCACCGGAGTGTCAGGCTCAGGCAAATCCACATTGATAAACGAGACTCTCTACCTTGCGCTCATGAAATACTTCCACCAGTCCAAGCAAGAGCCTGGCAAGTTTGACAGGATAGACGGCGCAGGCGCGCTTACAGATGTAATCTGCGTTGATCAATCGCCAATCGGCAGGACGCCGCGCTCCAACCCTGCCACCTACATTGGCGCATTCACGCCAATACGCGAATTGTTCGCAGGCGTGCCGGAGTCCCGCGCGCGCGGCTATGCGCCAGGGCAATTTTCATTCAACGTCCAGAAGGGGCGCTGCCAGGCATGCGAGGGCGACGGGGTGAAAAGGATTGAGATGGCTTTCCTTGCGGATGTTTATGTCACATGCGAGGAGTGCAATGGCAAGCGCTATGACAGCGAGACTCTTCAGATAAAGTTCAAGGGCAAGAACATACACGACGTGCTTTCCATGAGCGTGGAGGCGGCGCTGCAGTTCTTCCAGAACATCCCGGCGGTGAAAAAGAAGCTTGAGACCATGGTGGATGTTGGGCTCGGCTACATCGCGCTTGGCCAGCCTGCCACCACGCTTTCAGGCGGCGAGGCGCAGAGGATAAAGCTTGCGGCAGAGCTTGCGCGCCGCGACAATGGCTCAATGCTCTACATACTTGACGAGCCCACCACAGGGCTCCATTTCGCAGACGTCTCCAAGCTCCTTGCGGTTCTGCAGCGGCTTGCTGACCGCGGCAACACCATCATCGTGATTGAGCACAATTTGGACGTGATAAAAACCGCGGACTGGGTTATTGACCTTGGCCCTGAGGGGGGCGACGAAGGCGGCGAAATCGTCGCGCAAGGCACGCCCGAGGACATCGCGCGTACCAAGGACAGCTACACGGGCGAATATCTCAAGAAGGTGCTTTGAGCTAGTCAAGGATATACTTATAAACACTTATTTTATACTATTACCACAGCATGTACTGGTGTGGCAATGCAAAAGCAAGAAGGGCAAAGAACCAGCGGAATGGCACCAGCGCAGCCCGGGCGCCAAAATAAAGTGTCCGCTTTTTTCAGGCAAAAGAAGGACTGGGTGAAGCTCAACGCATCCTATCTTGTCGGCACTGTCACTGCAACCACGTGCGCGTACGGCGCTGCATACGTTGCAGAGAAGGCAGGCATGGACCGCATGCAGGCAACCACGTGGGTGGCAGGCCTCGCAGCCTATGTTACCGGCACTGCCGCAATCTGCCTGGGCTGGCAGCTGGGGTGCGACAGCGTTTGCAGTCTGGCTGGGTGCGTCGAATTTCCTTGCAGTCACTGTACAGCAGGTGGCAGACAGGCTGATATTCATTCCAACGTTTAATTTCCTCAACAGGAAAAGGGTAAGGCAGATGGAAAAGCTCGACTCCCCTGCTCCTTAATTTTTTTCTTTCATTCTCTTTTTCCTAAGCAGCCTATGATAGCTTATTCCGAACCTGTGCGCCTCGTCGCGCGCGTATTGCAGAACTTTGAGCGCGGCTGACGAATGCGGCAGGCGGATGGGGAGCGCGCGCTCAGGCGAGTATATTTCCTCAAACTCCTTTGCAAGCGAGACAATTGGCACCTCAAGCTGCAGCTCTGAAAGCGCGGAAAGCGCGGCTGACAATTGCCCTGGCCCGCCGTCTATCACAATGAGGTCTGGCAGCTTGCTTTGCTCAAGCTTCAGCCTGTAGTAGCGGCGGAAAACTATTTCGCGCATGGAGGCAAAGTCATCCTGGCCCTCCACTGACCTGATTTTGAAGCGCCTGTAATTGCTTTTGGAAGGCTTGGCATTGACAAACTGCACCATGCTTCCGACAACAGAAGTGCCGAATAGGTTTGAAACGTCAAAGCACTCAATCACGCGCGGGATTGCGGAAAGCGACAGCTCATGCTGAAGCTCCACAAGCGCAGGGTCTGCAGTGCCTGATATTTCAAGCATGATGTTCTTGCGCAGCAGCTCCAGCAGCCCTTTTTTGTCCCCTCTCTCAGGCACAAAAATGGAAACAGCGCCTCCTCTCTGTTCAGCCAAATACTTCTCTAGCGCATCTTTTGACTCGGGCTCTTTCTCCAAGTAGATTCTGCGCGGAATGCCGCCTGCCTCGTAAAAGCGCGGCAGGAACTCGCCGAGTGCATCATCAGAGAGCGACGTGTCGAACTCGTATTTCTTCCTGTCGCGTATCACGCCGCCAATCTGCTTGAAGAGTTGTACGTATGTTTTCCCTTCATGTGAAAGAAGCGCGACAAAGTCTTCATTCCCCTCTCCCTCGCGCTCAAACTTCTGCCTTTCAAGAAGCGAGGAGAGCGAGTGCAAAGAGTTTCTCAGCTCCAGCGCGCGCTCAAACTGCTTTTTCTTAGCAGCCTCCTTCATTTCGCGCTCCATTCCTTCCATAACTGCTTCCAGCTTTTTGCCGCCAGACAACGCATCCTGCAGCTTCTTCACCTGCTGCATATACTGCTCTTGCGTCACCAAGCCAGCGCACACTCCTGTGCAAAAGCCCAGATGATACTGCAGGCACGGGCGCTTCTGCCCGAGGCGGCAAGTCCTTAGCTTGAAAATCTTGCGAAGCGTGGAGGCAACAAGCACGTATGCAGAGCCTGAAAGGAATGGGCCGTAGAGCTTGCCGCGCGCATTCACCTTTCCAGTCCTGTTTTTCCTCACAAGCAGCATGCGAGGGTATTCCTCGTCACTAATCAGTATGTAGGTGAATTTTTCATTGTCCTTCAGCTCAATGTTGTATTTGGGGTAGTGCTGCTTGATGAGGTTGCTTTCCAAAAGCAACGCTTCAGCTTCATTGTCAGTCACCACAAACTCCAGTGAGTGCGCGGAGGCGACCATCTGCCTTGTCCTGTCAAGCATTTCACGCGCAAAATAGGATGCCACGCGGCTTCTGATGTTTTTTGCCTTGCCAATGTAAATGGGTGTGCCTGTAGCTGACTTGAAGATGTAAACGCCTGGCGTTTGAGGCGCGGATTTGGCTATTTCTGACGGAGATGGCATGGAATTCCCTGGGTGCAAAGAAAGATATAAAGCCGGATGGTGCCGTCTAGCAAATGAATTGAGGGTTGAAAATAGAGGGAGATGGTACACCCGAGGGCTCCACCTCACCTCCCACGCTTCTTGCGAAGCTGGCTGAATTTCCAGTGAAAGTTTATATAAGCGTGGGGCTTACGCCGAAGATTCGCCATGAGGAATTCTTAGCAGGTAATATGTGCCGTTGGAAACAAGTTCGGCGCCCGCGATGCCAAGCCCGGCTGCAACCGCATAGCTGATTTCATCCGGAAGCGAAAGCACCTTCTCGCCCTTTACCGACAGCTGAGTTTCGCTGCCATCCGTGCTCCTGGTAAGCACCGCCCTTACCTTGCCTTCATCAGGCTTCAAGTAGAATGTCAGCACCCTGGCAATTATCAGCAGCCCTTTGCTGAGCATGTAATCGTGCTGCTTTTCGCTCAAGTCAATGCTGTATACCGCCACCTTAGCATCTCCGTGGCCATTTATAACGCCTTTTATCTGCATCAGCGCAGCATCAAGCGTGGTTCGCCGGGGGGCATCAATCGACTTTCTCACGGCATATTTTCTCACGAGCCCCGTAAGGGCAGCCAATGCCGCAACGTGTTCCTTGCCCAGCTTGTGGTGCCTGTTCTCGCGGATATAGCGAAGGAGCACATCATATGCAACCCAGGCCTTCCCCATTTGCATTTCTGCCCTTCCTTCGGCCTCTGGCTTGCCTTTTGATATGATAGGCAAATGCGCGTCGGTGGCGATGGTTATGGGTATCCCTGACACTTTTGGCAGCCCATGCCCGTTCGGGAACACTTGGACAGACCATTTTTCCCTTGGCGGGCTTCGAAGCACGACGCGCGGAATTGTTTTTTGCATGGCATAGCACCTGTTTTTGGCTTTCATTTTTTCCAGCCACGGCGCAGGCAAAAAGCGCCCGCGCTAGAGCATATTTTTCAGGAGGCTTTCCGACCCGCCAAGCCGAAAGAGCCAAGCCATCAGCCAAGGATGGCAAAATCAGAGCTAAGCGCATAGAAACTGCCAATATTGCGCTTAGCATCCAAATTCATCAAAATCAAGTTTACTCTGCTGCTAGGCATATAAAAAAGGAATGTTTCATTTGGGACACGCTTGCGCTATTCGCAATAAATTCCCGGCGGAAACTGCGCATTTCGTCCCTTGCTACTCGTCGTCGCCTTTCAGCTTGATGATCCAGGTGTCTGCGACCCCTGTCCCCCCAACCGCTGCGCGGTTGAAGGTCGCCTCAGCTATCCTTCATCTCCTTTCAGCCTGATAATTGCTTCCGCGATGCCATCGTCTAAAAGGCGCTATTCCTCTTCGCCTTTTAGGCGAATTATCGCCTCAGCGATATCTCCAGATGTCTCGCGCAGCGCGTTTTGCGCCTCTTCGCGTCCGCAGCCTGCGGCTTCCATCACCATCTTGATGTCATCCTCGCCAGCTTCCTGCTCCTCATGCACCTTGCCGGATATTTGGAAGGACTTCTGCCCCTTCATGTCGATTTGCACGACCTGCGGCTCGAAAACCACCAGCCTGCCGCCTTCTTTCAGCTCGATGACCACCTTGGAGGCGTCAATCTCATCAGTCTTTATGCCCATTTGCGCCATCATCTTCGCCATTCCCTTGGGGTCCATTCCAGGCATCATAAAATCACTCCTTTAGCAATAGGTTTGCTTTCACAAGCTTCACCATTTTGCTTACGATAACTTTTTCCATCTTCCTGCCGCGCGCAACGCTCTCTCCGCCCACCTTTCCTGCATACCCGTACTTCGTGAACTGGTCTTTCGGCATGGGTATCACCCTGCCAAAGTAGTTGTGCGATGGGGCTTGCCTGCTTTTGCGCTTTTTCCAGCCGGTAAGCGACATGACAAGCGAGGCCTCGCCCTCGTCGCCATGCCCGCCGCCGCCAACGCCCTCTATGTTCCACCATGAAACAACGCACGCCGTGAACTTCAATTCGTCCGCAAGCTCTTTGAGCACATGGCCTGCAATCGTGCCATCAGCGCCGTGCCCGTTCATGAAAAGCAGCCTGTCAAACCCGTTCCTCACAAGCTCGCGCGTGATGTCGCGCACCACTGCGGCAAACGTCTGAGATTTGAGCGACACCGTGCCCTTCCAGGGGCGAAGCGTGTAGCAGAATCCGTACGGGATGGGCGGCAGCACCAGCGCGCCAGTCCTTTTCGCCACCTTCTGAGCAAGCTTGAAGGGAGTTATGGTGTCAGTCCAGAGCGGCAGATGCTCCCCGTGCGCCTCCAGCGCGCCCATGGGCAGTATCACCACAGGCTTTTTCCTGCGCTTTGCAATCTTCGCAATGTCTGATGATGTGTGCTCGCCGAACAGGCATGATGCCATGGAATCACCTGAATATCCTCTCCACTGCCAGCCCGAATGCCACGTTTATCAGCAGCCCTTCCAGCAGCCACGTCAGGAGCAGCCCAAGCGGCAATGTGAAGAACATGAAGGCTATGAGGAATGCCGGGACGCTGCTGACAAAGAACAGGAAAAGCCCGAACTTGGCGCCGCTCACCGGCTTGTTCCTTGACTTGAAGTTGTTTTTCACAAGCTCGTAGGCGGCTGCGAAAATGACGCCAACTGCAAAGGCGATCGCCATCCCGATGAAATAGAATTCAGCGCCCGCAGGGCCCGCGCCCTGCGACATCATGTTGTTCCAGAACAGGAAGAATGCAGGGTCGGAAAGGTAGCCAATCGTGAACAGGGTGCCTGTCGTAAGGACCAGCTGTGCAATGGCTGCATAGACGATTGCAGCGAAAAATACCCTTCTACCCTCCAATTTCCCACCTTGCCATGGCTATGGAGAGGAAGAATAAAAAGCCTTCAGCCAGCAGGGGCAATCTCCCTGTACTTGGCAACTGCTTTCTCAGGCTCGGCATAATCCTTCAGCAAATTTGCAAGCCCGCTGTTTTTGGGCGATATTGCGGCATAGAATGCGAACAATCCGTCCAAAAGGTTGCAACCGCCCACAATCCCCTGCCTGATTTGTGCCATTTCTTCGCTTTTTTCATCCGGCTTGAATTTGGGAAGATAGGTCAGCAGGGTGCTAAGCGAGCTGCTCGCAAAATGCGCCATCTGGCCAAAAACAGGCTCGTTGCCATGCACGGCGCGTATTGTTTCCACGTCTCTTTGCAGGAGCGCGGGGGCAGCAGCCAATTTTTTCTTAAGTTCCCTGAATCTTTCCTGGCTGCCTTCACTTCCGCGCCTGAGTTCTTCCCTGATATCCATGATAACTGGCGAAATATTGCTCTTGTAAAGCGGCGCAAAAGCAAACCTGTTGAACATTGCCGCAGCTTTCGCTCCCTTCACAGTTGCAGCATCTGCAACTTGGGAGTCACTGCACAACTGCTTTGCAGTATGCTTCATGTGTTCCGGGGGCCTTGCAAAGGCACCTTCCCCATTCTTTATTTGCGGGGCTATCCTCTTTTTAATCATGTTGCCAATTATGTAATTAGGTGTTTATAAATCTGCCTGTCCGGGCGTGCCAGGCTCCGAGAGCAGCCACTGGCTCTTACATGGAATCAGGAGGTCAAACCAGAAATCCTGTTCGCTTGTTTTGTCCCTTGGCCTTATGGCACAGCCCGTCAATTCTGCTTTTTCCTGAAGTTTTCTCAATTTCACCTTATCAGGCAATCCGCGGTCGTTCATATAATTTTCCGGCTCGCTGCAATATGCTTTCAGGACAAGACGGCTCCCCTCAAACATTTGGCTGCCAAACTCTACCTTGCCCACACCCATATGGCTCCTTGCATAAATCAACATCCATCCAAGCTGCCTCATCTGCACGCGGTTCAAGTCAGGCTTTCTTTCACTGCAAAGGGCATAGGCAGCGCTGTTGATGCTTATCTCGGTTCTGTTCGCCAGCGCCCCAATCCAATCGCCATTAATATCTGGCGCGTCCGCATTCAGGAACTCCAGGTGCACAAGCATGGTGGAGCATCCAAGGGACGCACCAAAAATTGACACCGGCATCGCCGAAATGTCACAAACAATGCCTGCATTATATGCGCTTGCCTTTATGTTTTCAATGGCCGCAGCCAAGCTTTGATTTTCTATTGCAACTTTGGCATCAATCAGCAAGGAATCCCTGCCCCAAAGCTGAATTGCCGGCCGGGCAATTTCCTTATTCGCTTTCTCAATTTTTTCTGCGCTGCCTATTGCCATCAGGATTTCCAGAAGGGCAGCCTTAAGCTTCGCAGGCTCAATCTCAAACTTCCCTCCAAGGAAAGCCTTCTCATCAGCGCTCCATTTTTCGAATATGCCGCTTTTGTCACCCTTAAAATCAGGCCACCTGGCCGTGTTCCTTATAACATCAGAACCAAAAGCATTTTTTGCAATTTCGCATATTTCCTTTCCCGGCAATTTTCCAGCTAGGTTCAGTTGGATGTCCCTAAATTTGCGCCTTGGCCCATACCCGCCATGTTTTTCTTGGTTGCGAATAACTGCCATGCCTGCCATTCTTGCACCGTTGTTTTTCCTGCCTAGAACTGTTTAAAAATGTATGCAGAGGTGGAAAAACGTGCTTACCTGACTTTGCCCTCGGCAAGCTTTTCCGTCTTCAAAGGCGCGCCATTCACAAGCAGCTTTTTCCCGTCAAGAAGCGCGAAATGATCTTTCACCTCAAACTTCACGGTGAGGAACTGGTCAATCGTTATTTCCCCTGCCTCTTTTGCAGCCTCGCCTTCCGGAGTTGCCTTGTCGCCAGGCTTTGCCCCCACGGGCGAAAGCACTTCCAGCTTGCCATCTTTTTCCGCGGCAAGCAGCATGCCTTGCGATTCAATGCCGCGCAGCACTGCGGGCTTGAGGTTCTTCACGATTACAACAAGCCTGCCAAGCAGCTCTTCCTCCTTGTAGTAAGGCACCACGCCGGACACGATTTGCCTTTCGCCATCGCCCATCTGAACGGTTTCAATGTAAAGCTTCTCTGCATTTGGGTGTCTTTTGACGGCCGTTATCTTGCCCACTTCCAAGTCAAGCGCAACTTCCTGCTTCTTCTCACCTGGCTTTTCCTTCTCAATTTTTTTGAAAAGAATCTCGGGCTTGCCAAGCTTGTGCCCCGCAGGCAGCGACAGCTTGCCAATGTCATCCCACTTCTTCGGTGGCACGTCCAGCTGCTTGAAAATTGCTGCGCTGGCATTGGGGATGAACGGCTCAAGCGCGATTGCCAGGTCTTTTACCTGGTGCAGAAGCACGTAAATGGACGATGCGCACTTTTCCCTGTTCTCCTTTGCGCTTTTCCAAGGCTCGCTTTTCTGGAAGTATGCGTTTGCCTCCTTGCCGCAGTGCATTGCCAAATGCAGCGCGTCTTTCAGCTGCACATTGTCAAGAAGCGCGGCAATCTCTGCAAACTTTTCATTCTGCCCTTCAATGAATGCCTTGCCCTCATCATCAGGCGCAGAATCAGGCACCTTGCCCTCAAACTCGCGAGAAGCGAAAACCAATGTCCTGTTCACGAGATTTCCGATATTGGCAAGCAATTCGTTGTTGTTTGTTTCCACCAGCGTTTTTTCTGAAAAGTCCCCATCCTCAAAAGTGGGCACTGCGGAAAGAAGGCAGTATCTCAGCGGGTCAATGCCGTATTTTTCAATGAGCACATTCGGGTCAACGATATTCCCCAATGACTTTGACATCTTCTGCCCTTCCACCGTGATGTAGCCGTGGACGAAAACCATTTTTGGGAGCGGCAGGCCTGCGGACAGGAGCATTGCAGGCCAGTAGACTGCGTGGAAGCGCAATATTCCCTTGCCTATCACGTGCGCGTCTGCCGGCCAGTATTTCTCGAACGTTTTTTCATCAGTGCCATAGCCAATGCCGGTAATGTAAGTGCCAAGCGCATCAAACCAAACATACTCTATCTGCTCAGGGTTCCCTGGAACAGGCACGCCCCAGCCCTTTGCCCGAGCAACAGAGCGCGAGATGGAAAAGTCCTTCAGCCCGCCGCGCACAAAGCTAAGCACTTCATTCTTGCGCGTTTCAGGGACTATTTTGAGTTCATCTGTTTCAATCAGCCTTTCAAGCTCTTGCTGGTACTTTGACAGCCTGAAAAAATAGTTCTCCTCCTCCACTTCCTCAGGCTTGCTCTTGTGCTCAGGGCATTCCCCGCCAGGAAGCTCGTCAGGCTCGTAGAAAGCCTCGCAGCCCACGCAGTAAAGCCCGCGGTACTTTTTCTTGTAAACATCCCCCTTCTTGCTGCAAAGCTCCCAAAGCCCCTGCACTCCTGGCCAGTGCTTCACCTTGTCCGACGTCCTCTGAAAGCTTGTGTAGGTCAGCCCAACTTTGCGCGCGATTTCCCTGAACAGGGTGGAATTCCTGTTGCAAAGCTCCTCCACGGTTATCCCGAGCTTTTCCGCAGCCTGGACGTTTTTCAGGCTGTTCTCGTCCGCGCCTGTCACCAGCGCTACATCCCTGCCGCGCAGCCTTTGGTAGCGCGCAATGGCATCAGTCTGGATGAACTCCAGCACATGCCCTAGGTGCGGCGCAGCATTCACATAGGGGATTGCGGTTGTAATGTAGAATTTTTCCAGATGAACCTACCTCGAAGTATGGTTAGAAATAGGCGTGAATAAAACACTATCGCAAACCGGCGGAATATGCGGGTTTGCGGGATAGCAGTCGGGCCAGCTTGCGAGACCGCTATATCGCCGCCCCGGCGTCAGGCTGCAGAAGGGGGCTTTTTCGTTTCCGGGCGGTAAGGTTCCATGTCGCGGAAGCTTATGCCTTTGCCAAATAACGCCTCAGTCATATTCCTTGTAGCGGCCGGTTCTGGCGTTTCCTCTTTGGGAGCTTCCTGCTTTTCAGCCTCAGGTGCTTCCTGCTTTTCCACCGTTGCAGCCGGCTTGCTTTCAGCTGGCACAGGCTGCTTCTCAGCAGGCGTTTCCTGATTTTCCGCCGCTTTCTCAGGCTCTTTTTCCGCAGGCTCAGCCGACTTCCTTTCAGCCTTAGGCTCGGCGTTGAAAAGCACAAGCTCGTACTTGTTCGGGAACAGCGAGCCGTCAACCGCCAAGCCCGCTTTCCTGTGGGCTGCGTTTATGCACTTGCCCAAGAATGCCTGCGGAGTCTTTCCCTCGCCCTTCGCGTGCTTGACAAGGTCGCTTTCCTTTATGGAGCACACTATTTCGACATACGTGTCTGCAAGCAAGCGTTTGCCTGTCGAGCGGAATTTTTCAAACACCACGGTGATGCCAAATTTTTCAAGGAACCCCGCTTCCCCATTGCAGCCTATGGACGGGATTTCGGGGACAGCTTCCCCCTTGAGCGCAAGCCAGGAGTTGTCAAGCTTGTCAAGCGGCTTTACGTTCCTCATTTCCAGCCCCTTAAGCGCGTTCAGTTCCTGCGCAAGCCTCTCCAGGAATCTGGTTTTCACCACGTTCCCATACCAGTTTTTCACTGCAAGCTCTTTTCTCCCTGCATAAATCACTGAAACATAAATGATGTTGTTGCCAATGTGCTTCATGGCCCACTTTGAATCCACGCCCTTTTTTGCCACAAACAGGGCTTTCCCCTGGTTTTCCCTGAGCGTGGCATCATCGTCTATCTTCGTAGCTCCCATTCCAGTGCCATTGCGCATCTCGACATGCTGCCACGCGGTCACCTTGCCGTATGTGTTGTAATGAAGCTTCCCTATAGTCGCCACGCACAGTCTCTTGACGTTCCTGAACAGGCCAAGCTTGGGTATCCTGCCCTTTTTCACATCTTCCCGGTATGGCGTGGCGTTCTTGACGCCCTGCCTTGTTTCCCTTAAGAAGGTGCCTGCCAACAAGTCCCCGGCGGTGTTCCACTTTTTCGGGGTTTTCGAAGCTCCATTGCCTTGCTTGCCATTTTCAGCGGCAGGCCCACCCTCCACAAGCGGCTCGGGATCCTTGTCCATAAGCCCAAAAAATTTCCTGAGGCTAGCCTGTGTTCCCTTCAGCCATTTCCTCTTATTTTCATACTTCTCAGGCTCAAGCCCCACAATCCCCTTCCCGCTGAAAAGCGCTCCATAGCCTGTCCTGCCTTTATTGATGCCGTTCGTCGGGTTAAACTGGTGCACGCGCCTGCTCCTGCTCAAGTCATGCTTTATTATTGGCATAGCCTTTTTCCTGATTAGAAACCTATTTAAACATACTCTTTACCACATTTAATTTCCAAATGCAAACGCCCCAAAACACGAATAAGGCTCGCCTGAATAAAGCGCTGGGAATTCTGAATAATGCAGGAACTCGAACTTCCAGCCTTCATATATGCCGACGTTTATCCCCCTCCACATGGGCCAGGAGAACACTCCCTTTTCCATGTTTACAATGTCTTTCGGGTTTTGCAGCATGGCATCCATTGCGTCAATCGCCTCGATTTCCCTCTTGAAAGCCTCAAGCTTCTCCTCAATGCCCTCCGGGCCTTTTTTGAGCATTTGGCTTTCCAGCCCGCGGTACCTATCCACAAGCTCGCTCCTTTTCGACCAAAGAGTCACCCTTGCCATGCCTATCATATCTGCAACCCTGAAGTTGGTGAATTCAATTTCGCCAAACAGGTAGGTGGTGGGCTCAAGGATGTGCGAAATGCCGCTGCCGTTGAGCAGCGCGACAATGACATGACCCGGCGCTTCCGGCGCAGTGGAGTAATAGCCATAGCCAAACGCAATGTCAAGCCCCACTCCCTTGCAAAAGCCTGCCAGCAATATCCCCGAGTGCGAGCAGCCTGCCACGCCGCCAGAGAGCGCCCTTGCAAGGTTCCTCACGTTTTCATCGTACTTGATTTTCCCGTCGTTCATTGCAATCCTGAATGCCACTGCGGCATTTGCAAGCTTTTCCTCCGGCAAAAGCTCCCCGTTGCCTGCCAGCGCGGCATAGGCATCCAGGAAGCACGACTGCAGTTTTGCGTACTTGCCAAATGCCCTTCTTGCAACAGCAAGCACTGTAAGGTCGCTTGCCCCGCGCTCCCCTGAGATTCTGCAAAGGTCGAACAATATGCACTGGCCTGGCAAGGTTTGCATGAGTGCCTCAATTCCCGGCACTGATGCCACAACTGCGTCTTTCATGAGAAATTCCTGCATCCTCTGCCTTTCCTTCCCGGTCGCAGTGGAAATTCTATGAATTTCCACTTCTGAAAAATTTCCGCTGAAATTTTTCATCGCGCCTTTCAGGTGCGCCAAAGCCGGTGCTGATGCTGAGGGCTGGAAAAACTTGGAAACTGCCGCTGGCTGCCATCTGCGCGCGCTTGGCATTGCTTTTGTTCCCTCTGCAAGCGGCAAAAGCAGCATGCCTGCAGCGAGGAGGGTGAGATGGAGTTTTTTCATTGTGGTAAATTCTATATTGAAGGTTTTTAAGCACTTGCAATCAGGAAAGGCAGCATGCGACTTCAAACGCTGCAGCCTGCCAGCAAGGAAAGATGCGTCGCCATGATGAAGACCTATCTCGAGCACATTGCGCGCAACTCATCCAAGCTCGGGATTCCATGCGGCGGGCTTGAGCTTTTGCAAAACAGGCTCTTCTCGGCTTCAGCAGGGTGCTTTCCTGGGTGGAAGGAACCTTCAGTCTTCATTTCCTTTAACATGAGCAAAAGCGACACGCGCAGATTCGTCCACAACCCAGGCGAGGACGAGATGTCCCAGGTGACGCAGGGACGGGCAGCAATGCTCGACACCACTTTCGTTGTGCTGGCGTCGACAAGCAAAAGGGAAGTCAAGCTAGCTGCAGGCAAATATGCGGAATGGATACTCCGTGCCTGCGGCGTTTTGCCGGAATTGGCGCAAGGGGAGAACATAATAGTCGAGGATGGCTTTGCAGGAATAAAGGAGACGCGCGCGCAGAAGTCTGTGGTGCTTTTCACCAAAGTCATCACTTTCCCCCAATAGCCCGCATGACCGGCACGCCGGCTGGGAAAGCTATTTATATCATTTCCTGTCCTAAGGCTCTCCCGAGTGGTTCGGGCAGGCGTGTGGGCCTATGCCATCAGATATAGACATATCATCTTACGTGGAGAAGTTTGAATCCTTCTATTCAGATGCGCTGCGCGAGAAAATAAACCAGCTGCTTACCGAGTACCCTGTGCAAAAAAGCCTTGTTGTGGACTATGAGGACCTGGAGAAATACGACCGCGAGCTTGCAGACCTGCTGGTCAAGCAGCCAGACACGCTCATCAATGCGGCAGAGCTTGCACTCGTGCAATCGCAGGAAGTCGCTTTCAAGACCTCGCACCAGGATGCGGCGTTCGAGCCGCACGTGCGCTTTTTCAACCTGCCCGACGCGGGGCTTCTCATCCAGGACATCGGCTCGAGAAACATCCGCGAGCTCATCTCTGTAAAGGGCGTGGTGACCAAGCGGGGGCCCATATTGCACAAGGTAAAAGTGGCTGTCTACAAGTGCCAGATGTGCGATGCCACCACCAAGGTGCCCACGACCAAGCACTCGGTGGTGCCCCAGGTGTGCTCGGAATGCAAGCGCCGCGCGCTCAAGCTTGAGGAGGAAGACTCATACTTCGTGGATGTGCAAAAAGCCGAGGCGCAGGAGCTTCTTGAAAGGCTTACAGGCGGCTCGCCTGCCGCCACCATCACGCTTTGGATGGAGGACGACTTGGTGAACAGGGTGACTCCCGGCGACACCATTGAGATAACCGGCGTGATGAGGCTCATCCCGCCCTCAAAGCCGCGCTCAGGCGCAGGCGAAGGCACGCAGATATACACGCGCTACATCGACGTTGTCTATGCGAAAAAAACGCAGAAGGACTTTGAGGAAATAGAGACTACCAAAGAGGACGAGGAGCGCATACGCGAGCTTGCAACCGACCCTAAAATATACGACAAGATGTATGCCTCGGTGGCGCAAGGAATCTACGGCCACAACGAGGTGAAAGAAGCGCTCACGCTGCAGCTTTTCGGCGGCACCAAGGACAAGTTCATCCCGGGCGGCGCGCCCATCAGGAACGACATACACATCCTTCTTATCGGCGACCCAGGCACTGCCAAAACCCGTTTCCTGCAGTATGTGAAAGACCTGGCGCCAAAAGGCATATTCGTGTCAGGCAAGTCGGTGACTGGCGTGGGATTGACTGCGTCTGCCGAGAAGGACGACTTGGGCGACGGCGGCTGGACTCTGAAAGCCGGCGCATTGGTCATTGCATCAGGCGGCATTGCGTCTGTTGACGAGTTTGACAAGATAGACGAGGGCGAGCGGGCTGCAATGCACGAGGTAATGGAGAGCCAAAGTTACCACCCATCAACAAAGCTGATGCTTGCGGACGGCAGGGAAGTGATGATGGGCGGGTTTGTGGAGGGGCTGCTTTCGCAAAACCGCAGCAGGGTGAAAATCGGCAAGGACTGCCTCGTGCTTGACAGCGGATTGGAAGGCATCAATGTGCTTACAAGCGATTTTGAAAGAATATATCCAATCAACATATCCCAAGTCAGCAAGCACAAGGCACCGGGGCATTTCATAAAAGTCACGCTGCAGAACGGGCGCACCCTTATTGTTACCCCTGAACATCCATTCTGGGCATTGGATGGAAGCGATATTTCCACCAAGCCAGCATCCGAGCTTAAGTGCCGCGACTTTACCACCATTCCTTCACGGCTCCCGATTTGCCCGCCAGCTAATACCTCTGCAGACCTGCACCTTTTCAAGTTTCTCGGCTACCACATAAGCGATGGCGGCTATGAGCTCAACCGCGGAAAAAAGAACGGAATAAACTTCTGGAACAAGGACGAAGACATAATCGAGGACTATCTGGGCGCGGCAGAGCCAATCTTCCACTCGCATTTCTCTCTTTCCACTGACTCGCGGACAGGCGTAGGGGCTGCAAGGCTCACATCCATGGATGCAGTGGAAACCGTCATGGGCATTGGCCCATTGCTGATGGAAAAGGGCAGCAAAAAGGCTTTGCCTGAGCACCTTATGGCTGCCAATGACGAATGCGCCCGGGAATTCCTCAGCGCCATCTTCGAAGGTGACGGGAGCATCAGCAACAACGGGACGCTGAGCCTTGCCTGCGGGAACCTGCGCCTTGCAGAGCAGGTGCAAACGCTGCTGCTGCGCTTCGGAGTGGAAGCGCATATCATCAGGGATAGCAATGTATTCAGGCTTTACTCAACGGGTGAAGGCAACTTGCTGCGCTTCTCGTCCAAAGTCGGCTTTGTATCGAAAAGAAAACAGAAAAAACTTGAGGGCTGCATCAGGGCAAAGGCAAAGGGCAAAGCCAGCCGCAGATTTTCCTATTCCGAGTCCGTGCCGGTGCAGGGCAAGACGCTTCTTTCCTTTGCTGCCAAGCTGAAGCTTGCAGGCACGCGCGTGTTTGGGTGTGTTGTAAGCCCGTCCCAGCCCGCATTCTCCCGCCCGATGTTCACGAAAGCGCTTGCTGCGATGCGGCAGAGGCTGGAAAATATCAAGGATTTCCACCTCCAAATAAGCCATCTAAGCATCAGGAAACTTGCTGCCAACAGGAAAAAGCTTGGAATTTCACAAGCCGACATAGGCGGTGCAATGCAGCGCTCCCTTGTCGGCTATTGGGAAAGGCATGCTGTGATGGAAGGGCGCTATAAGGAAAAGCTGGGGAAATGCTGCTCGCGCATCCTCGCTTGCGAACCTGAACTTGAGCGGCTGGAAAAATTGCTCAATTCCGAAATTCGCTTCTGCAGGATAAAGTCAGTTGAAACAGTGAAAAATGACGGGGTGGAATGGGTTTACGATGTTGGCGCCGGCCCGACAAAGGCATTCATATCCGAGTGTGCCCTTCTGCATAATACGGTCTCGGTGGCAAAGGCAGGCATTGTCGCGCAATTCAGGGCAAAAACCTCGATTCTTGCGGCTGCAAACCCCAAGTTCGGAAGATTCGACCCCAACCAGCTCCCAGGCAAGCAATTCGACATCCCGCCCACCATCCTGTCCCGCTTTGACCTCATCTTCCCGGTTATCGACGTCATGGATGAAGTGAAGGACGCCGCGCTTGCGGATTTCATGCTGAAAACGCACGCAGCAGGCTCAGAAGCTGCCGACAAGGCAGAAGTGGACCCGAACGTCCTCCCAAAGGCGTTCATGCGCAAGTACATCTCCTATGCGCGCCAGCATTTCCGCCCGCGCCTCACCGACACGGCAATGAAAAAAATAAAGGATTACTATGTTGAGCTGCGCAAAAAGGGCAAGGCGGATGGCGCAGTGCCCATCACGCCAAGGCAGATTGAGGGGCTTGTCCGCCTGTCAGAGGCATCTGCAAAACTCAGGCTTTCAGACACGGTGGATGATTCTGACGCCGAGCGTGCCATAAGGCTTACCGAGTACGTGCTTGAGAAGGTGAGCCGCGACAGGGAGACTGGCAAGCTTGACATTGACATCATTGCAACTGGCAGGCCAAAGAGCCAGGTGGACAAGATAACCGCCATAATGGCAATTGCAGCGCGCATACAGGCGCAGCTTGGCGCAATAGAGGTCGCGCGTTTGGTCGCGCAGGCAACCGACGAGGGAATCACGGATGAAATGACTATTCGCCGCATGATAGACGACCTGATTTACAAAGGCGAGCTGTACAAAATCAAGCCAGGATTCGTCAAAATCGTGAACCAGGTTGGCTGAGAGGGCCTGGCTTTTTCTTTAGGTGGTCTTTCAATAAAATATATGTTTATATACCTTTTGCAACCAAATACACATGTGAAGGTATGAAAGTCAGAACTATCAACAACCCCCATTGCCAGCGCGTGAAAATTGTGCTGAATGAATTCTTTGCCCAGCACCCGCTGAGGAGGGAGGATTTCCAGAAGCTTGACCTCCTAGAAAAGTCGCATCCAGGGACTGCCAAGACAATAAGATGGGTGCTCAGACCCCATCTCAAACCCGACCGCAACGGGAATTTTGGAAAGCATGAACTGGTGGACACCGCGCGCTTCATCGTTTACACCAAGCTGGCAAATGCCATAGAAAATGTCGGCGGCACGGGAAGGTTCCAGATGGAGTTTGTCATCCCTGGCAACCCGCCGGTGCCTGTGCGCTTTGAGAGGCACGGCAACCTAGTGGCAATCGCCAACCTGAGAATCATGCCTGATCACGAGCTCATAAAAATAGATTTCCCAGCGTTCCGGATGGAATTGCCTGCCAAGGCAAAATACACCGCGAACCTTCCATCTGAGGTTGGCTTGTTTGTTTCAGACAGGAACTGCAGCGTTTTAGAATTGAACAGGCTGCTTAGGAACATGGATGTTGCCGAGTTCCTGCAGCAAGCGGCCAAATACGCCTACGAGGCTCATTCAAGCGAATCGGCAAAAAACCCTGACAATGGCGGGAAAAAGTTCGAGCTATATGCTCACAGCAAGAGCACAATCTATATTGTCAGGCTGGACGGCCCGCAGAACATGCATCCCTGCGCGTTCGTGCTTAAGAGAATGGAATTCCCGCTGGACGAACTGGCAAAGCGATTTACTGAGCTTATGGCTGCCACACACAAGATTGTGAAGGACAGCGTGCAGTGACCTGGCAAACCGTTTTAAATCCATTTATTCCAATAGCCTAATCGTCTTCTGACAGTTTAGCTTGGGGTGGAATAATGAAAATAGGAAACGTTCTCTCAGCCAAAGGTCTTGCATTCGTGATGCTGTTCTCGCTGCTTGTATTGGCAGCTGACAGCATAAACTTCTCATCAATACTTGGCGCGGCTGCAAACCAATCATTCACCCTGTTCCAGTTCATAGGGCCTGTCGCCGGAGGCTTCCTGGGCGCTGGCGTTGGCGCGCTTTCCGTGCTGCTTGCAGAGGTGGTGTCGTTCTTCTGGCTTGGCAAGGAGCTGAACCCCATAAACATCCTTCGCTTCACCCCGATGCTTTTCGCAGCCATTTACTTCGCAAAGTATGCACGAGGCAAGTTCGCAGGCGCAGCAGTCTCCCTTGTGTGCATGGCGGCCTTCATAGCGCACCCAATAGGTGCACAGGCATGGATTTACTCGCTTTACTGGCTCATACCCGCAATCGCGCTCGCACTGCCCTCGCACCTGTTCCTGCGCTCATTAGGCAGCACATTCACCGCGCACTCGATTGGCAGCGTGATTTGGCTCTATGCGTTCCCTTCCACTGCAGCCTTCTGGCTCGCGCTCATACCAGTAGTGGCATTCGAGCGCTTCCTATTCGCCAGCGGCATCTCAATCTCGTACGTGGCGCTCAACGCGCTCTTTGCGCGAGTGGAAGCGATTGCAAAATCAGGCTTTGTCTTCGTGGACCAGCGCTATGCGCTGGTGAGTGCCAAGATGCGCTGATTATTTTTTCCTTTATTTTCTTTTCAGGATTAGCTTCAGCTTTCTCAGCGGCAGCCCCACCACTGTCTCGCGCTCGCCCTTCACGCTTGCCACAAGCTTCTTTCCCTTGCCAGACACGTCGTAGCTTCCCGCGCGCCCTTTCCACTCTCCCGTCTTCATGTACCATTCCAGCATGCGCGGAGTGATTTTTTTCATCCTCACTGCCGCGCGCACAAGATATTTCACGCATTTGCCATCAGGGAAAACAACTGCCACGCCTGTTATCACATAGTGCGTCCTGCCGGCCAGCGCAAGCAAAATGGCGCGTGCAGAGCGCGCATTGTCCGTCTTCCTGCAGTTCATCTTGCCAAGATAAGCAATCGTGTCAGCGCCTATGACAATTGCGCGCGGGCGTTTTTTCGCAACAGACTGCGCTTTTGCCTCGGCAAGCCTTACGCACGCAGCCGCAAAGCCCTCCCCGCGCTTCATCCTTTCGTTAATGCGCGCAGGTGCAACGGAAAACCTCCTCACAAGGCGCTCCATCAGCCTTTTCCTTCTCGGAGATGCAGAAGCAAGGACAATGCTCGAAGACGAACATTGTCCGCAGCCGCGGCAGTCCGCGGCTCCAAGGATTACGTCCATAGACGTATCCTTACTGCCAACTTTTTTAAACACTACCCACAAAAAAGAACAATCTGCAACCAAGGGGTGGGATAATGCCTGCAAATCAAAAAATAGTGATTGTAAGCGGCGCGCCAGGCTGCGAGCGGGCAGCCGCAGTGGTCAAACAGCTGGAAAAGAACTTCGAAGGCAAAGAAAGCAGGGTCAATATATTTTCCTTCCTGTCTCTCCTGAATGAAAGCAAGATTTCCGGCGAAAAATTCATGGACGTGCTGCGCAAGCGTGCAAAAGGCAAACAAGTGGA
The DNA here is from genome assembly GCA_964650545.1 of Microcaldota archaeon. GTDB lineage: Archaea > Micrarchaeota > Micrarchaeia > Anstonellales > Anstonellaceae > UBA10161. The sequence continues at coordinate 23,285 of CAZYTZ010000002.1, read as the reverse complement.
CCTGTTCTTGAACTTTCGCATAATCAACCACCTGAATCTTCAGGTGACTTACACGGGCGAACGGAATGTGGCGGTGGTGTTTAAAGAGGCGGCTATTGCGACTATAAAGGGCGAATACGAATTCTCGCTGCCGGGCAGCTCCATCGGGCCTATGCAACAAGTGGGCGCAGACCAGTTCCCGGAAATCACCGCGCTTCTCGGCTCGTCCTACCCCATCATAAACGTGGAGCTGGGCAAGCACGTGTGCGGCGGAGTGACAACCGACCGCACACCGAAATACATGGCAGACATAATCGCAAGCGGCATAAACGGCGTGCTTTGCTAAGCGGGGCGCAGCATGAAAGAAAAAATCCTGCTCATAATCCCTGCCTTCAACGAGGAATTCATCATTGGCAAGTCCCTTGAGGTTGCGCTCGAATGCAAGCGGTTGGGCATTGTGGACGATTTCATCCTGCTGAACGACCGCTCGGAAGACCACACTGTGGAAGTGGCGCGCAAGAGCGGCGCAATAGTGAAAAACTCTTTTTTTCGCAGGCATGGCAAGGGCGAGTGCTTTCTCACTGCGCTTGCGCATTGCCTCAAAAAACGCGCCACTATACTGGCAATGATGGACGCTGACATCACGCAGGCAACCCCTCAACAAATAATGGCAATGATTGGCGAGCTCAAGGCAAACCCTGCGGTGAAAATGGCAGTGCACCCTGTGAACGAAGGCTACCTCTCCCAGGGCGAGCACGACACCGGGCAGAAACTGTCAGGCGCACGCGCAATACAGGTTGGCACTGCGCTGCGATTGCTGCTTGACAAGGATTTTGCCAAAGCATGCATGGGCTTTGGGCTTGAGGTTACCCTGAATTGGTGGATTCCGCAGCTATATGGAAAAAACTCCGTGGTTTTCATGCCTGAGGGCAGGCACGAGCCCATTATCATGCAAAAGCACTTGAGAAGGCCGGAGGTTTTCATGCGCGAGAACAGGGACATATCCAGGGCGGCAGTCATAATTGCGCAAAGGCGCCAAAAAATGGCGCGCACGGCAAGCAGGGCATGATGCTCGCAAGCGTTATAAGCTTCATCCGAGTTTTACCAACGGTGTTCCCATGGTTTTCGGGGCAGACGAAGGCAAAATAGAAATCACGCTCGGTCCCACCACTTATGAGCCGCGCGAGACACTTCACGGCAAGGCAGTGCTCCGCCTTCCAAAGGCAGTTTTGGCGCGCAGCCTCACAATCGAATTCTATGGCGAAATCGAGCGCGGCAACAAGTATGAGCGTGTTTACCGTGTGGAGCAGAAGCTGGGCGGGGAGCGCGAATACAAGGACGGCGAGGCTTTTGATTTTTCGCTCACCATGCCTGAGCTTGCAAAGCCCCCTGAGGCGCAAGGCACTTTTGGTGCAATACACGACATGTTCGTGCCCAAGCCCAAGAACTGGTATGTGCACGCGCAGCTGGACATTCCCCTGGCAACCGACATCAACTCGCGCATCTCGGTTTACATGCGGCGCTAGCCGGCAACCCCTGCCTAGACTATATTTTTATTCACTTCCCCACATAATAGCATCATGGGGATGCCGCTTCTTTCTCACGCTCCTGACAAGAACAGGCTTGCCAACATTGCAGAGCATTGCCAAAATAGGAAAATAGGCCCCATCTTCGTGTCCCCCTTCTTCAGGAATTTGGCAAAAGACAGGAAAATGGAGGAATTCAACTGCAGGATGGCATGCTTTTACCAGGCGCTTCTCATCAACGACGTAAAGCCCCTGTTCGTGACCAAATGCGACAGCGAGCGGCGCTTCATTGCAGACTACCTGGATGCAAACGGCAGCATATCATGGTCATTATTCATCTTGCTTGACAAGAACCAAACTCCCCACCTAAGCTCCCTTGCGCTTGCAACCGGGGTGGATAGGGCAAACGGGATAAACTATAACCGCGGCATAGTGAAGAAAGCATACTACTATTTTTCCGGCCATGATTGCTTCCTGCTTGCCGGAAAAAGAGACTCGGTGGAAATTGTGCTGCCCGGGCTTGAAAGCTACCTTGCGCGGACAGGCATGGTGAATAAGGAGATCTGGGCAGAGGAATACCTGGTCTACCCGCCGCAAGGCAGGTGAGCCGCCAAATATCCCCTTTTTATTGTGTTGTAAATTGCATGCGCAATTTCCAATAGCTAAAAAAGCTGTCTGCACCTTTTTATTGCTTCCATCTGATTATGGGCGGCATGGACGAGCAGGATGCTGCCCGGCTGCCGGAGTTTATCGAAAAGGTCTCAGAGCCCTTTCAGATAATCATTGTTCTTGCCATGCTTGCCTTTGCCGTTGCCTCTTTTCTCATTTTCGCCGGCCTTTTCGGGGTTACAACGCTGGTGTTCTCCGCAACCGGCAGCCCCGCAATTCTCCTCGAGGGCATTGTGATGCCCTGCGTTGTTTTTTTCGTGACGTTTGCCATCCTTGGCTATTGCCTCATCAGGCTGCTGATTGGCCGCAACATGCTTGTGAAGCTTGAAAAGCTCTCATACGTGTTTGGCGAGCAGATAAACGGTACAGTGACTATCAACCGCAACATGAGCAAGCAGGCGCGCTCGCTCAAAATCATTTTCTACGGCCTGCAAAGGCAAGGCAAGCACAACAGATATGTTTGCAAAAAAGAAACCCTTCTTTCAGGCGCGCGCACATTCAGGAAAGGCGAGACAATTCCGTTCTTAATCAGCATCCCTGGCGAAGTGAAAAACTACATCGGCGCAAACGACCCGCTAAAAGATAACAGGTATCTGGGCGTGGCGCTCAGGCTCACGCCCTACATCCCCTCATGGTACGTCGAGGCAAAGCTTGACTTGCCAAACGAAGTGGACATGTCAAAGGCGGTGATGATAAGGATAACGCCAGTTGGGCAGCCTATTCCGCCTTCTTCATCTTCCTGATTTCCTTCTCTGCCCTCCTCAAAAGCTCTTTTGGCACGCCGCTTGCCGGCTCTTCCAGGCACCTGCCGCCAAACCCGCCGTTGTTGCTTGGGCAGCCCCTGTTGCTGCAGCTAAGGTAAACAGCCCATTCATCTATGCACCCGCGGATTTCAATGCCGTTCTCCCTTCTTGCAGGGCCAAAATAAGGATCGCCAAACTTATGTTCGCCTGCAAAATCTCGGATATGGATTTTCATGAACGCGCGCTTAACCGCTGCCATCATGAGCCTCGGCGCCCACCTCTGCCTGCTGCCATTTAGAGGACATCCATTCTGATGTTTCATGCACTTACTCTATTTGCAACAGTTTAAAAAAGGCAGGGCAAGGCAAAAGCAGCTCACTGCCCATTCAGGTGTTTCTTGACGGTGGCCACAATGCCCTTGAGAAGCTCCAGGAATTTCTCGTCAGGCAGCACCCGTTCAAGGTAGCCCGCGATGAACCCGTATCTGCCGGCTTTTTTGTCATATTCGCTCGAGCCGCCTTCAACAATGCACACCATCCTTGCAAGGTTCCTGGCGTGGAATTTTGAATAGTTGGGGTCATTCACCAGATGCTCGTGTATGGGAATGTGTTGGTTTTCAGGCCCGTAGTTGCACGGCCTTGAGTACGCAATGCAGTCATCTATGAACTTCAGGAATATCTCAATCATGGCATACGGGCGCACGCCCTCAGCAATGAGGGGCCCGCTTGTCCCGCGGATTGTCATGTATGAGCATATCATGGGGCAGGAAAGAAGGTCTCCAAGAATTGTGTCGTTCTTCCAAGTCCCGTTGAATGTGGTGCCGTCCCACGTCGTCACATCCTCTGTTTTCACCTGTATCGGGAAAACCGCCGACTCCACCTCGCCGCTGTCCCTGAAATAGATGAAAATCGGGGTGGGGCCGGTGCGCTGGCAGAGTATGTTGAAGTAATCAACCACGCTTTTCAGGTCTCCATCCTTCTTGCCCCACATTGCCTTCTGGAGCTTTGCAAGCTCGGTGAAAAGCTCGCGGCTAGGGTCAATGAAAAGCAAGGTGCTCATGTCAAACGAAGCCTGCGGAGGCACGTCCGCGCCCTTCTTGGGAAAAACCAGCTCCTTGCTCGGAGCAAGCAGCTCGCCCCTGCCCATTTCCCACCCGGATGTGTCAGGCCAGCCGTCAAACCCGCCCACCAGGCGTATGTTCGGGTGCATGAGCTCCGAAATCTCGCGTGCATGCTCGACAAAAACCTTGCGAATTACCGGCAGCCTGTCCTCGCGCTTCACGCCACAAGTGGTCCTTGGGAAACCGCCGTTCCGGTTCCAGATCCTGTCGCGCTTCTTCAAAAAAAGAGGCACTTCATTTGAACTGATGATTTTTTTCCGGGAAATGGGGGCAATATTAGCCTTGTACATACCACACCTTGCTGCCGATTCGTTATTCCACCGCTTGAACTGTGCTAAATTATCATCCGAACTCTTTTTATAACAATGTATAACACTACCTCGCATTCAATGCACATTTCCATCAAGCGCGCAAAACAACAAGCACTTTGCGCCCGCGCGCCTTTTTGGCAGGAAAAAAGCGCATAAGAAATAGTCTGCTAGCAAAACTAACAATCTTTTATCCTTCTATCAAGCCTCCGGCGTAAGCCCCCATCCAACAGCCTATTTCACACCCGAAGGCTAGCCTCCGGGCTAATAAAATTATAAATCCAAAAGGCGAATTCCTGCCATTGGAGTTGAACTGCGGTTCAACTGCTGAAAAAATCCTGGGGGATTTTTCCATGGCAAAGAAACAATTCGTTACCGGCTGCTGCCCGCGCTTCAACCCCGCGCCCTGGCAAAACAAAACAATCAAATGGAAGAACAAGCTTTTCCTGAAAGATACGCTGCGCTGCATTTTTTACATCCCGCTTGGCATGGACAAAGCAATGACCAAGAACATGGCGCTCATGGGCAAAGCCGGCGCAAAGAACAAGGAAAGCATCATGCTCTATGACAGCAACTCGCTTTGGGGCGCGGACATCTACATCGCATTGAACAGGAAGGTGCCAGGCGCGCGCATGGCCACCTTGAGCGGCACATTCCTCACGCGCGTGTAATGAGGGTGACTACAGCCAATCAGGCAAATGGTCCAAGGATATGCACGCGCACGTGAAAACCAAGGGTTTCGCGCTCAAGAAGCTCTATTTCAGCTACACAACCTGCCCCGCGTGCGCAAAGGCGTACGGGAAGAACTACGTGGTGCTCTTCGCGAAGATATAGGTGATATTATGGCAACAAAATCAAGAAAAAAACCGTTGACATCTAATGATGATCAAGTGGGCATGAACCGGGATTTGATAGACGAGGAAGGCATCGAGCCAGAATTGGGCGCCATGGATGCCAAAAGGGAATCCGCTTTTGCGGCAAGAAAAGCGGTTTCCAAGAAAAAGCGCGGAAAAAAGAGGTAAAGGCATGGCATTTGACTGGAAAGGGTTCCTTAAGTTGAGTTGGCAAAAAGCCTTAGCAGCTGCAATAATTTTTGTTTTAATCTTGCCAGTTGGCGTGTTCTTTTTCTTTTTCCATGGCACAACTTGCATCCCACCCGTGCCATCGATGCGATGTGGGGCAGTCAATCTTTCTGAAGCAAACCTGTTTGGCATGTGGAGCGGCATGTTTTATTGGACCTTCACATACGGCTTTCAATATTACTTTGTTGAATTGAATAGCTGGGCAATCACCGTTCCAATATTGTTGCTATCTTATCTTCTAGCCTGCACTCTTGTTCATTTCTTCGCGCAAAAATCTGCCTCGCGCGGAAAAAAGAGAAAATAGCGCTACAGTGTACTGCGCCTTCGCGCGCGCAATCATATCAGTAAACCCAAGCACCCCCTTAATTCCTCTAACCCGCGCTATGGTTCATTGTAGCAGTGTTGAGCGGGTTTTCTTGATGCCGGAAGCCGGCTTCCGCGCGTAAAGTGCCCAAAAGAATGGCTTTTGCTATGTTTTGAGTATCTTGGGTATACCAACGTGAGATGTGAAATCGCGCGGTACACTGCTGTGCTGTTGCACAGCAGAGGGAAAAAACGAGAGAAAAAACTCCAGTGTCCCTTAAAATTAGGGAGAGCTGCTGGAAGACGGGAATTAAATTTTAGCGGGAAAGATGTTTTGTAATAGGGGGTGGAAAAAAGAAGAGGTTTGTTGAACCTATATTGAAATGGGTGTTCGTTAACTAGTATATCAATGTCATCTTTGGAGATAAATTTCTCCACATTTCATATGAAATTGATGCGTGCTCCGTGTGCTTAAGAAAACATTCAAAAACAGTAGTTTCTGATTTCATTTAGATCGCCCCTCAACTGCAGACTTTTTTGGAACGTAAAATCTTATAATATGCTTGTCTTTAATGCTGAGTACATATTTTGACAACCAGAGTCTTGATAAATTCCAAAGCTCCTTTCTCTCAGTGCTATTAATTGCGGGTAGCCCTATTGATTTAGCTTCCTCATAATCTATCAAGTAATCGTGGCAAGGGTACCCTCGTGTTAGTTTATCTACAATACTCTGGATTTTTGTATTATCTTTCATATTTTGTTTTAAAATATTTTTTGCATATTCTTGCATAGTAAAAGTAAGGCCAGAAGCAAGTTCTAACATAAGGGGATCTAGTTTGTCAGCCATAGCTTTCATGGGGTATGGCGCCTCTTCAACTCTCTTATCTTTAAAGAAATCATTTAATCGACCTAACGCTGCAAGAGGATAATTTGTAGAAATAACACTTTTTCCATAGCCGATCTGGACATCTATTGGACTGAGTTGACTCATTGGGCCAAGAATAATTTCATCACCAGTGAGAGCGATTAAAGTTCCTCCGCTTGCAGCTACGTGCGGTACACAAACAGTTATCTTTGAAAAGGTTGCTCTCAGTGTTTTTGCAATTTTATATGAGCTATCAACTAATCCACCGGGGCTGTTAACAACTAAAATTGCCTCAGCTTTTCCCTTGCATTTATCTTTAATTTCTTCTAAAGCCTCTTCAAATCCAAATTCTTCTGAGAGACCTATCGACATGTCTGCACGTTCAACTGGTGAAAGACGAGCAGGCGCATAACTTGCTATAAAGGCGAGCATCACCTTATTGTTGTTTTCACCAAATTCAACTACTTTCTTATCATTCTCAACATCAACATCTGTAGCCTTTGAAAACAGAGAACTACCAGATAAAGTCATCAAATCTCCCTCCTTCGTCACTTTACCCACGCATTTCTATCTATTTAAGCCCCTCCATTTATTCCTTTCGCCTTCTTCGTGTGGAAAGGGCGGCTTGGGTGCCATTTCTTGTTCAAAATCATAATAAACTTAATATCTTTTAGTATTTCTAATAATTTATATCATTATCGCCTATCTTTGAAAATATAACCATATCAGTTGCAATATGAACCCACTTGCAATCAACCAGCCCCAGTAATTGCAAAATACTGGGACATTTGATAGCCCACAAAGAAGCCAACCTAAAATTCCCCCTCCGATCAACAGTGATGGTGGATTACGCGCAAAAAAATGGAACACTGCGGCTATTGTCATTCAATACACCTCCCAAGTAATGATATGCGGCATAGTCTTTTACGTCTTTCTGAGTAAATTTGTAAATTAGGGGGTGAATGTGATGGAAGAGGAAATTGGACGTCTGAAAAAATCAGAAACCGTAGATATCGTTGTAAAAAAAAGTGATTATGGGGGAAAACTAGGAATAGATATACGTGAATATATTACGAGCACAAGTTTCACTGGTTATGGTAAGAGCGGGACGCGTATTCCGGTGGACAAATGGGATGAATTCCTGAAAATAATTCAGAAGGTTTCTATCAAATAATTATTTTTTTACCGTTCCCACTACCGCTCCACAAGCAGAGCAAATTATCATAATCACAGTTCCTGCTCTTGCAGACTCATATTGCCAATCTATAAAACTATTATTTTCGCATTTTGGGCAATTTGCATTTGGCATTTCTACACCCCCACAATTAATTCCACAAAAACATTTATCTCCCTTCCTCCTCCGTCGTATCCCTAACCTTTTTATCCTCCTTTGCCTATAACTAGTCTAAGGTGTCGTCTATCGGAGTCGCAAACTCCGGTTTGCGACTTCTGGAAAAAAACGGGGGTGTTTTTCCATGGGCAAGGTTCGCGATTTGCTGCGCGGGGTGGGGCTTATTTCATCTGCCGGCATTACTGTTTCCAACTCAGGGACCAAGCTCTTGAACCTTCGAAATGAGCTTGACAAGCTTGTGCGCGAGGGCGCTACAGGCACTGAAAAGCTGATAACCGAGGAAAAGCTGGCAGCGTATGCCAGGGCGGCTGCCAAGGCTGCGGCAGGCCCGGCTGCGCGCAAGGCTGCTGCAAGGAAGCCTTCCAGCAAGAAAACGGCTAAGAAGAAGCGGAAAGCGGGCAAAAGCATGTCTGCGGCGCAGCTTGAGGCTAAGCGGAAGTACAATAGGGAGAGGATGAGGAGATTGAGGGCGAAAGGGAAGGATTAGGTGGGGGAAGCGTTAAACGAGCACGAGTGTAGAATTAATCACATCGCTCCTGCCAGAGATACATCAAGGCATCATCCCATTCATCGTGTGTGAGGATTTCTTTTTTGTCACGTAGCTTCTCCACAAGCTCACCTGTGCGTTCTATGCCACTTCTAATCCCTTCTCGCTCGTCTTTCCTTAGCTTACCTTTGAGCAAGCCAACCTGAACGTCATGCCAATCCTCAATCACGCTTGCTGCCCATTCGCGGTGGTTGCCTTGGATAAATGATATTGCCATTCGCTTGACCTCCAAACGCAAATAAGACGCAAGAGTGTGCTTAAAAGGCCATGTAGAGTAGGGTGCCGATGTTCGGCACAATTCTATTCAAATCTCCATCCTTCCTGCCTGAACATCTCTATAGTGTTTATGCATGTTATACTGTAATTTCTACAAACATCAGGTATTCTTTGAGGTTTCGTAAAGCTTTCTTCCGTCACAACAACACGAATGTTTCCAACAAGCGTTGTCTGTCTCTCAACACATAGCGCCATAGCAACGACGTATGGATCTGCCTGCTCAAACTCACTTTTTGTGTTTATCAAATTAGGAAAAGAGGCCAGTATCTCCTTTACCTTCAGATAATGGGCAGGCGTTGGCTCCTTGAACATATTCTTATGTTGTGTTGCCCAAGTTTTCAAATAGTCTTCCAATGCATAGCTCTTTATCTCGTCAAATACGTGCCTTGGCGCAATCATTTTACCATTTTTTGCAAGACCTGAGAGGTTTTTCCACAAACCACCGAATACGTCATGAGGGTATTTTTGCTGGATTTCAATGAGTGCGCTGGTGTCTGCTATGTAAATAGTTTCGTCAGGCATTTTTTGCACCCTTTTCTTTGCTCTTTATCTTCTCCAGGTACTTCATTCTGACTGACAAGTAATCCAGTGCATCTTTTGTGTTAATCATACCTCTGTCAAGGTTTTCCATTACCAGCGATAGATATCCATTGCCCTTTTCCTGCTTTGCTTTGTCAAGCTGAGTCATGCCCTTTCCAAAGCCGCCTTTTTTTCCAGTTGGTGCTTTTGGCACTTTTGTTAGGAATTCGTTCAATTGCTGACCTGAAATAACGCCAAACTCTACCATGCGTATCATCAGGGCGTACTTGCTGACTTTCAGCTTTGAGGATAGCTTGCCAACGTCTATACTCGATGCGTTCCTGCAAATATATTCACGTGCAACCTGTGGGAGCAGGAAGTCTGCTGCAAACTTATTGCACCACCTTTCAACCATGGCTATTTCGCCAGAGTCATCCGATTGTCCAAATTCCGGTATGCATACACTAGTTTTGGCAAGAAGTATGTGCGCATATTCATGGAAGAGGGTAAATATCCTTGCATTTATATCGTCTGCTGAATTGACAACTATGACGTTTGGTTTGGCATCGGTAAGTGAAAATCCTCTAGCTTCTTCTATAGGCATACTTATCTGGAAAACTCTGATATTCTTCGATTCAACATATTCTCTCCAGCTTGCAAATGCCGCATAGGGACTTTTCCATTTCATCTGCATTTCTAGGGCAATGGCAGATGCTTCTCTCTCTCCGTCAGCTATGCGTGATGGATTATCAGAAAGCCTGTAACGCTTGATTGCTGGGTCAAGATTAATGTTTAGGTTAGACATCAGCTCATTAGATGTTTCCTGAAGCCAGCGCGCCTTTCTGAAAACGCGCCTCATTTTCCTGCCAAATTCGCGTTTGTCTTTTGGCAGTTTTCTGAAATCCTGCGGCAGCGCAGATTCCTGCTGAGGTACAGAAAGCAAAAAAGCAGCCATGGGCCGTTTGAAAGCCTTTGCAAGGAGCATTATCTGCCTCAGAGTAGGTTTTTTCTCTCCGCGCTCAAATCTCAGGTAAGATTCTTCCTGCAAACCGAGCTTGCCACTTACTTCACTAGTTGTCCAGCCCGCGCTCTCTCTAAGCCATTGCATCACAGACGGTTCAACCGGCAACAGGACTGGTTCGCGGGTCATTTTCAACCTCACGTCAGATGAATTTTATAGATTGCATCACAATCTTCGAACCTTCTCTATAAAAAGCCTTCTAAAGGAGGATGCCAGTGATGAAGTTGTCGCCTATTGTGGTAACTTCCAGGGGAATCCTACCCTGCTCACTTCCCAATCATTTCTTTGAAATATTTTTCCGTTTCTTTATCGACAAAATAGACGTAGCAACCTTTCATTCCACGCGTCATAAGCGTGCGATAGGTATTCTTTATGATCAGGTCTGCCTTTTTCTTTGCAGCCGCCGGATCCTTTGCCATGGCTTTTACATATCCATTGAGTGAAGCGTCGGTCTTTGCCCTCTTGTTCGGAACAGTGATTATTTTGTTGTTTCGCGCAATCAGGTCCGGACCAACGATAACGCCGATGTAATCCACTTCAAGGCCCTGGCAGGTGTGGATACAGCCTGCCTCGTTAACAGAGTTGGGCGAAATAATCCAGACATTGCCGTCGCTTGCCAGGTTCCAGGTCATTTCAAATTTATGTTCAGGAATATTAATGTCTTTTAGCTCCTTGTTTTTCTTGCTGACCCAGTCCCAGCAATAACCCGCCACAAGCCGTGCTTTGTTGTTCGCTTTATTCTTCTCAAAAATCAGTTCCCTCAATGCATTTGGGGAATCTACAATCCTAAAATCGTATTTAATGCCTTCTAGGGTTGTATTCGCCGTCTCATTTATCTGGAGTGAATTGTCCAGCCAGGACAAGAATCCATCAGAACCATTGCAGCGGAACTGGGATTCGAGCTTTGCGCTGCAGACATTTGCGCCGAGCTTTTTGGCCCACTTTTCTATTTCTTCCTTTTCCCCGATATCGCTCCACGTCACTTTTTGGTTTTCGTCAATGAAAAATATGGAACTCTTTGATGCCTGGATTATCTCCTTGATCTGGTTTTCTCCCAGATTCCTGAACAAACCTGACTTCGCATTAAGGCGGTGGGCCTCATCCACAATCAGAGCGTCGAAATAGTCCTCGGCGGCATCAACATAGGACCCTGAGCCTGTAAATAGGTTGGATATCTCGGTTTTTGTCATTTTTCCAGTAAGTTTTGCCTCAAAAACACCCCGTGGGGCTGCATTTTTGGTGACATACCGGGTATTTAGCCCAAGCCTGGTTATCGCAACGAGCAGGTTGATGGCGACCACGGATTTGCCTGTGCCTGGGCCGCCCTCGACAATCAGGACGTTCTTGTTTGTTTTGCTCGACTTTTTTGCCAGGGAAAGGGCATTTTCATACACTATTTTCTGGTCGTCGATCAGAATAAACTCCTCCTTGCCCTTGAGCATGGAATAGAGGCTTTCTGCAAGGTGTTTTGAAGGCCTTATTTCGCCGTTTTCAATGCGGTATATTGTATTTTTTTTGTTTCCGTACTTGATGTATTTTGATATGAAATCCTGAAGCTTTTCCTTGTCGCCTTTGCAGAACGCCGGGGCTTTTTCAAGATAATCTGCATAAAGCGGATTGTATATGGCATTCCTGTCCACGTGGTTGTGCAAGTAGGCACACGGCCGCAGGGTTATCCCTTCTTCATACACTGTTGCATTGAATCCGTTCAGCAAGGTCGAATATGACCACGCCTGATATGATGGATGCAACTGTTCACCCATTCCGTGCCTAAAGCGTGTCAGGACCATTGCGTCCTTATCTGTAGCCTGTATGTCCGTCCACTGCTTAAGCTCTATAATTACAACATTTTCGGTATTTTGCTCATCTTGCCCAGTTATGATGAAATCAATCCTGTTTTTTGTCCTTGGGATCGAATATTCTATGGCAACTCCGGCACCATCAGGTATTTTGTCCGTGTTCATAACATGGTTCATGGCATTCCCAAGTGAATTCCTCCATGAGTTATATTCCGAGCTTCCAGGCTTCACATCTATTCTCAGCCTTTCCTTTACATTGGAGCTGATAATATCCTCTATGCAGTTGGACGCGTCAGTGAGAAAACCCTGCTTTGTCGATTCGTAGACAATCATCCCTACAGCTCCGTGTATTTCTTGCTGTTGCCTTTAGCCTTTTCCACAGGGTATTTTGCGGCATTTTTTGCCATTTTCCTGTTCGCCGCCTCAATCAGGTCTATTCCAAGCACATCTGACATCTCTAGAAGATAGATGTAAATATCTGCCATTTCGTCTTCTACCTTGTGCTTTTCCTGCTTCACCTTGTCCTCAACGCCTTCCTTGTCTTTCCACTGGAATTGTTCAAGAAGTTCTCCCGCCTCTATTGCTATCGAAATGGCGAGGTCCTTGGGATTGTGGAACTGCTTCCAGTCCCTGTCATCACGGAATTGTTGTATCTTGGCTTTAAGCTCAGCTATCCGTTTCTCATCCATGGAAATGTTTCTACCGCAACCTTTATCACCCTTGCCACCCTTACTCTCTCAGAGGTAATTCCCTGCTCAAAGCAATCATCTTCGACATGGACAATACCCTTCTTGACTTCTTGGGGCTCAAGCGCGAGACTGCGCGCGAGGCGGCAAGGATGATGCGTGAGAGGGGATGGAAGCTGTCCGAGAAGGAGACAATGGAGCGCATTTTCAGGATATATGACAGCAAGGGCATAGAGTACCAAAAGACGTTTGCAGACCTGGTTTATGGGGCAGGGTACAGGGGAAATAGGGCTGAAAGGCTGCAGCAGGCAGCCATAATAGGCTACAACAGACGCAAGTTTGAGGTTTTGAGGTCATATCCAGGGGTGGAAAGACTGCTTTCAAGGCTCAAGGGGCGCTACAGGCTTGCCGTGCTGTCCGACGCCCCGAGGAACAAGGCGTGGCAGAGGCTGATTCTCTCAGGGCTTGAAGGCTTCTTTAATGAAGTGGGCACCTTCCACGACACTGGGAAGCAAAAGCCGGACAAGGCGCCCTTCCTGCGCATGTGCCATCGGTTGCGCGTGAAGCCAGCGGAGTGTTTGTTCGTGGGCGACAACCCGGAGCGCGACATTGCAGGGGCAAAAGCAGCCGGGATGAAGGCGGCTTGGGCAAAGTATGGGCATGTTATCGGGAAAAAAGGGAAGAAGGCTGATTTTGTGCTGGAAAAGCCAGGGGATTTGGAGAAAGTGGTTGAAAAAATTAGATACAAAAAGATAAGATTGGTGATTGAATGAGAGAGAAACGCTTCAGTCAACTTCTAAAGTCAAAATTAGATGGTAAAATTGGTTCGGAATATGTAATAGAAGAAAGAAAAAGCCTATATTACAAGCTAGAGATAAATCCTGACCTAGAGATAGAGCAGAAGCCAAAAGAGCCGCGAAGAGGGGACTATGCATTCCAGACGGACCTACTTATTAGTAGAAAAAGGGCGAAACAACAGACGCCCAAAGTTGCCATAGAACTCAAACACGGCTCCGTAACTACTCACGACATAATAACTTATAGCCATAAGGCATTGCGCCATAAAGAGGTTTATCCATATCTTAGATACGGCATGATTATTGGAGGGTTTGGACCAATACCAGAACGTTTTTTCATACATAATGAAGGCATCGATTTTTGTTTTTCATTCAACAAAATACCTAATATAGCTTTAATAATAGAGAAAATAAAACACCAAATTTCTTTATCAAATAAATTGGAAAAGAACCTTTTTCAGCACAAAAAGATAAAGTTTTTCGCGATTGAACCAGTATTTGAGAGGTATTAGTATGGTCTCCTTAACATTCTACGGCGGCGCGAACGAAATCGGCGGCAACAAGATACTGCTGGAAGACAAGGGCGCGCGCATATACCTTGATTTCGGCGAGAGCTTTGACTTTGGCGACGAGTTTTTCTACGAGTTCCTCTCGCCGCGCTCGGCAAACGGGCTGGAGGTCTATTTCGAGTTCGGCATGCTGCCGCGCGTGAAGGGGCTCTACAGCAAGGCGATGCTGGAATTCACCGACCTGAAGCACGAAAAGCCAAACGTGGACGCGGTCTTCGTCTCCCATTCGCACTCGGACCACACCGGCCACCTTTCCTTCCTGGACGAATCAATACCTGTCTACATGGGGCACGGCACGCACAGGATAATCGAGATATACTCCAAGCTCTACCCCAGCCTGTGCGGCATAGGCGAGCATGAAAACCTGCGCTTCTTCAAGTCCGGGGACAGGATAAAGGTCAAGCACCTGGAAATCCAGCCAATACACGTGGAGCACTCAATCCCGGGCGCCTATGGCTTTATTGTGCGCACCAGCAAGGGCGCGCTTGTCTACACCGGCGACCTGAGGCTGCACGGTCCGAAAAGCGCCATAACTAAGGAGTTTTTGGCAAAGGCTGCCGCAGCCAGGCCATATGCAATGCTTTGCGAGGGGACCAGGATGGGTGGCGACGAGGAGCACAATTACACGGAAGAGGAGGTCGAGGCCAAGGTAGAGGAGGTCATCCGCAAGTCAAAGGGCGTTGTTTTTGCCAACTTTTCCATGTCAAATGTCGACCGTTTCATGTCCTTCTATCGCGCAGCCGTCAAAAACAGGAGAAAACTAGTGGTGGACACCAAATTCGCCTACATCCTGGACAACCTGAAGGACAAGATAGGCGGCCTGCCGGATGTCAGGAAGGACCCGAACATCCTTGTCTACTACAGGCTGGCAAAAAGCTGCGAATTTGGCCCAATGGACTATGCTCCCTGGGAAAGGGCGTATTGGGGCAAGAAGATAACCTACAGGGAGATTGGAAGGGTGCAGAAGAAGTTCGTCATGCACATAACCTTCTACAAGCTCATGGAGCTGGTCTACATACAGCCCAGGAAGGCGGATTACATATACTCGCAGTCCGAGCACTTCTTAGAGGGTGAGGAGAACAAGGAGCAAAAAAAGGTGCTGGACAACTGGATGGGGCACTTCGGAGTGAAATTCCACAAGGTGCACTGCTCAGGGCACGCCAGCAGGCAGGATTTGGAGGAAATTGTGAAAATTGTCAAGCCAAAGGTGCTGATTCCCATGCATACGCAGAAAGCCGGGGATTTCAGGAATTTCCACGCAAACGTCATGATCCCTGAAAAAGAGAGGAAGATGGAGATATGAGGCGCCTGCGGGCGAGAAGGAAGAAAGCGGCAGGAAAACGAGCCGGAGGGCGGGCTAAAGCACAATAGGGCAATGCAAAATTCTACACTAAGCTTTATATAGTTATCTGTTTTTAATATATCAGACTATGTCAAAATGAATGGTTTAAGTATATCATGATATGTCAAAAGGTTTTGGACATGAACATCGAAACTCTTGCAAAGCAGAATCCTTGGTGGGCGGATAAGAATGCCATAAGCCAGGATCCAAAGATAGTTGAACTTGAAAGGGCCTACATCAAATGGAAGCCGCGCCTGCTCAAATACATCGACCTTTCAGCGGATGCATTTTACAGCGTTCGGGGGCCGCGGCAGGTTGGCAAGACAACTCTGATGAAGATGATGGTTCGAGACGAGCTTAAGGCACGGAAACCGGAGAATATCTTCTACTATGCCTGCGACATGGTGAATTCTGCTGCCGAGCTTGTCTCAATGATTGACACTTACCTTGATTGGTCCGAACGGATAAGCACTGACCGCAAGCTAATCATTCTGGATGAAATTTCAAGGGTAAAGGAATGGGAAGTGGCATACAAGGGAGTGGTTGACCGGCGCTCCCTAACGAACAAAACATTCATTTTCACAGGTTCTTCGTGCTGGGACCTCAAACACGCACCTGAAAGGCTTGGCGGCAGGAAAGGCGAGACATACCGTGGGCAAAGCCACAAGATTCTCATGCCCATGAAGTTCTCTGAATATGCGGCATTGCGCTCTGAGAGCCTCAAGCAAAGATTGGATGAGCTTGGCATAACAGACTCTGCCAAAAGGAAAATTGCGTTTAACAGCCTTTTTTCAACTGACGCGAACAAAATGCTTGATCCCCTTTTGCCATTGAAAGGCGAAGCTGATGCATTATTTGACGAATACCTTCTCACAGGCGGAGTAATGAGCGCCCTGAACCAATATGTGACAAGGCAAAAGATAGACTCGCACGTATACGAGAACTATCTCCAGCTCTTTTTTGGCGACCTTGCCAGGCTGAACAGGAGCGAAATCACCGCCAAAAAGGTCCTTCTATCGGTGCTTAATCACCGCGGCGGGCCGGTTGGCTGGGCCCGCTTGGCAAAGGAATCCGGAATCCCGACCTCTGTTACGGTTATGGACTATACTGAGGCGCTCCAGACGCTGTTCATCCTCAATGTCTATGATTCATACGACGAAAGCAAAAACCGCCCAAAGCACCGCTCTGAAAAGAAAATCCAGCTGCCAAACCCCTTCTTTTTCCACGCCTTCCGTTCCTATCTTGAAAATCCTGCGGGGGACTACTTCAAATCCTCGCAGGAATGGCTTTCCTCCAGCGAGAACAAGGGGCTTGCCGTCGAGCAGGTCATAGGGGACCATCTTTCCAGGCTCTGCTACAACCTTGCGCCATCCGATTTATTCGACCAGGCGGGCTCTGTTTTCTACACCCGCAATGCAAAGGGGGAGACAATCGATTTTCTTGCGCGCTTGCCGGATGGGCTGCTGCCTGTTGAAGTGAAGTACCAGAACACCATACAGGGGCAGGACTTCCGCAACATCCAAAAGCACCCGAGAGGCATCCTTGCAACCAAAAACCACCTCCAAATAGGCGGAAAGCACCCCGCAATCCCTGTTTCGCTTTTGCTGCTTTTCATTTGAACACCAGCGGCTTGCTGCATTTTGTATTTCTCGCACCAGCGGTGCGAGTTGTCGCTGTTTATGTTCATCGCACCGGCATGGTACCGTCTGTGAGCGTTTATAAGGAGGGAAATTCCAACACCTGCATGAGGTGGTGGAAATGAATCTTGGAGAGGCGCTTTTGGAGCTGAAGGCAAAACGCTCCGAGCTTGTGAGGCTACAGGAGCTTCGCGAGAATTCGTTCAAGTTTCGGCAGGGCGGAAAGAAGCCTGCGGAAAAGTTTGAGAATTTGAATGCGGAGATTGCGAAGCTCATTGCGGAAATCAGGAAGCTCAAGATGAGGATTGAAAATGCCAATCACACGCGCTTCATTGACGCACCGGAAGGAAGGATGAGCATTGCCGAGGCTATCCACCATGTAGCTGACATGAGAAGCGAACTTGCCTGCCTGCAAAAGCTCAAGGAAGAGTATAGGGAAAAAGATAGATGGATGCGCGATGATGACACCGCAAACTACGAATTCCAGGTGCCCCAGCGCGAGCTTCTGAAGACAATAAACGATCTTGAAGCAAAAAAAGTCAGGATGGACGCTTTCCTTTCTGCCTGGAATTGGAAGGCGGATGTTGCAGAATAGTACTCGCCTGCCGAATTGGAAACTGTTCGGCATTCGGGACCGCGGAACGGGGAGAGGGGCGCGGCATGTGCATTTTGCGCAAGCAAAATGCATCAGACATTGAGCGATGCGTCGCTCAATGCTGAACGCGCCTCGCCTACAAATGGCAACCATGCCGAGTTGGGATTTGGATCATGGATAATGATTGTGAGCTTGTCGCTTCCGGCTTGGCGCTTGTGCCTCCCCTTTCCGCGGCTATTGTTTTTACTTGCGCGGCAGCATCAAGTCCAGCTGCCCGCGCCAGTATTCTTCCTCAAAAGCAGCCAGCACCCCGACACCGTGCGAACGGATAACCTCCCATGCTGGAACGCCCTGCTGATACGTTCATTTCAGCAGCCGGCTAACGCCTGCCAGCGTTTCACATTCACTTCCTCGAACACCAACTGCTCGTTTTTAAGGAAATCCCTTGCCGCTCAATTCGGAATCGTCCACGTACAAAACCATTTTCATATTATCCCTCGTCAAACCCCAAACTCCCCCGTCTCCTTTCCTACACACTCTTCTAGGAGCTGCCTTCCGCGTCTCTTTTACCCACGAAGAACAGGGGCTTTTTACAGTTTTGGGGGCATATATGCTGAGCGGGTTTATGCTTGATGAAACGAGAGGAATAAAGGTGAAAAATATGGAGAGAAAAAGCATTTTGAAACGGCTGGGCACGGCGCTCATATTATTTGAGTTTGTTCTAAGTGTGATATTCTTTTTAGCGGGGCATCTTGCAGACAGCATGTACCTTCGGGGAATTGGGATTGGATTGGTAATTGCTTGGGTGACAAGTGCATTAGCCTATTTATACAAAAAGAAAGCGAAAGCGTGAACTATAAAATAAAGAGGCACATCTGCCTTCCGTTTCTGACATGCCCTTTTCGCAGCAACCCCTGCCCATAGTTGCTCCCAGTGCCTAGCGGACCCTGCCCAACACTATATTCGCGCCCGCCACTGATTGGATGCCTCATTCTCAGCACCCTCGGCTTCCAAAGCCGGGAATGCAAAGGCCGAAGAGCACCACGGAGTTTCCGCAGTTAGTGGAAGTTGCCTGGCTGTGGCCGGAATTGGACGCGCGTCACTGCCTAGTTCCGGAAGAATTGAATATTTTGATGCGGAAGTTGCCGCTGTCAGCAACATACACATTCCCATTTGAGCCAGCTGCAATGCCGTTCGGGTTATAGAATTGGCCGTCCCCGCTGCCAATGCTTCCGAATTGTGCAATGTATTTTCCAGAGGAGTCGAATTTTTGGACAGGAAGGAAAAGGAAAGATTCGGCATGCCCGACTCACCTGAAGTGCTTGCGATAAAGAGGATGATAAGGGAAATCGAGGCAATCTCCTGCTGCGAATTGGTTGGCGTGAGGGGATACTCGTTTTTGAACATGCCATTTTACCAGACAGGCACGGCAAGGAAACTTGAGGTGGGGGAAGCAGACGTGGGGCTTGTGCTTGAGAAGCTGATGCAGTTCAGGCCTGACATTGTGTTTGCAGCAGGCGACCTTACCGATCCGAATGGCACGCACAGGCAGTGCCTGTCAGCAATCAGGCAGGCGCTGGAAGTTTATGTTGAAAGGATGCCGCAGCTTTGGCTTTACAGCGGCGCATGGTCGGAATACCATCCGTCGAAGGCAGATGTGCTGGTGCCGCTCACTCCTGAGCAGGTGCTCCTAAAAAGGAAGGGGATTTTCAGGCACGAGTCGCAGAAGGACAAGGCGCCCCAGCCAGGGCACATGACGGGTGAATTCTGGCAGATGGCGGAAATGAGGAATGCTGCCACGGCTGCGCTCATGCGCCTGTACGGAGCAGGGGATTATGCGGCAATGGAAGCGTTCAGGGTGGAAGGGCAGCTGATTGCAAGGGATTAGGGGCGCGCAAGCCAGCCAGCATCATTTATAGAGCTTGTGCGAGCATTTGCCCCTGGAGGTTGGGTATGTCTCGCGTTTTTGGATTAGTGATTGTCAGTTTGGTTTTTGGAATGCTGATTTTCGGCTGCGCGTCGCCGAAGGCACCTGGCGTGCCGCCTGTTCCTGCGCCGCCCGTGGGTGCGCAGGCTGTTCCCCCCTCTGAGCCTGCCGCCGCTTCTGCGGCCACCGGGAATTTGTACGTCATTCATGCGCCGCAATATGCTGTGATTGGCGGAAAGAATGTGCTTTTCTATGAGATTTACCTTGCGAACAGGTCGGCAGACGGCTTGTACAAGGTGGAAGCGCTGGATGGCTCGCGCGTGCTCAAGGCGATTGAGGGCGCGGAGCTGAACGAGTCGCTGCGCGCGCCGGTAAACGGCGTGAATGATTACGCTGTTTACATGTGGGTGGAGCTTAAGGATGGCGACAGGCCTGTTGCAATTTCGCACAAACTGTACTTTGAAGGGCAGCCAGCGCTTGAGGGGGCGAAGGCGGAGATTAACTACGCCGCACCCATTGTCATTTCGCCGCCGCTTTACGGAAACGGCTGGCTGGCTGCAGAGGCGCCGTCCAACTTCAACCACCACCGAAAAGCGATAATCACATGCGCGGGAAGCACAGGCGTTTCGCAGCGCTATGCGATTGACTGGATAAAATATGGCGAAAACGGCAAGATATACAAAACTGATGCTGCAACGAACGAGGACTTTTACTGCTATGGGCAGGAAATACACGCTGTTGCTGACGGCGAAATCGTGGACACCAAGGACGAGATCCCTGAGAATGTGCCTTGGACCCCTTCGCCGCCATTTACCGTCACGCATGGAGGCGGGAATTTTGTGATGCAGGAAATTGCCAATGGCACCTATGCGTTCTACGCACACATGATACCTGGCAGCCTGAGGGTGAAAATCGGCGACAAGGTGAAAACCGGAGACGTGCTTGGCTTGCTTGGCAACTCAGGCAACTCGGACGCACCGCATTTGCATTTCCATGTAGCAACAAGCATGGATGCGCTCTTTGGCAAGGGGCTTCCATACGCTTTCGAGTCCTATGAGTGGGAAGGGAATTCGGACTGGGTAGCGCAGATTGCAAAGAACGCCTCTTGGGACGGCGCATTTGGCACGCCGAAAACCATGAGCATGGGCATGCCGGCATTTGACAACGTTGTGACGCTGGCTCCTGCGCAGAACAGCACCTAGGCGCTTGCAGATTATCCCAATGCAAGAGGCAGTATTCTTAAAGCTTGCCAGTGATGTGCATGCGAGGTGTTTAGTTTGGGTAAAATGTTCCTGTTCGCTGCTCTTCTTCTTGCTGTGGTTTCGCTGTCCTTGTTGGGGTGCGCTGCGCAAAATAACCCTCCCGCAGGCAATAACACGCAAATCGCCGGCAACAACTCGCAGCTTGCCAACCCGGCATCTGTGAACTGCATAAATAACGGGGGCACGCTTTCCATAATCACTGAGGAGGCAGGCGAAGTTGGCATGTGCACTTTGCCAGGCGGAGTGGTGTGCGAGGAATGGGCGTATTTCCGCGGCGAATGCCCTGTGAAAACAGGCCCGGCATCTGATGGAATCACGATTAGCATAGTGCCGCAAAGCGAGGCAAAGGCCGCGCTTGAAAGCGGAAAGCTGGACTATTACCTCGCGCCGCTTGCTTCGGATGACGTGCAGAATATAAAATCAAACCCGGGCACTGCCATTGCGCTTTACCCTGCAACATCAACATTCATGGGCATTTACCTGAATCCGGCTCCTGCAAAGTCAGGCATCAATCCGTTCTCAGGCCAGAAGGCGCGCTTTGCGCTCAACTACCTGATTGACAGGAACAAAATAGTGCAGGAAGTGTATGGCGGGGAGGCGTTCCCCGTGCTTTCAATTCCGTGGCCAGGGCACCCGAGCTACGATTCAATCTCTTCCGCAGTTGATTCCTTTGGGATAGCATATGACAAGGAAAAGGGAATGGCGCTGCTTGGCGAGGCAATGGCAGAGAAAGGCATCATAATGGTGAACAATGCCTGGTCATACAATGGCAAGCCAATCACGCTTGTCATGCCAGCATACAACGGCACGAGCTCGACAGCCACGAAGCAGATGTTTACCGACATGGTGGCAGACGACCTGAGGGCGGCCGGGTTTGCAGTGAGCATGCCCAAATTCGACGATTACAACAACATGCCGCAGTATACGACAGACCCGGTTGGCATGGAGTGGAATGCCGACGTGTCAGGGGCTGTCTTCTATGGCGCATCAAAATACCAGTCCGCAATGTTCCTTTCGCCTGACCACCAGGAAGGGTGGTGGGAGTACAGCAACCCGAGCATAACCGCTGCTGAAGAAACGCTGCGCAATGCAGCCACGGAGGCTGAATGGGACAGCACGAACGATGAGCTTGCAAGGCTCTACATCAACGATTCGGTCGGGATTTGGCTAGTTGCGCTTGACAGCAATTATGGCGCAGGAAAGGATGTCCGGGGAATTGTGGACGACCGCTTTATCGGGATAGGCTCGTACAACACTGCCAGGCTGGCAAGCGTGCAGGGCAAAAGCTCGCTTGCCACAGCCGCACCGTACCTCCACGATGAAGCAGACTCGTGGAACCCGGTCGTGATAGAAAACATATACATGATGGGCCTGCAAAACACAATACACGACTCGGCGTGGATTGCCAACCCGCAAACGCTTGAGGAAATGCCGTACAGATGGGGCTTTGCCATAGAGAGATTCCCTGCTTCCCAACCGGTTCCGCAAGACACCTTTGTCTGGAGCGCGGACGGGAAGAAGTGGGTGGCAGCGCCTGCCAATGCAACTGCTACGGCCAAGGTGACATACGACCTCTCAAATTACATCGGGGCGAACTGGCACAACGGCCAGGCAATAGGCTGGGCAGACGTGATTTACACCCTTGCCAGCACGAACGACAGGATGAACAATGCTGAGAAGCAGAAGGTTTCGTCCCTTTGGTTCAAGGATGCGCTTGACACCGTGGCGGGCTACCGCGTCAGCGGCAACACGCTGGAAACCTACCTGGACTCGAGGGACATTGACGGCAGCAACCTGCTTGTTGCCGCGCGCGCATTCCAGCGAATAGCGCCCTTTGAGATTTACGCGGCGGACGACTCGGTGGTCTTTGGCCAGAAGAAGTATTCCTATGGGGATTTGTCGGGCTCGGACCTGCCTTCTTTGAGCCTGGTGAAAGCAAGCCACATAAGCGACGTGCTTTCCGCAATGGATGGCCTGACCGAGGCGCAAATCGCGCCCATGGTGACGCTTGGGGGCAAGAACTACCTTGAAAGCGGCGTTCTGGCAGCGCGCCTGAAGGCTGACAAGGAGTGGAGCGCCGCTCACGGCAACCTGGTGATAAGCGACGGGGCGTTCTATCTGGACTACTACAGCCAGGCAGACGGCTCGGCGCGCCTGAAGGCGTTCCGCGACCCGGCGTACCCGTTTGTCAATGGCGCGTGGCTGGCAAAATAAGCCGGCTGCTTCTTTTTTTTATTTTTTTATTGCGCAGCGAAAGCGCTGGAGCTCGGCTTTTTACGCCTTTCCTGCGCGCGAAAAAAGAGGCGGGCTAAACCCCGCACGCAGTTTCCATTATCGTCCCGTCAGAGGAGATTGTGAGCGC
>CAZYTZ010000001.1:0-106886 GCA_964650545.1 Microcaldota archaeon | reverse complement strand
AGAGAATCGAACTTCCAAAAATGGGGAAGAAAAAAGGGAACTACTTCGAGGCAGAACGCGCAGTGGAGCAGATGGCACTTGCAAGGATTAGGAACTAGGGCTTCAGGCTGAAAAAATAGGCAGGATGAGAAGGCAGTACTGGGGTTTGAATGGAATACCTTTATAAGATTTTCTTATTAAATCCTTACTAGTGATATTATGAGCAACATAAACATCGAGATGAACGATTACCTTGGCGATGTGATTGGGGCAATGCTCAAGCGCGGCTATGCAAAGACAAAGACAGAGGCGCTGCGCCTCGCAGTATATGAGTTCGACCGCACGCACTCGCTCACAGAGGATGCGGTATTCGAACAGGCTGCGGAAAAGATGCTCTCAGACATCAAAAGCGGCAAGGAAAAGGTGCGGAAATTCAGCCTCCATGAGCTTGATTAGATGGAGCTTTTGAAAACCGGGGAATTCGAGCGGGACATAAAGCGCATGGACAAGCCTCTTCGGGCCGTACTCCAAAATTCAATAGGCAAAATCAGCAGGGAGCCCGAACGGGGGAAGCCGCTCGGCCATTTCTCAGACATTTTTTCTGTGCGGATTGAGGGGAAACGGCTCATTTACCATTATGATAAAAAAGAGCAGAGGATTACCCTTATGATGTACAAGAAGCGCAATGAAGTCTATGAGTATATGAGGCAGCGGTTCGGGAGATAGTGCCCTGTTTTCCGGCGATTTTTGAGTATTTTAATTGATTATAACTGGAGTAAATAGTGCATCAGACCGTCCTATTTTTTCCCGCGGAAAAAAATGGACATCAGGTTCGTTGCGACACTCTTTTTCCTGCGGAAAAAGGTGTCCCTTTTTGCTTTGCAAAAGGTGGACGAACCTGACCGTCCGTTACTTTTTCAGCCCTATCTGCCGATAGATTAAGTCGCGGTCCAGCGGGATGTCAAGCCCGAGCACCTTGTGGATGAACGAGAAAACGTCAATCGCACGGTCCGGGTCGAGCTTGCTTTTCATTATTATGTCCTTGAGGCTCGCTTCCTTGCCGATCATTTCATATATCAGCAGCCCGTCCCGGCCAAAGCGCTTGTAGATGGCAAACCCGTCCTCGCCGTACCTTTCCTTTATCTCTGCCCTGCCCAGCTGGCGGAAGGAGATGAAGCCTTTTTTGCCAAAGTATGCCATTGCAGCATCGATGTCAAAAAGAGACATCCCGGCTGACAGCGAAAGCTCCACAAAATCGCGCTTGCCGTCCACCATGTCAAACATCTGCCGCGCGGCAGAGGGGAATTTCGTGGAAAGCTCTGCGAACATCATAGCCTTTTGCACCACTGACAGGCGGGCAATCAGGGGCACGTCCACCATCACTATGTCCTCGCCAGGCTTCTCCGTCTCCAGTTCCTTCTTTTTCTCCTCTTTCTTTGGAGGCTCTGGCACCTTGTATGGCTTGCCCTCGGGCATGTCCTCGACAAAGGGCTTGAAGCGCGGCTCGCGAGCAGGCTTGTCCTCGCCATCCTCGGAGTCTGATGCATCTTCTTCTGGCGCCTCCTTTTTTTCCTCTGGCTTTTCAAGCTTGATTATTCCCTGCTCGTCCATGAACTCCAGTATTTCCACAAGCTTGGCCTCGGAAACGCCTGTCTCGCGCAATATCTCCTCCGCGGTCTTCTCCCCGTCAATCAGGTTGTATATGCGCACGCCTATCTCGCCGTGCTTTTTGTAGAGCACTTTTTCCAAAGGGGACAGCGAGTTCTCGTCAAGCTCCTTTGCGGTTGGCTTGATGGACGGCGCTGACTTGCGCGCCATCTTCCCGGTCACGTCGGGCTCTTTCTTGCCAAATCTGCCAGAATCCTCAGCCTCGGCGCCTGATGAGGAGGGCCACATGGGCTTTTCAGGCTCCCCAGGAACAATGCTCACCATTGCGTTGTTGTTCATGAACTCCAGTATTTCGATGAACTTGTCCTCGCCCATGCCAAGCTCGGCCATGAGCTGCGAGGCGGTCTTGCCGCTGTCAATAAGGTTGTAAAGCTTCACTGCCTCGTCGCCGAACTTGCGGCGGAGAAGCGACTGGTCGCGGAATGCCTGAAGGGAAGACTTTGCCTCCTTTTTCAGCCTCATGTCAAAATCCATGTCCGCCATTGCAATCCCCACTAATGAAAAGGCACCCTGATTTCCATCCACTGACGAATAGACTTCCGCACAAATCTTTATAAGGATTGGATTTGCACCGAATATCCATGGCGCTTGACGACCTTCTTATCTCTACAGGAGTGGACAGCTTAATCCGCCTTGTCAAGGAAAAAGGAAAGGTGGAGATAGGCGCGGCTGCGCGCGAGCTTAAGATGCCGGCGCGCACAGTCGAAGACTGGGCGCATGTGCTTGAAGAGGAAGGAGTAATCACAGTTGAATACAAGCTCACCAAGGCCTACCTTGTGTGGCGCATGCCTGCTGCAAAGGAAGTTGAGCAGAAGCGCGAGAAGCTTGAGAGAAAGGCAAGCAGCACAAAGGAGGAAATCGAGGAGCTGCTATCGCGGGTGGAGGATGGCGGAAAAAGCCTGTCCGCAATGCAGGAGGAAGTCGCGGCACTTGCCACCAAGCCAATGTCTGCGTCAGACATCGAGGCGCTGAAGCGCGAACTTGCCGAAATCCAGGGCACCTATGACGGCAAGCTGGAGGCCACTCGGCAAAAGCTTGAGACGCTGAGGAAAAAGGCGGCATCCGCAGGCCAGAGGCTCTCGGCGAAAAGCGGGCCTGGCGAGGAGGAGCGCACTGCGGTTGAAGACTTGAGGAATGAGCTTGGCGTGCTCAAAAACTTCGAGGAAACGCTCAAGTCCCAGCTTTCCGACACCGAAATGTTCTTTGAGGCGTTCGAGACGCGCGTGGACGACCTGCAGAAGCAGATTGAGGAGGGCAGGAATTCCTCCGCAATCGAGGAGCTGAAAGTCGACATTGATGACGCCAAGTCCTACAGGAAGGAGCTTGCCGAGGCCGTTGAGGCCGTGCTTGAGGAGCAAAAATTGTTCGAGGGGAAGCTCTCCGGCATGGAAAAAAAGCTGTCCGAGCTTGCGGAAGGGGAGAACTCGATTGCGGCTGCAAAGAAAAAAATCTCAGAAATACGCAGGATGACTGAGGAGTCAAAAAAGCAGAAAAAGGCGGTGCAGGGGCACCTTTCAGACTCGGTTTCGCTCATAAAGAAGCAGTCCTCGAAAGTGGAGGGCGTGCTCAAGAAGTATGCCCAAAACGGCGGCGCGGACTCCATGGTGGAGGAGTATGTGGAAATCTCCGAGGAGATGAGCCGCGCGAACGAGGAATTGGCTGCGCGGCAAAAGGACATTGGCAGGAAAATCGCGGAGCAGATGTCCGCGCTTGAGGCTGCAAAGGCAGTGCAGCATGGCGGCGGCTATTCGCGAGAGGAAATACAGAAAGTCTCGTTCCTGCTGCGCGAACTTGCGCACGAGCAGGAGATTTTGCAAGGCAAGGTAAATGTGCTTATCAAGGAGTCGGACATACTCAAGATGGAAACGCCTCCAGGCGTTGGCGCAGCAGGCAGCGCAGCGCCAGAAGGAGGGGCGGCGCCTGCGCTTGTGGAGCGCGTCAAGCTTTCGCAGAAGGACGAGGTTGAGTTTGAAAAGAAGCGCGACGAGCTGCGCTCGCTCATCCGCAAGATGTGGGAGGAAGGCAAGGGCGGGCGCGGAAGCTAGCTGTTGCATAAGGATTGGTAGACATGCGGGAATTACTAGGGTTCACTTCAATTCTTGGCTTTGCCATTGCCTTCATTGTATTCGTGGTGATGGAGCCAGCCTTCCAGCTTGCCTTCATCTGCGCCATATTCCTGGTCAACCTGTTCATAGTCTCCTTCTACGGCCTTACGCTTCTTGATGACAGGAAAATGAAGAAGACAGGCAAGTTCCCGAGCCTTACAATCATCGTGCCGTCCTACAACAGCGAAAAGACGGTCGGGGAGTGCCTTCGCCACGTGCTTGCAATGGAATACCCGCACAAGTACGAAGTGGTGCTTGTGGACGACGGAAGCACGGACCGCACGCGCGAGATTGCCTCGCACTTTCCCGTGACGATAATGCACAGGAAGAAAAACAAAGGCAAGGCTGCATCCCTCAACGAGGCCATAGGGCAGGCGGAAACCGAGCTTGTGGCATGCATTGACTCGGACACCTACCCTCCGAAGGACCTGCTTGTGAAAAGCGCGCCTTACATCACGCCTGAAATGGGCGCCATGACTTTCTACATCACCGTGCACAAGCCGCGCACGCTCTGGCAGCGGATGCAGGAGATGGAGTATTTCTTCTCGTTCGGCGCATTCCCATACCTTGGCGCCAAGTTCAATGCTGTTTTGGTCACGCCAGGCCCCCTTACCATCTTCAGGCGCGATGCGCTTGAGAAAATCGGGGGCTTTGACGAGAACAACATCACTGAGGACTTTGAGATGGGCCTGAAGCTGCACAAGGCGCACTATCAGATAGGCTACCTGCCGATAAACGTGCCGACAGAGGTGCCGCAGACTTTCTTTGCGCTCATGCGCCAGAGGATACGGTGGTACAGGGGCACCATGTTCAACCTGCTTCTTTACAAGGACTTCATGCTCAACAGCAAGTACGCGGACGTGGGCATGTTCACCTATCCTGTGACCGCGGCATACGTGCCCATAACCATAGTGTCGTTCTTTTTCGTGCTTGCACGCGCATCGCATTTCGTGTACGACGGGGTGTCCCAGGCGCTGAATTTCGCGTTTTACTGGCAGGCCCCGGCAATGACTTTTGACCTGCTTTACATCAGGGCGGACCTGCTGCTGTTCGCCTCGTTCCTGCTGACTTACATGTTTTTCCTGTGGGTGAGCCTGTCGCTTATCAAGGAAAAATTCGGCATGAAAAAGCTGCCAGGGCTTCTCATGGTGCTTTTCGTCTACCCGTTCGTGAACGCTGGTTTTTATGTTTATAGCCTATACAAGGAAATGAAGGGAAGTGCTTTGCAATGGTGAACCTCAAATATGCCATGGCCGTCGTGCTCATGGTCAACCTTTTCTTCATCACGCTGTCCGTGATAGACTACCTGGACATGCAGCGGCTGCTGCGCTTCACAAACGACCTGGCGTCGTTTTCCACTGATGCCTCGGACCTTGAGATATCTGTTGCGCTCATACGGCTGGAGACGCCAGGCTCGGAATACTGCGGGATATTGGACTCGGCATACCAGCAGAAGATAAACAGGACGAATGTACTCATGGAGCGGATGCTTGGCTATGAGCGCGCGAACATGTTCACGGAGTTTTTCGCCCTCAAGCGCCAGTTCCTGCTCTCCAACATACAGTTGTGGCAGGTGTCGCAGCTTGAGCACCAGTACTGCGCCTCCAACCACTCCGACGTGCTTTACATCTATTCCTCAAACCCGTCCTGCCAGGAGTGTCTGGTGCAGGGCAGCATACTTGACTCTGTCCGCACAACATGCTCCAATGTGCGCACTTTTGTGATGGACGTTGATGAGGACATGGCAACGCTTGACATCATAAAGATGAAGTACAACATCACCTCAGCGCCCTCGCTTGTGATAGGAGGCAGGATATACAACGGAGTGCTGAGAGAGGGCGAGATAAAGGGGCTTGTTTCCTGCTCGTGAGCCGCCCTGCTTGGTGAATATATGGCACATTGCATACTTGGCGGCACTTTCACCTATATCCATGCTGGGCACGTATTGCTCCTTGTTGAATGCAACGAGTTCTCGTGCATCACCATTGGCTTGACATCTGACGCGTACGTGCACTCGCACAAAATCTACCCTTCTTTTCCTTATGTTAAGCGCTTGGCGAACCTTAAGCAAAACCTGGCGCACAATGGCATGCTCAAGCGCACCACCATTGTGAAAATCGAGGGTGAAAGCCATGTGGCAGACAGGCTGGCTGCAGATGCAATTGTTGTGAGCGAGGAAACGGAGAATGCTGCAAGGAAAATCAACAGCGCCAGGAAAAAGCGAGGGCTCCGCCCCCTGAAAATAATTTCTGTGCCGCTGGCCTATGCAGGCAACCTCAAGAAAATCTCGTGCGCTGACATCTACCGCGGCAAGTATGACCTGAAAGGAGCGCTTTGCGCTCCAGTTGCCGTGCAGGCAGGCACTGACAACCCCACCAAACTGTCTGGCGCTGCAACAGCGCTTATGCGCGTGTTTGGAAAAAGAGTCAAGCTAAGCGGCCACAAGGAGGACTCGCGCGTGAGCCACCATCCGTTTGATGCCGAGACTTTCAAGGGCGCGGAAAACCGTGCGCGCGCTGCGTGGACGAGAGCCAAGGGAAAATGCGACTACTCGCTAGGCATTGAGTCTGGCCTGTTTAAAATCAGGAAGAACGAGTTTTTCGACATTACAATTTGCTGCATTTTTGACGGCAAGCATGCCACTTTTGGCACTGGCGCAGGCTTTTGCGTGCCCACATGGATTGCAAAGAAAATTAAGGGCAAGTCCGACCTGTCAGCTGTGATGGCAGAACTTGCAGGGGTGGAAGGCATTGGCAGGAAGCAAGGCGCGCTTGGCTGGTTTTCAGATGGCGTGATGCACCGCGCAGACCAAATTGAACAGGCTGTGTCAAACGCGCTTGTGCCGCGGATTGCGCAGGCGAGAAAAGGCATTAAGTATTAATCCGCTTTCTCAAGAAGCTTTCTTGCTTTTGGCAGCATTTCCTTTTTCTTTTTCTGGTGCGCCTCCAGCCATTTCAGAATGTAAGGCACCCACTTTTGCTTGTACTCGCCTGTGAGCATCCTGCCGCTTTCCATGTCCTGCTTCATTTCCTCAAGCAATGAGTCATCGTCAATAAAGTGGAAGCGCGCAAGCTCGTAAAGCACGTCCTTTTCTATTTCGCCGCCGTATTTCTTCTGCTCCTCTGCCGTTGCCCTGCCCCCCGTGAATGCTGCCATGAGCTTTTTCTTCGCAGCCTCCTGCGAGTCTGAAAGCGAAAGCACCGAGGCTGGGTCGCGCTTGCTCATCTTTGTCTCGCCCCTCAAGCCGCGCATGGTAACGTGATAGGTGGCGCATGGAAGGGAGAGCTTTTCCTTGAAGGCAATGTCTCGCGAAAAGCGTATGTGCGGGTCCTGGTCAATGCCCACAGGCACAAGCACGCGCTTGGGACCGCCAAAGTCCTTGTGCTGCGGAAGCAGAATGTCTGCCACCTGCACGAGCGCGGAAAAGTAAAGCGAGTAGTTGCGCTCACCGTAAATCGCATTGAGCATGGCAGGCGTGGCGCGCTTGCTGTAGATGAACGCTGCGTTCATCACGCGCCTCTCCTCGGACTGCTTGTAGATGTGCGCGTTTTTCTCATCCAAGCCAAGAGCAAGCAAATCAGCGACGTTTGACACTGCGGTTTCATGGCTTTGCTCAAGCGTGAGGCCATTGTCCGCAAACGCCTCGAGGTCGGCAATTGCGTAGAAAACTTTTGCGCTGAATTTTTTCTGGTAGTAGATGAGCTCCTGCGCTGTTAGCTTGCTTCCCAGATGGAACTCTGATGATGGCTTGATGCCTGACATCACGGCAACTGGCTTTCCCTTTTCAGCGTCAGACAGCCAGTGGTCCAGCTCGCGGTGCGCAAGTATGCCCCCTCTTTTTGCAAGAAGGAAGCCCGGCAGCCTTGCTGACAGCGAAGGTGTGAAGGGAGACATGCCGAAGTCCTCGATAAGCTTTTCCACGTCGAACTGCTGCTCTGACGCCCAGGGGTCAATAATGTTCATTTTTCATTCCTCTTTTTTGCCATTGCACCAACTGAAAAGCCATACTGGGTTATCTGTGCAGGCAGTATTGCGTGCTCATGGCGGCAGCCGCGCATCTTCACAATTTCGATTGCGCGCTCGCGCTTGCCTGCGCGGCGCAGGTAGGAAAGATGGATGAGCCCGTCTGCAAACGACTCCACCCCGGAAACAGTGTGGGGCAGCTCGTGCTCGGCAGCAGAAACAGTCTCTGCGGAAATAAGGACTGTCACCTTCCAGCTGCGCACAGCATCCACAAAGCGCAGCGTGTTGAGCTTGCGCTCCTCCGAAGTTGAAAACAGCAGCGAGAATGGGGAAATGGAATCAATGATGACGCGCTTTATGCCAAGCGTGGAGATGAGGTCGCGTATTGCCCCTTCCTGCTCCACGAATGAGGAAAGCTCGTTTTGGGGGTAGTCTATGAACACAGCGCGCTGCTCCCGCTCAAGCTCAAGCATGTCCCAGCCAAACGAGGCGAGGTTTGCATAAACCGCCTCCTTTTTGGAGTCAAATGAAAGGAAAAGGCCTGGCTCGTCGTATTCCGCCGCGCCTGCCACCAGGAACTGTGAGCAGAAAATCGTCCTGCCGCTGCCAGTGCCGCCTGCCACTGCGACCACGCTGTTTTTCACAAACCCGCCGCCAAGCATGGCGTCAAGCCCCGGAATGCCCGATTTGCTTTTGTGGTGCTCCATAGCCTAACCCTTCTTTTCCATAAGCTTCCTGCCAAGCTCTGTGCGCTGGCTCATCTTCTCCCCATATTCCTTCTTCTCTTCATCTGAAAGCACGCGCTCCATTATGAGGCGCGTGAAGTTCTGGCTGGTCTGCGCAACGTCTATCAGCATGCTTTGCGCCTCGCCAAGCGTGAGCTTGACCTCGTCAGGCCGCAATATCTCAATGCCTATTGGCGAGTACTGCGATGCAATCTTGACAAGGGCCGGAAAATCCTGCACAAGCATCTTGACTTCCGCCCAGGTGGAGAAAATCCCTTCCTTCTCTATTGGCTGGTCTATTTCCCCGACTGCGTAAATTACGCCGGGCTCCTTTGTGAGCTTGCCTATGAAGCCCACCATCAGGTTCTGCACAGCATCCTTGGTGGTGGCATGCAGGTCAAAGTACACCAATGCCAAGTACCCGCCCTCGCGCATTGCGTCGTCCGTTATCTCGTCCACTGATTTTTCCTTTGCCATGAAAATTACCAAGGCGATAATGGGAAGGAGGAATTATTAATTTGATTGCCCGCGCTCCCGACAGGAATAAAAGATGTGCATCCGTTATTTTCTCATGGGCGGCAGGAAAAGGAGCAAAAAGGAGGAGACGGAGGAAACCTTCGGGGACGAGGATGCGCTTGATGGCAGCCCGCCCCCTGCCAAGGAAAGCTTGCCTTCGCCTTCACAGGGGAGGAAAAAGCAGCGCAGGCCTGATTCCGGCGACGATGCTCAGATAGACGACCCCTCTGAGCGGGCAGCCTCTGCCCGCAACATGCCCTCCGACATGAAGCTTGAGAAGATAGTGGCGCTTCCCACCTGGCGCGAGATGCTGCTTGACTTGGTGGCCACGAAAAGGCTTGACCCGTGGAACATTGACATTGTCGAGGTTGCCACAGGCTACCTTGAGAAGATAAAGAAGCTGGAGATGCTGGACCTCCGCGTGCCTGCAAACCTCATACTTGCGGCCGCCATATTGCTGCGCTTCAAGAGCCAGGCATTGCGCTTTGAGGAGCAGGAACAGGTGGTAGAGGAGCAGACCTATGTGGAGGAGGATGCCGAGCCTTCAGTCATCCCGGTACTGGAGCTGAAAACGCGCATACCCCCCACGCGCATGGTGACACTCGACGAGCTTTTGGTGGCAATGGAAAATGTGTTTGAGGACCAGAAAAAGCGCGAGGAAAAGGCGGCAAAAATCGAGATACCCACCGTGATAAACATACAGCTTCCCGAGTTCAACATGGAGGAAGAGATGGAAAGCGTGTATGCGCGCATTGTGAAGGAAAAGGACACCGAGGGGCTTGCCACGTTCTCCTCGCTTTTGCCTGAGCGCACGCCTGTTGAGATGATTGCCGCGCTCCTGCCGTTATTGCACCTTGTGCAGGACAGGCGCGTGTCCATTTTCCAGGAGCAGGTGTTTGGGGAAATATTCATAAGGGTCATAAGGTGTGACGAACCCCGCCCAAAAGGGCGGGGCATGCCAAGCAATTAAAAGGCAGAAGATGCCAGCATCGTATGGCAGGCATGGTCACACCTTATGAGAAGGAGCAAGAGACAGCTGCCAAGGCAGGCGGAAAGAAGGCAGGATGAGCAAGGATGCCGCAGGGCAAGGGATGATGACATGGACGAAAACGAATCGCGTGCAGTGATTGAGGCTGCGCTTTTCATGAGCAGCCGCCCGCTCTCCTTGCAGGAAATGGGCAAGCTAATAGGCATTGCGGCGCCAGGCTTTGTTGCGCAGAAAGTGCGCGCGCTGCAGGACACGTATGACAAGGCAGAAAGCGCAATTGAGATTGCAGAGGAGGACGGCAAATTCTACATGCGCGTGAGGCAGCAGTTTGTCTCGCACGTAAAGTCATTCGCGCAGGCTGCGGAAATCTCGCCGCACGCGCTAAAGACACTTGCCTACGTGGCAAAGAACGAGGGAGTGACCAAGCGCACGCTTTTCCTGAAGCTTGGCTCCACAATATACACGGACGTCGCGGAGCTTGTGGAGAAAGGATTCGTGACCACCAAGCGCGCAGGCAGGACGCGCTCCGTGCACACCACCGCAAAGTTCAAGGCTTACTTTGGGCAGCAGGAACAGTGAAGTGCAAGTAGGGTAATTTATAATTTCTCCACCCAATTGGATTGGAAGGTGATACTATGGCAGGTGCGAACGTTTTGACGCTGACTGGCGACAATTTTGACGCCGAGATGAAAACTGGCGCGGTTTTAGTGGACTTCTGGGCGCCATGGTGCGGCCCGTGCAGGATGCTGGGCCCTGTTGTGGAGACGCTTGCCGAGGAAATGAAAGGCTCTGTGAAATTCGGCAAGATAAACGTGGACGAGCAGCCTGGGCTGTCGGAAAAGTTCGAGGTTGCCTCAATACCCACGCTGCTGCTTTTCAAGGACGGCAAAGTGATTGCCAACCGCGTTGGCGCAGCTACGAAAGAGGCACTCAAGGAATGGATTGATGCTAGCCTGAAAGGATAAGTGGGAAAATGACAGACTACCCTGCACCAAAAGGGATGAGGGACTTTCTCCCTGACGAGGCGTCAAAGCGCGAAAGAGCAATCGAGGCAATCAAGCGCGCTTACAGGAAATTCGGCTTTGTACCTATGGACACGCCTGCCCTTGAAAATGTTGAAGTGCTTGAAAAAAAGTGCGGCGATGAGATTAAGGGACAGCTTTTCAGGATGGATGACGGCAAGACTGCGCTGCGCTTTGACCTTACCGTCCCTCTTTCGCGCGTGACATCATCCAATACTTTCAAAAAGCCATTCAAGCGCTACCAGATTGCGCCTGTTTGGCGCCGCGAGGAGCCGCAAAAGGGACGGTTCCGCGAATTCTACCAGGCTGATGCAGACATCATTGGCTGCCCCACTGTTAGGGCAGAGGCTGAGCTCATTGCGTGCGCGGTTGCGGCAATAGAGGAGCTTGGCTTTTCAGGCGCAGTGGTGCGCCTCAACGACAGGAGAATACTATTGAAGATAGCACAGGCGCTCCTTCCGAACAAGGAGGGCGAAGTGCTCCGGATATTGGACAAGCGCGAGAAAATCGGCGATGCTTCTGTTGTTGAGATGCTTGTGGCTGCTGGCGCAAAGCAAAAGGACGCGCAGAAGCTTGTTTCCGACTTGACAGCAGCTGGCAAGAATGATGCTCGGCTTGCTTTGGCCGCAAAATATTCACCTGAAGCAGCGGAAAGCCTGAAGGAAATCCTCAAGCTGGTTAAGGAATATGGGAAAATCGACGTTGCAGTTGACCTGTCGCTTGTGCGCGGGCTGGACTATTACACTGGCGCAATATTCGAAATCTCTCTTGGCAAGGAAATGGGAAGCGTGGCAGGCGGCGGAAGGTATGACAACCTTCTTTCCATGTACGGGCAGGGCGACAGCGCGGTTGGCATTTCGCTTGGCTTTGAGAGGCTCATGGTTCTCATGGGGCAGCGCACAAGCGCCAAGCGCGGCGTGTTTGTCGCTGCAGTGAAAGACGAGTTTTATTCCTACGCGCTGTCCGTGGCTGCAAAGCTTCGCGCAGCAGGCGTTGAGTGCCAGACAGACCTCAACGCGCGCAGCCTGAAAAAGCAGATGGATTATGCTGCAACCTGCTGCCGCTACATTGCAGTGGTGGGCGAGCGCGAGAAAAAGGAAAGGAAAGTCATGCTTCGAGACCTGGAGAGCGGGAAAGAAGAGCTGCTGAGTGTTGATGAGGCGGCCGGAAGAATCTTGGGGTAATGCAATGCGCGCACAGGGTGCAACGGAATATCTAGTCATTCTGGCAGTGGTGCTGATGATTGCGCTTGTGGCAATCGGCCTCCTGGGCTATTTTCCTGGCATGGCGCAGGATGCGCAGGCAACCGAGCTCAAAACATACTGGTCCACCACCCCGATTTCAATAGTGGAATCAGGGGCAAAGCACCTTTTCTATGACAGCAACTCAAGCGCGAACGACATTTACCTCAGGATACGGAACAACGGGAACTACCCCATAACGATTACCAAAGTGCTGGGCAACGGGGAAGAGATATCGCAGGTGAATGTCGGGAGCATGCAAAGCATCAGCGACTACTACTCGCTCAACCCAGGGGAGGAGAAGTATTTCGGCTGGTCGCCCCCGTTCAACGTGCCCCAGATGCGCCTGATATGGATAGATGCCTACATTGCGCCAAGCAGCTCATCCGCAAACCGGCTCTTTGCTGCAACCTCGGTCTGCGACCCGACCAACCACTCTGCCAACCCAGGCAGCCTCATCATAAAGGACTTTGGCTTTGAGTACGTTGCGCACGTCGACTCGAACACTGTCACAAAAAGGATGGTCGGCACCAAGCCCCTCATAATAAGGTGCGATGCTTACTAGCCCTTGAGCCTGATTGCCCTGCTTCTTCCCTGGCCGCTTTGCACGCTTTTTGTCTCAAGAATGCCTATTTTTTCCAGCCTGTCCACGCGCTGCCGAAGCGCGCGGTCGCCGGAC
This sequence comes from Microcaldota archaeon, assembly GCA_964650545.1. Taxonomy (GTDB): domain Archaea; phylum Micrarchaeota; class Micrarchaeia; order Anstonellales; family Anstonellaceae; genus UBA10161. The sequence continues at coordinate 94,000 of CAZYTZ010000001.1, read as the reverse complement.
AATCTGCTAAGCGATGCGTAAAGCTTGCCGCTTTCCATGCCCTTTCCGCCTGCCTCGCGCACTTTCTCCACGATTTTTTTGTCAAGCTCATCAAGCGTGGGAAGCTTTCGCACCACTTTGCTTGCAGAGGATGCAATTGCCTCTGCCTGCGTTGCGCGCACGTGCTTTACTTCCACGCGAGCTGCGTTTTCCCTTTCTGCTGCTTTTCCCGCTGAGCGGAGAAGCGCAAAAGCAACTCTTGCATCTCCCTCTCTTTTCACGGCCACTGCCGCGCAAAGCGGCACCACTTCTGAATCAAGCGAGCCATCGAAAAATGCCTTTTTTGCGCGCTGAGACAGTATTTCTTTCAGCTGCGGCACAGAGTAGGGAGCGAAATTATAGGTGTGCTGCACGAATGATGAGCGCACGCGTGCATCAAGGCGCGTGTGGAGTTCTGAGTCGTTGGTTATCGCAATCACCGCAGTTTTAAGCGAGTGAAGCTCGCCTGCGCGGCACAGGTCGTAAAGTATCTGCACTCCGTCATCAGATGCCTCCAGCCTGTCAGCCTCGTCCAGCACCACAATCGGTATGCGCTCGTCCTTTTTTGCAATTTCAAACACGCGCGCAAGTATTTCATCAGCGGCAATTCCCCTGCGAGGGAGCATTTCGCCAAGCGCATTTGCAATTTCAGACAGGATGGAAAATCGGCTTGGCGACTCCCAGCAGTTTATGTAAATGGGAAGCGGGCGCTGCGAGTATTCGGAGAGTTGCTTGAGAACATAGCGCGCGCACGTTGTCTTGCCTGTGCCTGGCGGACCGTACAGGAGCGCGTGCTCAGGCTGCCTGTTCTCTGACGCTGGCTGAATGCAATAGACAAGCTCTTTCACCTCGCGCTCCCTGCCTGGAAGCTCTTCTGGCAGGTAATCAGGCAAAAGCGCGTTTTCGTCGCGGAAGATTTTGTTCTCCCCGCGCGCAGTCCGGAAGATGTTGGGGCCAGCCATCAGAATCTCCTCAAAAGCATCAGCCTGAAGGGTTTGAAGCCTGCTTGCCTGTAAAGTGAAAGCGCTTTTTTGTTTTTCTCGCTTACCGTAAGTGAAACGCTTGTGATTCCTTTCTTTTTCATCGCCTTGAGGCACTCTGCCATCAGCGCCTTGCCAACTCCCTTGCCCCTATATCCGCTTGCAACAAAGAATTCCCTAACCCTTGCTGTGCCTGGGCGCGTGGTGAGTATCTTCTCGCAGAAAACCGCGCCTGCGATATTTTCCTTGTCCTCTGCCACGAGGCAAGCGCCATCGACGCGGTTTTTGAAAGATTCCTTTAGCCAGGGAAGGACGCGCTTGGGGTAAGGCTCGCGAAAAACCTTAACGATCATTTTCGCAAGCTCCGGCAAATCCGCGCGCCTCATCTTCCGTACCTTCATGCTGCATAAAGCGTGAGGGAGTTTTATAATTCCAGCCTCCGAAAAGGGGGTGGGAGGAAGCGAAATGAAGGCAGTCGCAGACCTGCACATCCACTCAAAGTATTCGCGCGCCACGTCAAGCGGCATGGAGCTTGAGACTTTGAGCAAGTGGGCGAAGATTAAAGGAATTGACATAGTGGGAACAGGCGATTTTACGCATCCCGAGTGGTATAAGGAGCTGCAGCAAAAGGCAATTGAGTCTGATTCCGGCTTCCTGCAGTATGACGGCGTGAATTTTTGCCTGTCTTCCGAGATTTCCTGCATCTATACACAGGGAGGCAAGGGAAGGCGCGTGCACTTGGTGGTGCTTTCGCCCTCGCTTGAAGTGGTGGCGCAGATAAACGAGCGGCTTGGCAAGCGCTTCAACCTCAAGTCAGACGGAAGGCCTATAATTGGAGCGAGCGCGATTGAGCTGGCCGATATTGTGCTGAACATTTCTGACAAAAACCTAGTGATTCCCGCGCACATCTGGACGCCGTGGTTCTCGGTTTTCGGCTCCATGTCAGGATTTGACTCGCTGAAAGAGTGCTTTGGCGAAAAGGAGAGGAACATTTACGCAATTGAGACTGGCTTGTCTTCCGACCCGGCTATGAATTGGAGGCTGTCCTCTCTTGACAGGCTGCAACTTTTGTCAAACTCAGACTCGCATTCTCCTGAGAAATTAGGCAGGGAGGCAAATGTGTTTGACCTGGACCATCTTACTTATGATGAACTTTACGAGGCAATACGCTACAAGCAAAAGGGAAAGCTTGCGTGCACTTACGAATTCTACCCAGAGGAGGGCAAGTACCACTTTGACGGGCACAGGAACTGCAATGTGAGCTTTTCGCCGGAAGAGACGAAAAAGCACAATGGAATATGCCCGGTGTGCCGCAAGCCCCTCACCATTGGCGTGATGAATAGGGTGGATGCACTTGCAGACAGGCCCGATGGCTTTCAGCCAAAAGGCGCAGCGCCGTTCGAGTCGCTTGTGCCGCTGAAGGAAGTGCTTGGCGAGGCAATGGGCAAGCCGCCCAAGAGCCGCGCGGTGGATTGGGAGTATTTCAAGCTCATAAAAGCTTTCGGGAACGAGTTTGCAGTGCTGCACGCAGCGCCCGCGCGCCTGAAGAGGGTGGCCGGTGACAGGATTGCGGAAGCTGTGAAGCGCGTGGAAGAGGGGCGCGTGAAAAAAGTGGCTGGTTACGACGGGGAATACGGCAAGATAGTCATATTTGACAAAGGGGAAAAAGAGAGAGAAGTCGGACAGAAAACGCTTGGCGAGTTTTAAGTGCCGCGCGCAGCCACTGCTTCGCAGTAGTCAAGCGCTATTTTTCGCACATATGGCTCAAAATCCGGAGTCTCGATCATTGCGGTGAGCAGCCGGCTGAAATCACGCTTTGCGCTTTGGCTGAATGGGGACGGTGGGCTGAACTCGATAAGGGCTTCGGCAAGCGATATGCTGTTTTCCTCAAGCGCCTGCTTTATGCCCACGGCAATCTTGCGGGCGGATTCAGAGAAATATGGAGCCTCTGCGTCCTTGCGCAGGGTAATGGTGCAGATTTGAACAATGCTCTTGTTGCCCTGGTGGGATACGATTTCCCTCCAAAGCTTTTCGCATTTTTTCAGGCAGATGCTTGCCGTTTTTGCAACTTCAGCCTCAGAGGAATATCCAGCAATTTCCAATGCACCCTTATAGTCGTCAATGGCCTGGCTTGCACAGTCCTTGGCATCTTTGCAATATGAATCATATGCTGCTTCGTTGCCTGAGGCGCCATCCATTGCATTGGAAAGCTCCTCTCTCATTCGCTCATAGTTTTCCTTTGCATATGAAAAAAGCGTGTGCGTCATATTCACCTGGACGCGCGCACGCTCTTCCGAAGTAAGCTCGGTTTTGGAGAGGGCGGCTGCTTCTTCCGTGCTCTTTATTCCAGGCACGGCATTGCAGTGATATTGGTTGACTGCTTCCAGAAGCGTTTTGCATTCCTTGATCTTTTCATTTGCCTGGTTCTTGAGATTCGAGCCGTCCGCCAGAAGCGCGGCGGCATAGGCATAAAGTTGCACGGCATCCTTGAGATTTTGGGTTGCATTGCGGTGATACTGTGGATACATTTTGGCCATCGTCGGGGTTGTGTCCTTGTTTATGCTTTTCATGGCGCCAAAGGAATCCTTTGCGCGCTCGACAAGCGCGCCTGCCACATCCATTTTCTTGTGCGCATCGCCCTTTTTGCCCAATTCATACTTGGGGAAAAGAGGTATTGCTCCATCCATCACCGAGCCTATGTACAAGATGCTGAAATTCCTCTTAAGCTCAGGGTCGAGCTGCGGCAGGGGAGATGCCTTTTCCTCGTTTTTCCTGCTGAACCATGAAGCAGGATTGAGCTTGCGGAAGAATTTCTGCGCCTTTGTCTGCTTTGGCACCTGTTTCATGTCAGCCATCCCACCACCGGGCGAAAGTATGGGCAAAGTGCTTAAAAAGCATGAATATGCCGCAGTTGCCACAAAAAGCGCGCGTATCCGCGCAAAAACCCGCCTCCTTATTAAGCTTTTGAGGCTTTTTTAGGCAGAGAGAAAAGGGTGTCTTTTATGGCAAAATCAATCGAACTCAAGGTCGCAGAGGCGCTGCAAAACGACGTGGGCAGGGGCCTGATCAGGATTGACTCAAAGGCAAGGAAGGACCTGGATGTCTCAACAGGGGACATTGTGGAGCTCAAATGCAAGAGGAGCACTGCTGCGCTTGTCTGGCAGGCGCACCCTCAGGACGAGGGACTGAACATAATCCGCATGGACGGCTACCTGCGCCAGAATACGGGCGTTGGGCTTGGCGACAAGATTACGATTAAGAAAGCAGAGCTGAAAGAGGCGAAAAAGGTGGTGCTTGCCCCAACGCAGCCCATGAAGTACTCGCCTGGCTTTGACCAGTTCGTGAAGAAGAAGATGGTAGGCCGCGCAATAAACCGCGGGGACACGATTTTCATAGGCGTTTTCGGCACCTCATTCCCGCTTGTGGCCGCAATGGTGCAGCCAGCAGGAATTGTGATGATAAACGAGAGCACAGAGCTTGTGCTCAAAGAAGCGCCTGAGAAGGAGACTGTGCAGGTCGCATCCATCACTTATGAGGACATTGGCGGCCTGAAGGAGGAAGTGCAGAAAATCAGGGAGATGGTGGAGCTTCCGCTTCGCCACCCAGAGCTTTTCGAGAGGCTTGGCATTGAGGCGCCAAAGGGAGTGCTTATCTACGGCCCGCCAGGCACTGGAAAAACGCTGCTTGCGCGCGCAGTGGCATCGGAAAGCGAAGCGAATTTCGTGCACATTGGCGGACCTGAGCTTGTCTCCAAGTTCGTGGGCGAGTCAGAGGAGCGCTTGCGCCAGCTTTTCAAGGACGCAGAGGAGAATGCGCCTTCAATCATTTTCATGGATGAAATAGATGCCATTGCGCCTAAGAGAGAAGAGGCGCAAGGCGAGGTGGAGCGCAGGATGGTGAGCCAGCTCCTCACCATGATGGACGGCCTGAAGGCAAGGGGGCAAGTGATAGTCATTGGCGCCACCAACCGCCCGAATTCCATTGACCCAGCGCTTCGCAGGCCGGGAAGGTTTGACCGTGAGGTTGAGCTTGGCGTGCCTGACAGGCCGGGCAGGAAGGAAATACTGCAGATACACACAAGGAGCATGCCTCTTTCAGAGGATGTCAATCTTGACGAGCTTGCAAGCATAACGCACGGCTATACCGGGGCTGACGTTTCAGCCCTCACAAAAGAGGCGGCAATGAAGGTGCTGCGAAGGATATTGCCGAAAATTGACCTTGACCAGGAATTCATCCCTGCAGAGATACTGGATAATTTGAAGGTGACGCGCGAGGACTTCTTCAATGCCCTGCGCGAGGTGCGCCCGTCTGCTTTGCGAGAGGTATTCATCGAGAGGCCAAACATCCGCTGGAGCGACATCGGCGGGCTTGAGAACGTGAAAAAGGAGCTGAAAGAGGCAGTGGAGCTGCCGCTGAAAAGCCCCGAGGTTTTCACCAAGATGGGAATCAGGCCTGTCAAGGGAATACTGCTTGTGGGATTGCCTGGCACAGGCAAGACCATGTTTGCAAAGGCTGTTGCCACGGAAACTGAGGCGAACTTCATCGCCATCAAGGGCCCAGAAGTGCTTAGCAAGTGGGTGGGAGAATCACTTGCTTACGATGAAACCGTCTGGGTCGCAGATGAAGGAGGCTTAAAACGCATGAAGATAGGCGAATTGGTCGATGCGCACATGAATGAAAATGAAAACGGAAGTCTTGTTCAAAAAACCGCGCAGAAACAGAAACTCCTGACATTTACCTTGGATGAGAACGGCAAGTCGGTTCTTGCGCCGATTGAGGATTTCATACGCCATCGCTCGCCGGAATCGCTTTATCACATCACCACACGGACGGGGAGAGAGATAACCGTTACTGCGGACCACGCCCTTTTCACGCTAAGTGGCGGTTCCGTAGGCGCAACCCCTGCAAATCGGCTCATTGCAAATGAAACGCATGTTGCCATGCCAAGCCGCCTGCCGAGCCTTGGGCAGCAGGCAGTCTGGGACCTCGCAGAGCTTTTCAGGGACAACCCGCACGTTTTTGTCAAGCCTTCGCCCCTATTCAAAAAAGCAATTGAAAGGCTCGGGAAGAACAGTGTCGCATCGCTTCTGGGGCTGTCTGCGCGCTACGTAAGTGAAAACATAGCCGGAGGCAAAAATTCTCTATCTCTTCCAGCGTTCCTCAAGCTCATGGATACCGCAAATGTGGCTTTTGATTCTTCCGGGCTTCGCCTTGGGTATTTCGGAAGCAGCCAGGTCTTACCGGGCAGGCTCCACGCAACCCGCGATTTGTGCTATGTCCTTGGCTTTTGGGTGGCGGAAGGGGATTACAACACGACATGCCTTCGCTTTTCCAACCATAATGAGGAAAACCGATGTGAGCTTTCGGCATCCCTCGCCCGCCTTGGAATTGAAGCCAAGGCATATGACGGAGTGATAAGGGCAGAGCACCCATTGCTCGCCCTCTTCTTCCAAAAAACACTGGCGCTTGCCCCCTATGCGGACAACAAACGGATTCCTGATTTCCTTTTCGCCGCGCCCAATCTCCACATGGCGGCTTTCCTGCGCGCCTATTACAGCGGCGATGGAAGCGTGCACGGCAACAGCCACCGCTCATACGTGGAAGCGTCAACGTCCAGCCGGCAACTCGCACACGATTTGCAGCACATGCTCCTTCATTTCGGCATTGTAGCCACTCTTTACAGAGGTGTTGAAAAAAGGAATGGAAAAGAAAAGTTCAAGGTCCTCTTCAGCGGAGTGTCAAACTTCGAAAAATTCTTCGAAATCGGGTTCAGCCAAAAATCAAAGCAGGAGCGCCTTATGGCATATCCCTCCAGAAAAGCGTGGAGGCGCAGCAGCCAGGTGCCACTGGATTTGGGATTGCGAATATGGCTCGTGGAGAACGGGTTTGAGGAGTGGGCAAAGAGCGCGACAATTGGAATTGACAGGCTGCGCCAGGCGCTTGAAAGGCATGACCCGCAACGCACTTTCAAGCTCGCGTGGGAGCTTGTGGAAAGCGACTATCACTGGGATAAGGTAATTTCTGTGGCTAAAATTCCTTATAACAGGCAGCACGTTTATGACATAGGAGTGCCAGGCTGCCAGCGGTTCCTCGCAGGCAATGGGGATCTTCTTGTCCACAACTCGGAAAAGGCAGTGCGCGAGACATTCAGGAAGGCGCGCATGGCAACTCCCTGCGTGATTTTCATTGACGAAATCGACTCCATAGCCCCGCACAGGGGAGGAGGGGATGAAGGCAACCGCGTGACTGAGAGGGTTGTTGACACATTGCTCACCGAAATGGACGGCCTTACGGGCCTGAAGAACGTGGTGGTGATTGCAGCCACCAACAGGCCTGAGCTTATGGACATGGCGCTCATGCGCGGCGGCAGGTTTGACAGGATAATAGAGATTCCCCCGCCTGACGAGAAAACCCGCTTGGAGATACTCAAGATACACACAAAGGCAATGCCTATTACAAAGGCAGTGAACCTGCCGGAAATTGCGACAAAGACGGATGGCTACACAGGCGCCGACATTGAGAACGTGTGCCGCGAGGCAGGCATGGCGGCAATCAGGCGCGGCGTGAATGTTGACAAGGTTGAGCCGAAGGACTTTGAGGAGTCGCTTGGGACGGTCAAGCCCTCCATCACCAAGGCGTACGTGGACAAGATAAAGAAGTTTGCCAAAGGAGAGGCAAACACCATGTACAGGTAACGCCTGGCAATGGCGTGCGGTGTTTCTATGATTAACTTCAACAGGTTGGCAATAGGCAAGCAGGAGGCATTTGACATCATAGTCTCCGTGCTTGCAATCTCCCTCGTGTTCACATTCTACCAGCTGGGCCTCAAGCTTGAGCCTTCCACCTTTCTTTTCTACATGGCCGCAGCCATAATCACGCTGGGAAGCGGCTTTGTGCTCCACGAGCTTTCGCACAAGTACTTTGCAATAAAGTACGGCGCGCGTGCGCGCTTTGTCGCCTGGCCAGCAGGCCTGGCATTTGCGCTTGCCTTGGTGGTTGTGCCCCAAATAATCTGGGGGCCAGGGGCGGGCATATTCTTCATTGCTCCAGGCGCAGTCTACATCTATGCCATGCGCCCCATTTCAATAAAGGAGAATGGCCTCATCTCGCTTGCTGGGCCTGCTGCAAACTGGGTGCTGTGCGTGGTGTTTCTCGCGCCTTTGCTGTTCCTTGACCTTCCGCTGCAACTTGCCAGGATATTTTCAATAGGGTTCATGGTGAATGCCTGGCTTGCGCTTTTCAACCTCATTCCGTTCTATCCGCTTGACGGAAGCAAGATATTTGCCTGGGACTGGAAAATTTGGCTTGGCGCGGTTGCTCTTTCTTTCTTCCTTGTCAGCCTGCCGTCCATTGCCTGAGGGGTAAAATGAAAGGCGCTGAAGCAATTCTGAAAAAAACGCGCGTGCTGTCCTTGCCAGCAGTGGAGAAATTCCGCTGTCAGAAGCGCTACAGGGCGCCTGCGCTTGATGAAAAGATAAGGCGCGAGCGCACGCGGCGCGAGGCAAGGCTGCTGTCGCGCGCAAAGCAGGCAGACGTGATTTGCCCGGTAGTTTATGAAGTGTCTGACTTTGCCATCCTCATGAAGTTCCTGGATGGGGTGATGCTTTACCATGCGCTTGCCAGCAGGCCAATAAAAGCGCGCGAAATTGCCTCTGCTGCGAAAATACTTTCCGCGCTGCACTCGGTTGATGTTGTGCATGGCGACTTCACGCCGGCGAATCTCATGCTCACATCTGATGGCATGGCTGTGATTGACTTTGGCCTTGGGAGCATTTCGCACGATGCTGAGGACAAGGGAACTGATGTTGTAACAATGAAAAAGGCATTGGGAAGGCGCGGAGAGGCGTTTGTGGCAGCCTACGCGCGCACAGGCGGCAAGCCGTCCGTTGTGAGGATGAGCCGCGAAATAGAGAAGCGCGCAAGGTACATGGAGCGGGGTTAGAATATGGCTGCGAAAAAGAGGATGGCAACCGACAAGGCACGCATTGAGTCGGACATAAGGCAGTTCTACCAAAACGTGGGGGAAGTGAAAGAAACCGACGAGACGCGCGATGTCATCGGGCTTGCTCAGCGCTACTGCGAGGACACAAAATACTTCCTGAAGAAGCGCGACTACGTCACAGCTTTTGGCTGCATAAACTACGCGCATGGCTTGATTGACGCCTACCGGAAGAAGTGGCGCAAAGAATAGCTTTTTATAGGCATGGGAAAATAAGAAGGCAGCAAATTATGCTAAAATCAGGTGATATGACATGGGTTCGCGTCCCCGAAAGTGGAAAGCCTGAAGGCTCGCCCTTCAAGCCCACAAAAAGAAGGGGAGAATGCGCTGGAAATGGCTGAAAAAGAGGCGCAAGCGCCTTAAGCGCAAGATGAAGCGCAGGGTCGGCGAGCTGTAAGCTCGGCTGTGCCTGCCTGAAAAAATTGCCCATATAGCGCAAGCGCTAGTTTCGTTCTACCTTACAATCGCGCCAAGCGAAACAAGGTCGCGGAAGAAGTTCGGGTAGGTGCGCTCCACGCACTCCGCGCCATCTATTGCGGTGGGCCCGGACGCGCACACTGCAGCTGCCGCAACAGCCATTGCCACCGCTGCATCACCGTCAGGAGTCACCTTGGCGCCGGCCAATTTTCCCCCTGTTATTGACAGACCACCTTTTTCCTCTGTGATTTTTGCGCCCATCCTGCCAAGCTCGCGGCAGAGCTTGGATACGCGCGCCTGAAGGCGGCGCGGCACTGACGCGAGGCCGCTTATACTTGTTTCGCCGGATGATGCGCATGCAAGGACTATTGCGTGAGGAAGCAGCAATCCCGCTTCCTCTGCCTCAAGCTCAATTCCTGAAAGCGAGCCTGCGGAAACCGAGATTTCGTGCTTGCGGATGGTTACGCCTGCGCCAAATGCGCGGAAAATGTGGTCGTGCGACTGCCAGTCGCAGCTTCCCTTTAGGGTTGCCTTGCCTGAAAGCGCGCCTGCGAGGAGAAGGAAGGAGGAAAGATAGGAGCTGGCAGGCACACGTATGTTCTCAGGCGGCAAATAGACCTGGCCGCCTGGCAAGGAGAGAAAGTCATGTGTGTCAGAGTAGAACTCAATGCCATATTCCTTCATCATTATCATTGTCTCCCTCACATATTGCCAGCCAGGCACCCCACCCTCAATTCCGATTGACGAGCCGCCTGGAAGCAGCGGCGCGCAGAGAAGCAGGCCTGACAGGAATTGCGAGCCCAACCCCCCGAGATAGAGCTTTTCCTCCAGTGAAATGGGCCCTTTCACCCGGGCGGGGAATGACACGCTTTGAGATGCCTGCGCGCCCGCTTCGGTGAGAAAGTCAAGGAATGGCGACAGGTCTGCGCCTGAAAGCCTGCTGGATGCCGTGATGTTCATCTCAGAGCCAAGCGAGGCGCAAAGCGGCAGCATGAACTTGAGAGTGGTGTTGCTGTCTGCGCAGCCCACTTCGGAAGGCTGCGCAAGCCCCTCAGGCCCAAAGACGTCCACAATGGCTCCTGACTGGACGATGTCCGCGCCCAAGGCGCGGCAGGCAGAAATTGTTGCCTGCATGCCCGGCAGGGAGGGGATGCCTGATATTTGCGTCTGCCCGGGCGAGAGAGTGGCAAGCACAATGGCACGGTGGGAAAGAGGCGCGCTTGGCGGCGCTTGGGCTGAGCCTGAGATGATAGAGCGGCGTATCTCTGCTTGCATGCTAGTGAGACGCATGGGTATTTTTTATTACTTTGGAACTGGCAATTCCAAATCTAAAAAAGCGCATCATGGCGCTTTTTTATTGCTTTGTTTGCTATTAGCCCACATGGCAGCCACCATTGCGGAGGGGAAGGTGAAAATCGCGCTGGCATCAGGCGTGTTCTACAACCCGCAGATGGAACTTTGCCGCTCGCTTTTCTCGCTTTCAGTAGGCGCGATTGGCGGGAAAGTTGATGTTGTGGATGCCATGTGCGCGTCCGGCGTGCGTGGCTTGCGCTACAAGCTTGAGAACAGGAATGTTGGCAAACTGGCGCTTGTGGATGCCAGCAGGCAAGCAGCCGCGTGCGCGAAGAAAAATGCTGTGAAAAACAAGGTGAAGTGCAACGTTGCCTGTTCTGATGCAAACGAGTTTTTGCGGGAGAATGCATCCGGGTTTGTGGAGCTGGACCCGTTTGGCTCGCCGCAGCCGTTCCTGCATGATGCCGCGCGCTGCCTTGCCGCCAACAGGGGAGGCTATCTATCCGCAACTGCCACTGACGTCGCAGTGCTTTGCGGCGCGCACCACGCAGCCTGCCTGAAGAATTATGCCGCAGCCCCTCTGAACAACGAGTTTTGCCATGAGAATGCGTGCAGGATACTGTCGGCTGCAGTGGTAAGGGAATTTGCGCCCCTGAATTTGGCTGCAACGCCGATTTTCACCCTGTCGCATCGCCACTATGTGAAGGTGCTTTTCAAAGTTGAGGAAGGCGCAGTGAAAGCAGTTGAGGCGATGAAAAAAATAGGCTATGTTTCCTACTGCCCCTCCTGCCAGTGGCGCGATGGGAAGCGGCTGCCGCTTCAAAAAGAGTGCCCGCACTGCGGCGCGCAGCTTATGATCGGCGGCCAGCTTTACCTAGGCGAGCTTTGGGATGCTGTGCTTGTTGAAAGAATGCTGTCGCTCAATGCAGAGAGGAAATACTCAAAAGCAAAAGAGATTGAAAAGCTGCTGCGCACTGTAAGCGACGAAGCTGGCGTGAAGTCCATTGGCTACTATGACTTGCACGAGGTTGCGAAAAAGAGGGGCTGCAAGATACTGCCCATTGAGGATGCTGTGGAAAAATTGCGCAAGGCAGGCTTTTGTGCCTCGCGCACGCACTTTTGCCCGACAGCGTTGAGGACGGACGCGCCGCATGAAAAGGCCCTCGCTCTGCTTTCTAGCAAGCACGCCTGATAGTGCCTTTTTAACTTTTTTGAGCAAATGTCCGACTACGCGCCACTGTAGCTCAACCTGGGAGAGCAATCGGCTGAAGACCGATGTGTTGCTGGTTCAAATCCGGCCAGTGGCATTCACGAGTATACATTTAATACCACATTAAGAAATGAAAGGCGATAAAAAGCACACATGATGGATTTCAGAGGGGCTTGAGGCATTAATCTTGGATGTAAACTCCCTTTTGGCTGATGTAACCGAACTTCCGTGCAAAGTGAAGCGTTTGCTCATACCTATACGACTTGTACTGCCGCCCCCTATTTTCAAGTTCTTCTAGCCGAACCAATCGCTGGATTATTGGCTTTCGCATGATTTTCCGTTCCCATTCGCCCTTGCATGTGCTTTCGAAAAAGTCGTCAAAAGAATCGGTCAAGAGCGTTGTGTCGGCATTTATTATTTTCCAGGTCTCATCCAGGATTTCCTTCTTCACCTTCTTAGAAATTTTGTGGTTCATCCATATCAACCGCACATCGTCAAGCAATTCCGAAACCAGCCCGATGCCCTCGCCTTTCGAATCCTCGCAAACCCAAGGTGCGTCAAGAAAGGCGCAAGCGATTCTGAACAGCTGGCCAGCAGCATAGTTCGCTCCATCGCTCTTAAAGCGACCAAGGGCTTGCTCATGAATGATGATCACTCTCCTCACAACATCGGAAATTCTGCGGTCATCGCCATTTCTAAGGATATTCTTAGCCTTCGTGACGAAGTCCAGTGCCTTTGTTTCGTCAGCTATTTCGCCCACCAGCGCCAAATCAACAATTTCGACGAATCTTTGCGGCTCATCCTTGGCAAAGCGCCTCAGAATCTTCAGCAAATCCTCGCGCGGCATCTTTTCCATCTTCTCGGCAACGTGGCCAAGGTCTTCAAAATCATCCTTTTCCTTTACCCAATGAAGAAGCAGCGCAATCACGTGCTTGCAGGTTCCCCAATCATACGGGCAGTCGCATTTGCATTCCAGTTGCCCATTGGCGAGTTCAACAGAAGTCCTGTAATTCTGGTATGACGAACCCTCAACCTCAGCCATGATTTTATTGCCGGAAACAGATGGCTCAATCACATGCCCTTCTGCAAAGTACTCGACTCCGCGCTCGAATATCTTGTAGTCGACAAGCTTTCGCACATCCTCGCGCGTCATCCCCTCCAGCTTCTTCATAAGCTCTCCTCAAACAGCCTGTGCTGCTTTTTATCAAGCATCGCGCTTCGCAGCTTTTCATACACACTCGCATCCACTCTCCATTCATGACTGGAGCGCTCCTGCCATCTGGAAAATGCAGCATCCTTGTGCTTTTCAAAAGCCCGCATGTCGCAGCCATTCACCTTCAAAAAGTGCTTTACAACCTCGTTGTAATCCAACTCCCCTTCCGACGCCTTGACACTTGCAAGGCCGATGTGCTTGACATAATGGCACATCTCGCAGAGCGCAATGAAATCCTTCAATTTCTGGACGTGCCTTGCATCATCGAATTCCCAAACCCCGTGGCAGTGCATCCTGCCCTTTGAATTGCAGATCGCGCACCGGTATCCAAACCTTGCGTATGCGCTTTTTCTAATCGCATCCCATTCATCCTTTGGCATCTTTGCCCTGAGGCTTTTCCACCAGGAGGTGGACGGCACGAGTTCTATCGTCAGTTTCAGCGAAGTTCCGTTCAAATTCTCATCCTCTTTGCCCTAAAAGTTGCTTCAGCACGTCCGCTCCGACCATTTCGAATGCAGGCACCTCTTTCAGGAACTGCCCCAAATCCTGATTCCATTTCAGCTTGAAGCCATTGAGCCTGCCTTCCAGCTTTTCCGGTTCGTATTTTTCGTTGTAATACGCGAATTTCCTGCGGATAAGCGCGACATCCAATTTGACGCCGTTGTTCAGCAGGAACCAAATGTCGTACAGGTCCCTTGCAACCGTGCGCGAAAATGCCGCCTGGATTTTCTCGGCAAGCAATTCTTCCACCTGCAAGGTCCGTATGCCTGCCTTGCCAAGCGAATAGCTGTCAATCACTTCTTTTTCAACAGGCGGCAAGACTGCATTTTCCCTGAAGCTGAAGTCAAAGCGTATCCTCTGTGGCTGCTCAAGGAACCCTGAGAATTTGACTGACAGCCGAAGCCCTGCGCCCGTCTTCTCGTGCTCAAGGGTGCCAAACCGGATGCCAAGAATCTCCTTGTTTTCAAGCATGGTTTTCAGCGCGTGCGTTATTTCATCCTGTTTCATATTCGGCGCAGTGAAATCCAAATCTTCGGAAAACCTTGCATTTGGAAAATAGACTTTCTTTATTGCCGTGCCACCCTTGAACAAGGAATTGCCCTTCAGGGCAGTCTTTGACAATTCAAGAAGCACAACGGAAAGCGCGTAATCCTTCTCCATTATTGCCAGAGGTATGCCTTCCTTCATCGCCCTTTTCCTCAATTCAGTCAAATCCATCAGTATCCCCTCTGGAATTCAAGCACATCCTCTTTTTTCAGGTTAATCTTTAAGCCCCACCTCTTCGAGTATTGGAATTCCGCTTTTTGGGCATTGGGGGCAAGCCAGGAAAAGCCGGCAAACTTGCCCTCAATTGCTTTTGCGCGCTTTTCCAGCCCCAGCAATTCGAGCAGATAGCCCAGCCTTTGCCGCACCGCGCCTTTCCCTGCCTTCGCAAGCAAAGAGAGCTTCTTCCAGTCAATGCTATTTCTTGCGCTCCAAACCGCCTTGGCCGCCCCCTCAATCCCGTTGCAGTATTCGGGGAAAGCCAGCGCATCAAGCACAGTCTGCTCAACCGAAGAGATGTTGACATTCGTGCCCGCTATGGAGATTTTTTCATAATCCCCGAGGCGCTTTTTTGCCACGAATACAAATTTCGACTGTACTGCGCTTACGGGCTTTTTTTGCCTCTCCATCGCAATGCCCACTGTCAGGGGCAGCTGCTCTGTCATGCCCCAATAGTTCATCGCAGCGGCAAATCCGATATAATATTTGCCAGTTCCAGCGAGGTAAGGCACAACAGAAAAAGCATTTTCAGTCCATTGCCCTTCCTGCCCGCTTTTGAGGGGCGCAAACAGGTAAACCCCACGCTGCAAAGGAATGACGCGCTTCTTCCTCTTCAGGCGTGAAAGGACGTTCTTGACCGAGGCGTCAGTCGTCCCAAGCGCCTTGCGCGCTTGCGCTATCGTGAAAACGGGGCTCTTTCCCTGTTCAAGCGCGAAGAGCAGTTTTACCTCCTGCTCGCCGAAACGCATCGATTTCTGTATCTTCATAGTATCGCTTAACGATACTTTTGATATGTATAATTTATAATGGTTGCGTTGCAGCCTGATTAAGCAGAATCGGGATTTGCTTAATCTAAGTTAAGTTGCGTGAAGCTGCAATAGGAATCTTCGTGCAGCAGGAAAGTACGGCTCCGTGCCATTTTTCAACAAAATAACCTGCCAGGGCGAAAACCGCAGTTTTTAATAACCATCGCAGCAAAAGGGGGAAGCCACAGGCATGGTTTCAGATAAAAGACAGTATAGGTCAAAAGTGGTCTGGAAACGTTATGGCACGAACCCCGAAGGGAAAAATGAATTGAACTTCGGGTTGTTTGCTGGCCAGTGGCATCGTAGTTTTCGCGAAGCGAAAACTGCGAGACGTTGGGCAACGCCCAACGAAGATCGTCAAATGCGCAGCATTTGGCGAAAATTTGCCTCGGTAGCTCAGTCTTTTCATGAGGGACGGTCCTCGTGAGACTGAAAGGTAGAGCGATGGACTGTTATCGCGCACGTGCGCGGCAGCGATCCATAGGTCACAGGTTCAAGTCCTGTCCGAGGCGCTGGTGTTTGTATGGCGGACAAAAAAAAGGAAGAGAAGGAAGAGGCCAAGCTTGAGTTTGTGGATGAGAAAAAGCTTGGGGCACTTGTGGAAAAGCTTGACGTTGAGCTTCGAAAGGAGATGGTTGGCAGGCCCTACCTGCTTGCAGTCACCACCGGCTATGTTGTCAAAAGCGAGGGGGACAAGGCAACTCTTGCAGCGCAGTGGAGCTGGCGCTCCAACGTGCTTGTTGGCTCTGAGGACAGCGACAAGATGGCAGAGTTCCTTGCAGGCCAGCTGAAAGACGTTTCAGACCATCCCGAATACGGCGTGAAGAAAAAGTACAGGAAGTAAGCCCATTTTTCCTTTTATTTTTCCATACCCTTACTTTGAGAAGTAAAACTGCATTGAGCGGGAAACTATCTTTATGCTGGTAAGCAAAAAGCCTGCAAACACGACGATAAGCACCTGCATGCTCATGTCTGCGAAAAAGTAAAGGAAAATCGCTGCGGTTGAGGGCAGTATGTAGGCAAGTATTGCAAAATTCAGCATGTCCTCAATCGCCTTGGATGGCATGCGAAGCGTCGCGATGTGCTCGCGCGTGCGCAGCCTCCGAAAGACCAGGTATTCGTTGCCTGCCACAAGCACCACGCCAAGCGAGAAGAGCACCAGACCCAGGTTGAAGTTGGCAAACACCATGCAAAGAACGCCAAGAATGAGAAGTATGGAGAAGGAAAACGTGAACATGAGCGAAATGTGAGAAAACTGTTCCTTTTCGTTTGTCCACAACAGCATGGATTTACCTCTCGCAAAAAACCTATAATACGATGCCTGAGGCTCGCGCAAAGCTTCCTGAGGGCAATTCTTCCTCTATCTGGAGCAGCCTGTTGTACTTGGCAGTGCGCTCGCCGCGCGCGCTCGCGCCTGTTTTTATCTGCCCGCAGTTCAGCCCAACTGCAATGTCCGCAATCGTGGCATCCTCAGTCTCGCCTGAGCGGTGCGACACCACCACGCCAAGCTTGTTCCTTCGGCAGAGCATGGCCGCGTCGATTGCCTCTGAAAGCGTGCCCACCTGGTTGACTTTTAGGAGAAGGGAGGATATGGAGCGCTGCTTCATTGCCTGTAGCAGGCGGGGCACGCTGGTGACCACCAAGTCATCGCCCACAAGCTGCGCCTTTCCAGATAGCTTCCTGCGAAGGGCGGCAAAGTCGCCAAAAGCCTCCTCGTGAAACGGGTCTTCGATGCTTATTATGGGATAGCTTTTGGCAAGCAAGGCATAGAAGTCTGTCAGCTGCCCTGATGACATCTTTTTCCTGTCCACCAGGTAGTTGCCGGCTTTCTCCTGGTAAAATGATGAGGCTGCCGCGTCAATTGCAATTTTCACGCGCTTTTGATAGCCGCAATCGCCTATTGCTTTCTCAAGCAGTGAGAGCGCCTCGTGCGCGTCCTTGCACGGCGGGGCAAAGCCGCCCTCGTCGCCAAGCCCTGTTGCAGCGCCGCCGTATTTTTTCGCAATAATGCCGCGAAGTGTTTGGTAAATTTCGGTGCCTGCGCGAAGCGCTTCGGAAAACGAAGGGAATTGGAGGGGGAACACCATGAACTCCTGAATGGACAGGCCGGTCATCGCGTGCTTGCCGCCATTGAGCACATTCATCATGGGCGCTGGAAGCTTTTTTCCGCCAAGCAGCCTGTAAAGCCCCACGCCTTTCTCGTCTGCCGCGCACTGCGCGCATGCGAGCGAAACTGCGGTGGTGGCGTTTGCGCCGAGGCGCGATTTGTTGGGTGTGCCGTCAAGCCTGCAAATGAGCGCGTCAATGCCTTGTTGGCTTGACACTTCGTGCCCGCGCAGCGCGCGAGCAATCTTGCCATTCACGTTCGCAACTGCCTTTGACACTCCCTTGCCGCCCCACTTCCTGCCGCCATCGCGAAGCTCAAGTGCCTCGTGGATGCCGGTGGATGCGCCTGAGGGCGCGGACGCCCTGCCAAACCCGCGCGCAGTGGAAACGTCTGCCTGCACCGTGGGGTTGCCTCTGGAGTCCAGTATCTGCCTTGCAAAAATACGCTTTATCGAGCCCGTATGAACACCGAAAGAGAAAAGAAGGCATAGTTAAAAAAGCATTCGCAAGTGCTTTTTTAGAAGTGGAAGATCAGAGCGAATTCCACTAAGATAAAAAATGGTGAGGACGCTCAAAGCGCCTTGAACTTGGAGCGCTTCTTCATGTCGCTCCAGCAGTCCTTGCAAATCACGACGCGCGAAACCTTCTTTACACGCTTTGCCGACTTTTCGCAAGACTCGCAGACCATTTTGCCGCATGAGTTGCACTTCTCGAGCATGTATTCCTGTGAACTGCATCTTTCGCAAATCAAACCATCACCACTGTTCCTCTGTTTTTCTCGATATAAGGCAAAAAGAATATATACCCTACTTCTTCTCTATCGCGATTGTGAGCTTTGCCTCGTCAATCTCCCACTCCTTCTTGGCGCCGCGCGAAGGGATTGTCGTGCCTACGGACGAGGCATTCACCTGGCGCGCGATTTCGTCTGAGTGCCTCTTGATTATTGAGGTAAGCTCCTTGTCATCCGTATGCAGGTGCAGCGCTATGCCGTCAGACTCCACGAGCTTTTTCTCCTTTCTCATGAGCTGCACGCGGCGCGCGACTTCGCGCACCATTGCCACCTCGTAGAGCTCCTTTTTCATCTGGGTCTTTAGGTAGACCTTGCCACCCTCAAAGGCTGCGATTGCAAATCCTTTTGCGCTTTCGCGAAGCTCCACCATTTCGCGCGTTATCTCAAAAGTGCCTGCCATAAGCGTTTTCTCCTCGCCTGACAGCCATTTCTCAATGTCCTGCGCCGTCACTTTTTCGATTGCCGCAAGCGCTGAGGGCGAGTCGCGCTTGAATGCCGCGCCCACCTTGGGCTTGTTCACCACGACCTCAAGGGATGCCTTGGGCTGGCGGGCATGCTTTGCGGAGCGGACGTTTGTGAGAAGCTCGATAAGCCCGGACAAGTGCTCGACTGTGGATAGCACCTCTGTTGACTCTGACACTATGCGCGCTTCTTCCAGGGGCCATCGCAGCTTGATGTCTGCCTTCTGGCGCGCGTTTGCGCACGCGGCGGAGATTTCCATTGCCACCTCAAAGCGCCTCTCAAGAAGCGCGTCGTGGTGCTTTTTGTCCGCTTCAGGCCAAGAGAAAAGCGAGATTGAATTCTTTCCCTCGTGGCGCATGAAGAACGAGCGGTAGATGTGCTCGGAGATGAAAGGGGAGAATGGCGAGAGCATGCAAAGCGCGTCGAATATGGAATGGTAGAGCACGCCTGCTGCTGGCGAGGACGGCCCTTCATCGTCAATCCTTCTTTTTGCAAGCTTCATGTACACGCGGCTCACATCCTCTATCAGAAAAGCGCGCACCGCCTTTGCTGCGATGTGCGGCCTGTAGGTGTCAAGGGTCTCTGTGCAAGCCTCTGTCGTGGCTGAAAGCCTTGAGAGCAGCCACTTGTCCTCTGGGAGTAAAAGCGAGTCGTCGGGCAGCGGCGGCTTTGTGTCAGAAGCGCAGAAGCGCGAAAGGAATATCCCAAGGTTGTAAATCGTGCCTATTGCGCGGTGCGCCTCCTTTATCTCGTCCCAGTTGAAGCGCAGGTCGTCCCACACGGTGTTTGACAGCGCCCAGAGGCGGAAAGCGTCTGCGCCGTACTTGTCAAGCACTTCCTCAAGGGGCACGAAGTTGCCCACTGACTTGCTCATTTTCTCGCCTTTTTCGTCCACGAAAAAGCCGTGCATGAGAAGCGTTTTGTAGGGGATTTCGTTGTTGAGCACCACTCCTGAGCCCAAAAGCGAGTAGAACCAGCCGCGCGTCTGGTCCTTGCCCTCCACGATGAAATCGGTCTTGGGGAATTTGGCGCGCTCTTCCGGCTCAAGCGATGCCCAGACTGCGTTGCCCGAGTCAAACCAAACATCCAGAATGTCCGGCACCCTGTGCGCGGACGAGCCACACTTTTCACACTTGAGCTTTACCTTGTCTATGTGCGGGCGGTGCAGCCCCTCAACTTTTGGAAGCTCGTCGCGCGAGCCTGCCACCTTGAGGTGGTGGCAGCTTCCGCATTTCCAGATGGGAAGGGGTATGCCCCAGTAGCGCTGGCGTGAAATGCACCAGTCAGGCGCAGTGGATACGAAATCCGAGAACCGCGTCTTGGCAAACGGCGGCTGCCACTCGCAGCTGCCAATCTCGGACATCATCCTTTCCTTGAGCTTGGAAATCGAGATAAACCACTGGTTGGTGGCTATGAAGATGAGCGGCGTCTTGCAGCGCCAGCAGTGCGGGTAGCGGTGCGCCACCTTGGCCTCATGTATGAGCGAGCCTGAAGCTTTCAGGTCCTCAATCACATGCGCAGATGCCTCGCGCGCAGGCATGCCTGAGTAGGCCCCTGCCTGTGCAGTGAATTTGCCTGTGGAGTCTATTGGCGAGAAGATCTCAAGGCCAAAGCGCTTGCCTATTATGAAGTCCTCAGGGCCGTGGCCAGGGGCGCAGTGCACAAGCCCTGTCCCGTCCTCAAGCGTGACGAATTCGTTTGACAGCACCACGAGCCGCTCGCATTTCTTGCCTATTTGGCCTTGAAGCGGATGCTCGTACTTCTGCTTTTCGAGCTTCTTGCCTGAAAGCTCGCCCACCACTGTTGCAGACTGGCCTGTGAGGGACAGCACGTGGTCAAGGCGCTCCTTTGCCACTATCCAAGTCTCGTCGCCCACCTTTGCCTTGACGTAAGTGTAGATGGGGTGTGCCATGATTGCCATGTTGGAAACAAGTGTCCAGGGCGTGGTGGTCCAGATGATGAAGTATTCGTTGGGCACGGAAAGCGACTTGAATTTGACGTAAATGGAAGGGTCTGCCTGCTCGCCGTATTCCAGCTCGTAGTTTGCAAGCGTGGTCTCGCAGCGGCTGCAGTATGGGACAACGTACACGCCCTCGTGCAGCAGCCCCTTTTCGTGAGCGGTTTTTATGGTCTTCCATGAGGACTCTATGTAACTGTCCTTGTAGGTAACGTACGGGTTGTCCCAGTCCATCCACACGCCTGTGCGCTTGAACTGGCCGGAAATGACGCCGATGTACTGCGTGGCAAATGCCTTGCATTTTTCCACGAACTTCTCCACGCCATACTTCTCTATCTGGCGCTTGTCGTTGAATTTGAGC
Organism: Microcaldota archaeon; assembly: GCA_964650545.1. GTDB lineage: Archaea > Micrarchaeota > Micrarchaeia > Anstonellales > Anstonellaceae > UBA10161. Next base: position 73,125 of record CAZYTZ010000001.1, on the reverse strand, counting down.
GCCTGCTCAACCTTTACCTCTATTGGAAGTCCGTGCGTGTCATAGCCTGGCTGAGCGCGCACAGAAAAGCCGCGTGCGCGCTTGTAGCGGCACACCGCGTCCTTTATCGCCTTGTTCCATGCAGTGCCAGGGTGTATCTGGCCGGTTGCGTATGGGGGGCCATCGCAGAAGTAGTATGGCGTGCCGGCTGAGAGGGACTGCTTTACCTCTTCGTAGACTTTTTCCTTTTCCCAGAATGCCAGGATTTCCTGCTCGAGTTTTATCTGGTCATGCAAGCACAATCACCCGACGATCTCCCGCGCAGCCACCACTATGGATGGAAGAATGAACATTGCAGGGATGACTACCAGAGCGGGAAGCGAGTTGATCGCGTTGAAAAGCAGGGCTGCGATGAAAAAGCAGGCAAAGGTGGCAAGCACGAGAAGGGCCGCAGGCCATGGTTGCTTTATCCCGCCTTTTTGCAGCTGGAGCAGGGCAAAGTAGCCTGCCTGCGAAAGCGCGAAAAGCGAAACCGCGAAAAGCGGCGAGGCCGTGCCTGTTAGCGCGAAAAGTGCGGCTACTGCCAAGCATACCGCAAGCTGCATGGTGAATTCGTCCATATAATCGGTTTAATACGAGAGCGCAAGCTTTTAAGGCATTTGCGGGCAAAGAAGGGCGGGAGGAAGGATGATGGCAGACTACATACCCTGGACTGAGAAGTACCGCCCGCGCACGCTTCCTGACATTGTGGGGCAAAAAGACATAGTGAAACTGCTTGCAGCATACGTGAAGGAAAAGAACATGCCCAACCTTCTTTTCGCAGGCCCGCCAGGCATTGGCAAGACAACGGCCGCCATTGCGCTTGCGCGCGACTTGTACGGTGAGAATTACCGCGACTGCATACTTGAGCTCAATGCATCGGACGAGCGCGGCATTGACGTGGTACGCGGCAAGATAAAGGACTTTGCAAGAACTGTGTCCCTGGAGTCCGTTCCCTTCAAAATCATCTTCCTGGATGAGGCAGACTCGCTTACCAATGACGCGCAAAACGCGCTTAGGCGTACCATGGAAGTGTACGTGAAAGTGACGCGCTTCATACTGTCTGCAAACTACTCTTCCAAAATCATCGAGCCAATACAGTCGCGCTGCTCAGTTTTTCGCTTCAGGCCCCTTCAGGAAGACGAAGTGAAGCACATGCTTTCCAGGGTGGCAAAGGAGGAGAGCCTCACTGTTGACGAAAAGGCAGTGGAGGCGCTCCTTTACATTTCAGAAGGCGACATGCGCCGCGCAATAAACGCACTTCAGGGCGCATCCATGCACGGCAAAAAGATAACTTCTGAGATGGTATACAAAAGTGCGTCGCGCGCAGAGCCTGCTGAGATTAAGGAGATGATGGAGCTGGCACTCGCGCGCAAGTTCATTGACGCGAGGAAAAAGCTTCACAAGCTCATGGTGGAATACGGAATGAGCGGCGAGGATGTTCTTCTGCAGATGTATAGAACAGTTGACCAACTCTCGGTCGACGAGCGCCAGAAAGTCATGATTGTGGACAAGATTGGCGAGTACAACTTCCGCCTCGTGGAAGGCGCGAACGAAACGCTGCAGATTGAGGCATTGCTCGCGCAGTTATTGATGGTGAAGTGATTCCATGCCTTCCGAGACGTACAGCCGTCTTGACAGGCAGTGGAAAAGCACGTGCAGGCTACTTCTTGGAGAAGAGATAGGCAAATTGGAAGATTACAGGGCTTGGCTGGAAGAGTACATGGCTGCCACTGCAAGGGAAAAATCCAGCGTTTCCGGCAAGGAAGTGGTGCTTGCCTGCGCAGATTACCCAAAAAGCGCAAAGTTCGTTTCATTGGAAGAGACAGGAGGCAAGGCTGCCACGCTTTCAATCAATGAAGTCAAGGATATTGACTCGATAATGGAGGCAATATCAGAAAAGTGGGAATATTGCGGAAACAAGATTCTGGACAACTCCCGCTTTGTGGAGTCATCTGATGCTGTTGTGGACTCGGCATATGTGTCAGGCTCGACAACCATCCAGGGCTCGTCTTATGTTTATGCGTCATCCATCATAACCACGAACAGCCGCAGCATATTCGGCAGCCTCCGCTCGGACAACGGCGAATTCGCAATAAGGTGCGTAAGATGCTCTGACTTCAGGCGCTGTTTTGAAACCAGGCTTTCCATAAGCTGCAGCGACCTCTATTTTTGCGCCACCTGCATGAACTCCCATGACCTGCTCTTCTGTTTTAATCAGAGGAACAAGAGCTACAGGATTGGAAACCTTCAGCTGCCAAAGGACAAATACAAAGCCCTGAAGGAGAAAATCGTCGGGGAATCAAGGGATGAGCTAAAGAGGAAGAAGAAATTCCCTTCCATCTTTGAACTTGTGCCAAACAAGGAAACTGCATTGCCAACTGCCCCAGCAATGAAAATCAAGGAAGCGCAAGGAGACATTGGAATAATCAACAAATCGTTTGCGTCCGCATTCAGGATTCTTTTCAAGAAGGAACCTGGAGACATACGGCAGTATGAAAAATGGCTTTCAAAGCATGTTGGTTCGCTGCGGGAATTTACCACTCCATTTGGAAACAAGGCGTATGCCCTTCCAGGCAAATGCTACCCGGTTTATTCGCTGATGCCTGACAAAAGGGTTGTTTCAAGCGAAGAATCCCCATTTTTGGAAGGCCTGCATCTTGATGAGAGTGAAATTGTTGGATTAGCATCCATCAGAAATTCACTCGGCAAAATTGGGTACTTCACAGATGAAATGTTCGAAGGCACATGCCACGGCGCCATAGAAACGTTGGCAGCAGTGGATTCCTCTTTCCTTTACAAGGCATCAGCATACAAGTCAGAATACGGCGCATACAACTTGTACCTTGTTACTTCCAAGTACGCATTCGGCGGCGGCAGGCTCTCAAACTCCCAATTCTGCATCAATTGCTATGATTCAGACAGCCTGAACCGCTGCTTTGAATTGGACTTCTGCAGCAAATGCGCCGACTCATATTTCTGCCACAACTGCGAGAATGTGCACGATTCCATGTTCTGCTTCAATGTGAAAAACCTCAGGTATGCAATCGGGAACTCTGAAGTGGGCAAGGAGGCATTCGAGAAAGCCAAGAGGCTGCTGCTGGCGGAGATAACCTCATCGCTTGAAAAAACGCACGACTATAAAAGGAGCATTTACAACATCACTGGGAAGGGGAATTGAATGGGTGACACTGAACTTTACAGCAGGCTGAACGGCAAGTGGCAGTCCACATGCAGGCTCTTTTTCGGGCGCGAAATCGGCGAGCTTGCGCGCTACAAGGGATGGCTCTGCGAATCGCTGGAGCCGTTTGAGAAAAGGAAGTCAGCGCGCTCGGGCAAGGAGGTGGTGGCAGTGGGCCCCTACCCGCAAGGCGCGCCGTTCATCAGCTTTGACGAGGTGGACTACTCGCGCAAATTTGAGCCGCTCTCCCTCAATGAAATGAAGGATATTGACTCCATCCAGTCTGCGCTTGGCGAGCGCGCGGTTTTCTGCGGCAATGCGATACTTGGCAATTCCTCGCACGCGGAGGAGAGCACGGGCATGGAGGACTGCCACTATGTGCTTGGCTGCCATACCTTCCACACTTCACAGGATTTGGCTTACTGCACCATCGGCAGGGAGGTCAAGTCCTCGTTCGGAAGCTCGGTGATTGGCGAGTCAATACACAACATCAGGGGACACAACACGTGGAGGACTGCCAGGTGCCTGTGCTGCCAAAGAGTCTATGAGTCAAGCGACATTGCCTATTCCTACTACCTTGACGGCTGCACTGAGTGCATGTTCTGTTTTGGCCTGATGGGAAAGAGGCGCATGGTGGGAAACGCACAGCTAAGCGAAAGCGAGTACGCGCGCGTGAAGAAGAAGCTGCTCTCAGACATTGCGGATGAGCTTGAGGCAAAGGGGCGCGCGCCATCAATCCTTGAGCTGCTGCCAAAGCAGGCCCCGCGCCTTCCGAAGCTTGCCAGGAAAAGCCCTGCGCCAGCGTTTGACGAAAGCAAGGTGCAAACGGCGTTTGACGAGGCGTGCAATGTGGTGCTTGGCAGGAAGCTTGGCAGCGTGAGGGATTTCAAGGGCTATCTCACGAAGTACACTCGGAACATCAGCAGCGTGAAGTCTGCGGCAAGCGGCGAGGCAGTCTATCTTGGGGGCTATGCGATTGACCATGATTTGGCGGCAAAGGGCAGGGTGGTGAAGCTTTGGGAGCTTCATGGGATTTGCCAGACCAGGCAAGTGCCTGAGAGCCTATCGGCAGGTAGAATATCGCTATCAGGCATCGGCGAGCTGATTTCGCCGGTTGCCGTTTTCTCCACAGAGGAATTTGTACTCACCACCAATGCCGCAGAGTGCTCCACCGTGCACTTTGGCAACAACGTGCTTTGCTGCAGCAGGGCGTACCATGCAAAGGACTGCGCGTATTCCTGCTGGCCGCGCGACTGCGACCACATGTTCGGCATTGACGCCACGAGGAACTCGAGCTTCTGCATCCACTGCTACAACTCCTACAAGCTTTCGCGCTGCTTCGAGGCTGACACTTCCCAGAACTGCACGGGCTGCTACTTCATCCACAACTGCGAGAACGTGCATGATTCCATGTTCTGCTTCAACGTGAAGAACCTGAGGTACGCGATTGGCAACTCAGAAGTTGGAAAGGAGGAATTTGCGCGCGTGAAAAAGCTCGTTCTTTCGGAAATCCTGTCCTCGCTTGGGAAGAAGCATGATTGCCCAATTGGCATTTATGGCATTGCGCGGGCGAAGAAAGCGTGATGGCTATTTTTTCTTTGCCAATTTCCAAAGCAGCCAGAAGTACTCGCGGTAGGCGTCAGCCACGTGCTTGTCCTCCACCACGAACGCGACAGGCTCGTCAAGCCACACCACGTTTGCCACGAAGTTGCCGTAAATCCAGACCACATTCGGCGAGTACTCCCAGTCGCGCGGGAGCAGACGGACTATGCTCATCGGGTACTTTGAGGCAGGCCTGGAAAGTATGCGCGGGTGCGAAAGCAGATACCACTTGTGGCCTGTCTTTTTCGCGCGAGGTATGAAGCTTTTCACGTAATAGTCATTGTAGCGCTCTGACGCCTGCCCTCCTGCGCCAATGAAAAGCGTTTCCTTGTAGTCAAGAGTCTGCTCAAAAATCGCCTTCATGCCCTCGTCGCCTCGGAAGACCGCGGTTTTCGAGCTGAATTCCGCGTCAAAGGTGCTCCTGAATGTCTTGGCAAGCGGATCGCTTTTTATGAGAATGACTGTGGGCTCGTCGTGCCATAAAATAAGCACCAGTCTGTCAGCATAAGTCCACCACACGCCAGGCGATGGTGAGGATGGGTCAATGAATTTTGACTCTGTGAAGGGGATTTTTGCCGCCCGCTCGCGCACCAGCGGCGTGTCAAGCAATATGTGTCTTCCCTTGATGCCAAGCCGCTTTCTCTTTTCATTGAAGATTGGCATGAACTTGGGGAGCAGGTCGTAGATCTGCATCTGCCCGTAGTAGACGCAGTAGTTCGCGCGAAGCGCTAAAATGTCTTCAAGTATTGTCTTCACGCCTTGCCTGCCGTGCATTACTGACGCTGACGCTGATTTTTCCGACTCAAAGGCGCGGCTAAGCTCAGGCAGTACCTTTTCCATTGAGTCGCGCTTCTCGTCAAGGAAAGACAGGAGAGAGGAAGGGGGCGAGGGAGTGAAAGTGAGCACGCCCCCGACCGACGCCTGCCCAACCATGCCCTTTTTCTCAAGCTGCGCAAGCGTGTCGTAGACCACGCGCCTGTGCATGCCGCTTTTGGCCGCCAAGTCAGTCGCCTTTGCCTTTCCGCCTTTAAGGAGAAGAAGGTAGAGCTTGGCCTCGTTTGCCGTCAAGCCAAGCCCCTGCAGCGCCTCAGTTTCGCCCACCATAAGCCCATCTGTGGTGTTTTAACTTACCACAAATTTATATATACAATGGGCATCAGAAAGAAGTTATAAGTGGTGGAAATATGGTAAGAAACGTTGCAAATTTCATCAGCGCTTTTGTAATTATCGCGTCGCCCTTTGTTTCTGAGGAGGCAAACGCACAGCAGCAGGACACGCTGCCCGCCAAGAAAGAAAAGATTGCGATGTATCCCAACTTGTCATTCAAGGGAGTTTTCGTCATGCCGACATGGTTCCTTTACACAGGCGATTGGCAGGCGCTCGCATTTACCATGAAGGGCAAAACTTGCACAGGAGTGCTGCAGGTGAACCAGCAGCTGCCAGGAGGCTTTTGCGTGGACCTTGTTTACAATCAGCCGTTTGATGGCAAAGGAAACGCAACTTTGTACGCTTCGAAAAAGATTTTTGGCGGAAAAGCAGCTGTTGGCGCTACGCTTTCGACGGACAGACCACTGGGGCAGGCAGGCTTTGCCGCGCAGGCAAACATAATCCACACTGACAAAATGCTGGTTTCCATTGGAGAGCAGGTTGACAATGTTTTTGGCAAGGCTTCTGCCAGGACAGCATTTGAGGCGCGCAGGTCATTTGGAGGCAAGGTGGCTGGCATTGGCGGCTACGCTGTCCTCTCAGATGGAAAAATCACTGAATATGGCGGAAGCGTTGGCAGCGCGCTTCGGAATGGCAAAGGTGCCAGGGTCAATATCGGGGCGAGTGTTAGTGGTGGAAAAATTTCAGATATCAGGCTTGGCTTCCAGTTTCCTACCAAAAAGTGGGGCATGCCAGACGTAAGGCTTGGAATGAAGCCCGGCAAAAAGCCAACATTTGATGCCAAGGTGTTCTGGACACTGCCGCGGGGAAGATAGCGCATCAGCGAAAACGGAGGCTTATCTATGGGAAAAATTAACGCTGATTTCAAGAAGACCTGCAGGCTTCTGTTCGGCTCTGAGGTAGGCGAGCTGAAAGAATTCGCGCCTTATCTTTCCGAAATGCTCTTTCCTTACTCAGTGGAGCGCTCGTGTGTGTCTGGCAAGCAGGTTTGCTTGTCAGGCCCATACTACCCCAAGGGAGCGAAATATGCCTCGCAGGAGGAGATTGCAGAGGTCAAATTCGCGCCAATGAACATCAATGACATAAAGGACATTGACTCGCTTTTTTCCGCAGCGTCAGAGCGCGCGGTTTATTGCGGCAACAAGACTTTTGGCAAGAACATTGGCTTGGGCAGCGGCGACAATATAGCAGACTGCGTGGAAGTGCATGATTCGTACGATGTCTACAGCTCAAAGTACGTGGCTTATTGCTCCATTGGCAGGTACTCGGAAAGCATTTACGGAGTGAGCGGCTTTAGGGGCGTGAACAACTCGATTCGCTGTGCCTGGTGCGCAGGGCCGAACAACCATGGCGCTGCGCGCTGCTTTGAGACTTACGCAAGCACGGGAATTTCCGGCGCTTACTATGCGTACAACTGCAGCGGCTCCAATGATATCATGTTCAGCTTCAACCTGCTTGGCAAAAACCACTGCATTGGCAACCTGCAGCTCACAAAGGAGAGATACTTGGCGCTTAAGGAAAAGCTTGTGGCCGAAATGGCTGAAAAGCTGAAGAAAGACAAGAGGCTGTTTTCCATTGTGGACCTTGTTGGCGCAAGCAAGGAGGAAAACGGGGAGCAGATCATCGCAAAGCCCCCCAAAGGCGTGGAAAAAGCATTTGCCTCATGCTGTAGGGTGGTTATTGGAAAAGAGGTTGGCTCTCCTGAGAAATGCGAGGGCTGGCTCACTGAGAAAACCATGAAAATAAAGAAAATCAAGGGAATGTTCGGCTCGCCAACCTACAGCACAGAACTTCCAACCATTGGCAAGGTGCCTGCAGCCAGGCTTGCCTCCTTTGATGAGGCACTTGCCTCTGCGATAAAGATGAAAATAGCGCTCAAGGAAGGAGAAACGCCCTCGCTTGATGAGATTGCTGAGCGCGCGGGCAAGATTGCGGTTTTCACCTGCGAAAAGCGCGATGGGAGGAATCTGGAGATTTCAGAGACGCCTGCTGCTGCAGACTCCACAAGCGTGCACAGGCTTTGGTATTCGTTCTACTCCATGCTTTCCGGCTATTCCACGCTGGTGACTGAGTCAAAGTACATTTTCGGGGGCTACTATCGCACGCTCAACTGCGAGTTTTTGATAAACTGCTACAATCCAACGCAGTGCAACAAGTGCCTTGAGACTGACAGCTCTTTCAAGTGCCGCAACTGCTACTTCTGCCACAACTGCGAGAATGTGGAGGAAGGAATACTGTGCTTCAACCTGAAAGGCGCAAGGTACGCTGTCCTCAACCAGTCGGTAAGCAGGGAGGAGTACATGCGCGTGAAAAGAATGCTGCTTGATTACGTGGCAGGTGAGCTTGAGAAGAAGGGAAGGCTGGAGAGGGGCATATTTTCACTATCGTGTGCAAAAACGAGGAAAGGCTAGTGCCCATCACTTTTTTGTAAGCCTGTCCAGTTCACGAAGGGACATCTTCCTGAAGCCGTGCTTTTCGATGTGCGCCTTACCTGCTTTTTCGATGGAGAGGGCTATTCCATTGGAAGCGTCGTTTGTTTTCTCTCTGAAGCGCTTCCTGTCCTTTTTTATCTGCGAGGGAAGCGCGTAATCGCCGAAGGGCGTGCGTTTCAGCTTTGCTTTCTTTATGCTCTCTTCGTCCGCGCGGTGGAAAACAATTTCATTGCCGTAGAACTCCAGTATGCGCGCGACCTGCTTTGCCCTCCATGTTTTCTTCTTCCTGTTGCGCTCAATTCGCTCTTTCAGGTTTATCCTTCCTGAGCGCACGGGGTTCACAACGTGCACCTGCCCATAGCGATGCCAGTCTATCCCGAAATGCTCTTCCGCGGTTTTGCAGGAATAGTAGAAGTTGTCCGTGCCAAGGTAGATGGCGATTGCCTGCTTGAGGGCAAGCTCTGGCCTTTTGAGAAGCCAACCGCCGCGCTCGTCCTGCGTGGGAATGTAATAGATGCCCTTGAAAGGGGTTGGGAAAATCAGCAGCCTTGCCAGCATGTCGCGAATTGCCTTGCGGCTGTTACCTTCCTTGCGAAGCTGTGCAAAGCTTATTGCCTGTCCCGTAATAGGTTTCATTTTCTAATCACCTTATAGAATGCATCAAGCACAGTCTTGTCCGGAGCCATCTGCTCAAGTTCTTCCGTGTCTTGCGGAATGCCGCACTTTTTCACCAGTTCTTCTGCAAAAGAGAGGCTTTTGCCCGTCTTCATGAGAATTGCCACCACGTCGAACAGGTCGCGCGCCTTGCCCCGCTGTGAAAATGCCAGTGTTTTCATTTTCAGCAAATCATCAAGCGATGCCACGAGCATTTCCTTGCCGCCATAAACGCGCTTTTCCGTTTTTGCAACTTTTTCATCTGGCGTAAAAACCTCCACCTTGATGCTTGTGGTTTCTGACCATACGACGAACTGGTTGTGCCACCTTGCGCGCTGCGTTGTGTAGCCTTTTTTGCTCATGCATCCTTTGAGCGCCTGTTTTGCCTCGGAAACATCGTCACCTGACAGAGGGACAAAATCCAGGTCCACACTCACCCTGTGCTGAAGGTAGAAAAGCGTGAGGGCGGTGCCGCCAACCAGTATCAACTGGCAGTCTACGCAATCTGCTACATCGGAAAGAATCGCCTTTGCCAGCCCGAATTTTCGCTCGAAAACGCTTTCCATGAAGCTATTGGCGGGGCAAAGCATAAAAAGCCTTGTTTTCACTAGGTTTTAATTTCTATTACCTAGCACAAACAGTCAACGTCTGACAACTTTTTAGAGCGTTTTAGCGCATCCTGAAGCGAAGAAGCGCGGCAAACCCCCCGTATCCGTCTAGCTCGCGCCCGCCGTCTGACTCGTGCGAGAAGATGACGAGCCTCACTTTCCTTTCCTCGCCCTGCTCCACGATGCGCTCCACTTCCTTGTCAGTGCGCAATAACTCGTCAAGCACAAGAATGGTTTCCACTGCGGATGCGGTGACTGCCGCTGCCATTTCCTTTTTGCCATATGCCACAAGCCCGCTGTCTTTCTTCAGCTCTGTTGAGAAGCGGTCCATGAGCACAAGCTCGTTTTCCGCGCGCTCTTCAGCCGCGACTTTGCCCACCACGCCGCGCTTGAGCAATTCATTTATGCCGCTCCTCTCGGCGTATGAGCAGTGCTCAAGCACAATGCGCGAAGCAAGCTTGCCGTCTTTCTGCTTTATGAACTTCATTAGGTTTTCCTTGCCAAACCCTGGCCCTGCGACTATTATCCTGCCCACTTGGGAGGATTGCAGCTTCTTGAGGATTTCGCCGAAAAATGACTGCGTCTTCTCGTCGAACTTGTCGTCGCGCTTTCTTGCGCTGTTTTCCAGCTCAAGCTCGTAGGCAACGCCTGAGCCTCGGAACGTTGCGTATATTGCCTTGCTCTCGTCCAGCACCAGCATGCCAAGCCGTGGGCGCTTTGTCTCGGCAATCGCCTGCTTTATGCGCGTCATGTGGTGCGCCATCCATTTCTCCTTTATGATGGAGACCGGGAAGTGCTCCTCGATGTCAATCGTGTGGTATGAGCCTGTCTGCACGAATTCAACCGGCGTGCCCTCTATGATTTTGCCTGTCACGCGCAAGCGGTTCGCATGCGGCGAGAACTCCACCTTTTCCACGGCAAGCCTCATCGTGACTGCCTTTTTCTCGCCGGCATCGCCCTCCACCGCCTTGTAGCGGCGCCACGTGCGCGCAATCACCGTGTCGCCTGCGCCAAGCAGCCGCTCAATGTGCCACAAGTCCTCTGTGTTCTCAGGGGTGAGCCGTATTTCCCCGACTTTCGGGTCCTGCTTGCCTAGTTTCATGGGTGAAAGAAGGGGAAAAGAAGATAAAAAGCCTACACTACACCATCAAACGGGGGGTATGGGAGGGTGAAACCGTAATTGTTCTTCACTTCTTCTATTATTTTGATGGCGTTTTTCTTGTCTTGCTCGTTGCTATCAGGAACATCATAGACGTACTTTTCGGCAAGCCGTTGGTATTCGACCTGCACCAAGTCGGTTATCCTTGTCCTGATTTCTCCTTCCTCCTCGTTTATCGTGCGTATTTTTCGGTCGTATTTTTTCTCGAGCCTGGACTGGTTCCAGGCGGGGATCCTGTTAAGCAAGTAACCAGCAACTCCGACAAAAATGAGGCCTACGAAGTTTGTTATGTCCTTGACAATGCCAGGATATGCGCTCGGGAACTTGCTTTCGAGCCATGAAGTGACAACAGACCATATGGTAAGGCCAATTCCAGCACCCACGCCCCCGGCAAAGAGCCAGGGAAACGCCTTTTCCATGAACTTGACCAGTGGTGGAGCCTTGAGCTTGTTCTCAAGAGACGTCCGCAGGTGCTTTTTCTTGTCGTTGAAGGAGTTGTTTATGCTGATAAAGGCATTTACCTGCATCTGCACAAAATCGTAAAGCTCTGTTAGAAAGTCGACTTTTTCCTGGAGTTCTTTTGCCTTTGTCGTTTCGTGGCCATTTTCCTGCTTTTCTTTGCCGCTTCTTTCGCTTGCAGACTCTATCCGTTTTTCTATCCTTGTGTTCACCGTGTCGGCTGCATACTTTTTGGACCTGACGGTGGAATTTATGTCGCAAAGCAGCCATGCTTCCTTTGTCACGCGGTCTTCTGATATTGGAGGTGTTTTTTTCTTGGAAACCTTTTGTTTAACAACCATCATGTTCCCCACCCTTCTTGTCGTCTGTATGTGTAAATTGTGGTGGCAAGGCTATTTAAACCTATCTTTACATTTTAGGCAACACGCACCGAGAGGGAAGCGTAATAAAAGCTAGCGGGAAGAATAAGCAAGCGAGGAGAGTTGGATGGAAAAAATGAACGCATTTTTTCCTGAAATCGACGGAGTCGATTAAGATGGAAAAGAAGGGGAAGGTGAGAATCGCGATAATTGACCGCGAGCGCTGCACGCGCGACAAGTGCGGCTACCAGTGCCTTAAAGTATGCCCTGGCGTGAGGATGGGCGATGACACTGTAACTGTGGACCCGGAGGGCTTCCCGGTAATCTCCGAGATACTTTGCACTGGCTGCGGCATCTGCCCGAAAAAATGCCCAATGGACTGCATCACCATCATCAACCTCCTAAGCGAGACTGGCAAGCCCATTTACCAGTATGACGAGAACACCTTCAGGCTTTACGGGATGCCCTTGCCGCAAAAGGGAGTGACCGGCCTGATTGGCAAGAACGGGATTGGCAAGACAACTGCCATACAGCTTTTGGCAGGCCACATCCAGCCGAACTTTGCGGAGTTTGAGGTGAAGCACACGCCTGAGGAAGTGCTTGCGCGGCTCGCGCCTGAGCTGCAGAATTATTTCAGGTCAATACACGACAAAACGGTGAAGGTGGCGCTCAAGCCGCAAAGCGTCTACAAAATACTTGACTTTTTCAGGGGAACTGCAAGGGAATTGCTGCAGAAAAACGACGAGAGGAAGGTGCTGGATGAGGCAGTGGGGCATTTTGCGCTTGAGGAGATATTGGAAAAGAGGGTGTCTGTGCTGTCGGGCGGCGAGCTTCAGAGGGTGGCAATTGCGGCTGCCTATTGCAAGGATGCGGACCTTTACTACTTTGACGAGCCTGCAGCCTACCTTGACATCAAGCAGAGGCTGTCCATGGCGCGCGCGCTCAAATCGCTGTCCGAGAAGAAAAGCGTGATTGTGATTGAGCATGACTTGGCGATATTTGATTACCTGTCCGACTATGTGCATGTCTTTTACGGCACTGAGAATGCCTATGGCGTTGTGTCGGGGGTCAAGGCTGCGCGAAGCGGGATAAACGAGTACTTGGACGGCTTCCTGACTGATGAGAACACGCGCTTCAGGGACCACTCCATCACTTTCTCGATAACCTCTGCCACCGAGGCAGGAAGCAGGTCAGCAAAGTTCACTTATCCCGCGCTCGAAAAGAAATTCGACCTGTTCAAATTCTCCTCGGAAGAGGGAAGCTTGAAGGAGGGCGAAGTGATAGGCATTTTGGGCGAGAATGCGATTGGAAAGTCCTTGTTCGTGAAAATGATTGCCGGCATTGAAAAGCCGGACAACTGCGAGCCGCTTTCAGGCAGCCGCGTCTCCTACAAGCCCCAGTACATAAAAGCCGAGGAAGGATTGGAAGTGCGCGAGCTTTTCATTTCAGGCAAAGTGGATGCCGCGTTTTTCGAAACTGCGAAAAGGAAGCTGTCGCTTTCCTCGCTCATGGAGAAAAAGCTCACTGAGTTGTCGGGGGGCGAGCTGCAGCGCGTGTCCTGCGCCCTTGCGCTTTGCCGCGAGGCAGACATTTACCTGTTTGACGAGCCTTCTGCTTTCCTGGATGTTGAGCAGAGGCTGGGTTTTGCCGACCTGCTGCAGTCGCTCATAGCAGGCAGCAAGAAGTGCGCGTTTGTAATCGACCACGACCTGGTGCTCCTTGACGCGGTTTCCTCGAGGATGATGATGTTTCTTGGCACGCCAAGCAAAGAGGGGCATGCGACAGCGCCTTCAGGCAAGCGCGAGGGCATGAACGCGTTTTTGAAAGCAGCAGGAATCACGCTGAGGCGCGACAAGGAAAGCCGCCGCCCCAGGATAAACAAGCCTGGAAGCGCGCTTGACAGGGAGCAGACAGAGGCTGGCGAGCATTACTATTACGAGGGCTAGGATGGCAAAAAACAGCAGGGGCTTGTTTGCAGGCTGGTGTTCCTTCTTTCCCTTATCCTTGCATATTTCATAGTCCCGCACCAGGTTTTTGCGCAATATGCGGCGCTTTCATTTGAATTCATCATTGTGTTTGCCTACACAATGGCGTGCATTGCCTATGTCGCCAAGGAGAACGCAAGGCTTGCAAAAGGCACAGGCACGCTTTCGGTGCTGGCATCGGCAATGGGGCTGGTTGCGCTTTCAGCATGCGGCGCCGCTGCGTGCGGGACAGTGGGCATTGGCATCTTTTCGCTTGTGCTGCCAATTGCCGCCATGCATTTCTTCGTGCAATACGGGGTTTATGTCGTGGCCGCAAGCATGATCGCGCAGCTCTTCTCGCTTTGGAAAATGAATTGCCTGACTGGAAGGATGGCTGCAAAAATAGCTGCTTCTTAGGAGAGCTTGCTTACCGAAAGCACCGAGTTTTGAGGCTTTGAGAGCAAGACCTCGTAATAGGATGGGTTTGTGGCTGAGCGCCAGGTGACTTTCCACGTGCCAGCCTCGCCTTCGACGCTTTCCAGGAATATTGCGTCTGCCTTGGCATCAGAGTTGCCATTCACAAATGCCGCCACTTCCTCAGTTCCATCATAGGTGTGCGATGCAATCACTGCCTCCTCGGGAAAAGCAAGTATGCAGCTGTCAACGCCAATGCACACCCTGCAGCCCTTTGTGATGTACTCGGGCGGCTGGGCCACAAAGTTCTTTGGCGGGTAGTCGTAGAACACGTGCATGCGTTCCGGGCAGGGGGTATAAAGCCCGTCAGTCACGCGCGCTTTTAGCTGGTAGTATAATGAGCCGTCAGATGCGGTTGCTGGCAGTATCTCCACGATCTCGTGCACGTCAGCACCAGGATACTTGTCCTTGAGGTCCTCCAGAAAGAACGCCTTTGCGTCCTCCTCGCTCATGGGATAGCTTGGCTTGGAGAACACCATGTAGATGGCAATCACCGCCACCACTGCCAAAAGCACCAGGAGCACGGAAGTCTTCATGTGGAATAATTCGCGGGTGAAATTTAAGAGAGTATCTGCGCGGAAGGAAAATAATAGGGCCAAAGCCGAGATTTGAACTCGGGCGAAGAGCTCCACAAGCTCCCATGCTACCAGGCTACATCACCTTGGCCACTGAAAATGAATTTGAAAGCATGCCTATAAAAAAGCAACCTTTGTTTGCTTTTTTATAGATGTTGTGCGCCAGCACAACATGGATATAAAAAAGAATGGCTTAAAGGGATGGATATGCTCCGCCGACTGTACACGATAAACTTCATAGATGCATTCATAGCCGGGGCCACCACGGTGATTGTGCCGCTCCTCATGCTTGAGCGCGGCATAGACCTGGCGACAATAGGCATTGTGTTTGCAGCCGCGCCGTTGGCAAAGGCAGTGGTGAGGCTGGCAGGTGCGGCAATCGTTGACTCGCTTGGTGACAGGGTAATTTACATCTTCTCCTCGGCAGCAGACTTCCTTCTTTCAATTGCCTACCTTTTCTCAACCACTGCGACGGGGTTTGCGGCAGGCAAGCTGCTGGACGGCGCGAGGGAGTCTGCCATATGGTCGGCAGTAAGGCCAAGCCTCATGGCCGCCTCGCCTGAAAAAAAGCACTTTGTGCTTACAGACATGCTCTCAGGCAGGCTGGTGTACAATGCGGCCGGCAGCCTGGCGGTGGGTGCGCTTTTCGCGTTCGGAGGGTATGACCTGCCCCTGCTTTGCCTGGTAGTGCTTTCCGCATACCTTGTCTTCTCATCGTTGAGGCTGAAGAACATTCACAAGGCCTCGTCGCGTGTACGCTTGTCAGATTTCAACCCGTTTGGCAGGAGCCGCAAGTTCTACGAGATTGCCGGCGTGTTCACGCTTGGCGGCGTGCTTTACCACGCTGCATTCTACGTGCTGCTGCCGATTTACTTCAGCGTGCTTGGCTTCACGCTTGGCGAGATAGGCATTATCTATGCTGGCTATTTCCTCATATTGGGGGGCACCTTGCACGTCATAACGCACCGCAGGGTGGAGACCCCGAAGGCTGCGGTTGCAGGCGCTGCGATTTTCTGCGCGGGGCTGGTGGGAGTGGCATTTGCCCCGCCCGCCCTTGCTCCTTTCTTCTTCCTTTTCATGGCGTTTGGCGATGCTGGACTTGCGGTCCTTTGGGAGCAGATGAACTACATTGGCGCAAAGGAGAGCAAGAAGCGCGCAACCGACCTTTCCATGCTCATCATGCCATGCCTTCTTGTGACGATTGCAGCGACAGCCGTGTCAGGCATTGCAGCAGAGGCGTTTGGCTTTGCCCCGATATTCCTGCTTGTTGCGCTTACGGAAATAGGCTTTGCTGCCTGGTGCGTGCGGCTGGCAGCAATGGATTAGGCGATATGAGTGTGCAAAATTCGCCAAACATGTAGCAAGCTATATAAATTGGAGCAGACATAAGAAGACTTACGCCTTTTGCAGGTTTAATCTGCCAGCGGATTTGTTCTAAGCGAATGAATTTGCCGCATAGGGCGAGTACTGGGTGGGAGTGGGAAAATGACAGCTGAAACGAAAAATGAAATAATCTCTGCGTGGCGCAGCTACCTTAATAACAGGGAAAGGCGCTACAAGAAGAACGAGGGCAGCACTGCTCAGGACGAGGACTACAGGCGCACTTTCAAGGAGGGCGTGGTCAACCATGGCTCGCTTTCCAAGAAGGAGAAAGTCGAGCTCCTCTCCTACATGGGAATGGCTTAAGCGGCTATTTTTCTTCGGAAAAAAGAATTGGGCAGCGGAAGCGCTCACTTTTTCTGGCATATGCCAATCCATTCTGAAAGCTCCGGATGCGCAGCTGCCTTGCTTGCCTCGGTCAGCACGGCAAGCGCCTCCTCGTCGCGCCCAAGGTGCCACAGCGACTTGGCAAGCAGCAGCTTGGTGTCGACAAGGGTGTTTGAATGCCCGTCGGACAGGGCGCTGGCGTATTTTGCGATTATTTCCTTGCAGAGAAGGACGGCGTCCGAATAGCCGGTTGCGTCCTGGCAGGAGCCGCTGTTGAATGAGTTTTCCGCCCGGATGAACAGCGAGATTGCCTCTTTTACCCCAGGAGATACTGAAAGCGGCGCGCGCTGCGGGAATTGGCCTTTTCCAACAGGAGGAACTGCCCTTGTTTGCTTCATCATGCCAACACCGGGTGAAATGTTATAATAAGAGTTTAAATGGATTTGCATTGGTGTTATAAATGCACGGCGGGAATGGCCGAGCGGCGATACAATGGCAAAGAAGAAAGCGAAGGCAAAGTCAAAGGGAAAGAAGAAGAGCTGATGGAATCTGTGCGGCAGCGCCGCCAATTCTGTTTTTGGCATCAGAGTCAAGGGCCAGCATGGTTTGATGGCGTGAGCGTCGTGGAACATTGGCATCAGGCCGGCTGATGCCATCAGGTTGTATGCCCCCGTCAGATTACAGGGAAAAGATAGATGGGTTTGGGAAGGGCGGGCAATTCCTGCCCCACACCCCTTAAAAACCCATGTTATCACAAAGCACAAACCGTGGAGGGATTCCCATGGGAACGGAATTTTCAGGCAAAAAGCCGATAACTGAAAGAAAAGCAACTATTTCTCAAGAGCAGAAAAATCGCATCAAGTTTCATACAAAAACAGACTCCTTCCAGAACGGCAAGCCGGCATATGAAGGCGTGCGCGCATATGTGCCATCGCAGGGCGACTTCATAGGCACGCAAACGCAAGCAAAGGAAGCACTTGGCGGCAAGGGCACCGGGCTTTGCGACATGATAAATCTCGGCCTGAACGTCCCGCCAGCCGCAATCATTCCCACCACGGAATGCGAAGCATACTATAACGCAGGGAAAAAAATGGACGAAAGCCTGCGTGCGCACGTGCGCGCAGCCCTGCTCGAGCTCGAGGCAAGAACAGGTAAGGACTTTTTTGATTACGACGGCGGCAACGACCTCCTGCTTTTCTCGGTCCGCTCGGGCGCGAAGATTTCCATGCCCGGCATGATGGAGACCGTGCTCAATGTTGGGCTGAACGACGCGCGCGTGGAGCAGCTTTTGGCAAACGGCGAGGATCCGCGCTTTGTCTACGACCTCCAGCGCCGTTTCCTGCAGTATTACGGGAGCGTAGTTGAAGAGGTTGGCATTGTCAAGGAAGGCGACAAGACAATAAGCCTCTATGAAAACGCGCTTGCAAGCGCAAGGGAAAAATATGGAGTGAAAACGGATTCCCAGCTTCCCGCAGAGGCGCTTGCCGGGCTTGTCGGCACGTTCAAGGATATTATTTACCGCGCAGGGGGCGAAATTCCTCAGGACCCGTTCGAGCAGGTGATGTCCGCAGTGAAGGCGGTGTTCCGCTCATCCTACAACGACAAGGCGATGGTTTACAAGGAGAAAAACAGCTTGCCCCTTGAGATGCCCACTGCAGTTAACATGCAATCAATGGCTTATGGAAATCGCAACGAAAACTCAGGCAGCGGCGTGCTTTTCACGCGCCACAAGAATACCGGCGACCCGCACGCGTGCTCTGACTACCTTGCAAACGCACAGGGCGAAGAGGTGGTGTCAGGCTCGCGCACGCCAATCGCATTCACAAGCGACGGAAAATGCCCGCTTCCGGGAAAGCTTGGCAAGGAGCTTTTTGAAACCGCAAAGCGGCTTGAAGATCACTACCGCGACATGCTGGACATAGAGTATACCGTGCAAAACGGGGAGCTGTTTTTCCTGCAGGTGCGCACCGGCAAGCGCTCGGGCAAGGCGGCGTTCAAGATTGCGTGCGACCTTGTGGATGAAGGAATGATAACAAAGGAGGAGGCGGTGAAGCGCATCACTTTTGACAATGTGCTGTCCGTGCTCCTGCCGCAGATAGACCCTGATGCGAAGAGGGGGGTTTTCGCGGGTGCAAAAGGCGCGCCAGCGTCAGCAGGCGCAGCCTGCGGCCAGGTTTATTTCAGCGCCTCGAAAATTGCAAAGATTGCAGAGGAGGAAAAACTGGCTGGCAAGAAAGAGAAGGAGCAGTCGCGCATGATTCTTCTTAGCAACATGACCAAACCCGAGGACTACCATGGCATGATTGCCGCGGGCAGGAGCGGAGGCGGGGTCCTCACGGTGGAGGGCGGCGCCACCAGCCACGCGGCAGTGGTGTGCGGCGGCAACGGCATACCTGCGGTGGTGGGATGCGGCGCTCTCAGGCTGGACCTTGAAAACGGGCGCGCGTTCATCAACGGCAATGAAGTAAAGGGAGGGGACTGGATTACTATTGACGGCGCCAGCGGCGAGGTGTTTGCGCGCAAACTTAAGCTCATCGACCCGGAGATAACGGAGCACTTCAAGCGCGTGGTTGGCTGGGCGAATTCCATTTCGCAGCTTCCCATAATGGCAAATGCCGACACGCCCGGGCAGGCAAGGCAGGCTCTTGAGCTTGGCGCAAAGGGGATAGGGCTTTGCAGGACGGAGCACATGTTCAACGACAAGTCGCGCATAGGCATAGTGCAGGACATGTTCCTTGCCAAAACGCTTGAAGAGAGGCAAAAGCTCATTGACCAGCTCCTTCCCATGCAGCGCGAGGACTTCAAGAGCATATTCGAGGCGATGAGCAGAAAGCCGGTGACAATACGACTTCTTGACCCGCCCATGCACGAATTCCTGCCTGACCTGGTGAAAATGGAGCGCGAACAGGCAGAAAGGGCAGTGCTGGCGTTCCTTGCCAAAAAGATGTTTGGCGGCATGAAAATTGGCGATTCAATGAGCTACGAGCTGGCAAAGTCGCTGTTTTCCCCGGAAGAATACAAAAAAGTCATTATCGAACTTGAGGAAACAAGGAAGACGCTAGAACGGCTTGACCCTGCGCAGGACTCGTTGCTTGAGCGCGTGCGCTCGCTCCATGAGGAGAACCCCATGCTCGGAGTTCGCGGGGTGAGGCTGCTTTACCTGTGCCCCGAGATGCTTGACATGCAGGTCAAGGCAATCATCAACGGCGCGCTTGACGCGGCAGAGGCGGGCGCAGAGCCCGTCGTAAAGATAATGGTGCCCGTGGTGGAGAACCCCAAGCTTTTCGAATGGGCGCGCAAAAGGATTGACAAGGTGGCGCATGATGAGCTTGAGACGCGCGGCTCATCGCTCAAATACAAGGTTGGCACCATGATAGAAATCCCAAGCGCCTGCCAGTCTGCAGGGGAAATAGCAAGGCACGCGGATTTCTTCTCGTTCGGCACAAACGACCTGACGCAGACGGGACTGGGGCTGAGCAGGGACGACACCGCGGCTTACATCGCAAGGCTCATAAGCGACGGGCTGCTGGAGTCCGATCCGTTCAGGACCCTGCACCCGCAAATCGCAGAGCTAGTCAAGCTCACAGTGGAGCGCGGACGCGCTGTCAACCCCTCGCTTGAAATCGGCATCTGCGGCGAGCAGGGCGTGGATCCCGAATCCATAGCCCGCTACCTTTACCATGGCGGACTGGATTCCGTGAGCGGAACGCCCATGCGCGTGCCCCTTGCCATCATCGCAGCGGCGCAGCACGAGCTGTCAGGAAGGATGTAAGCCGCCCTGCCTTTTCTTTTTCCCTCCGATTATGCGGCAAAAACAGCCAAAATGCGCATCTGATGCCACTATATATGAGGCATCAGAGTCAAGCTATGCTATACAAACTATGGCATCAGACACATCGACGTGGCTTTTTTGCCTTATCGTCGAGCAGCCACTCTTGACCCTGAAGGGCGCTCTGCCCGTTATTGTTTACATTAAATAGAATTAAATACCTTTTGTCTTAATATTTTAACATGCTTTCCAAAGGCGACGTAACCGCCCTCCTCTCCCAAGAGGAAGGCTCCAGGCTGGAGTTCAAGAAATCCGCCCATTTCAACGAGAGCGTTGGCCGGTCAGTCTGCGCTTTCGCCAATTCAGGCGGCGGGCTTTTGGTCCTTGGAGTGGAAAGGACAGACAGCAAAACAGCCGTGGCGGGCGTTGCCAAGGACGAGGCATACCAGAAAATGGCCGCCATCCTGCCGCTGCTTGAGCCAAAGCCGACAGTCACCTATGAGGAACACACTGTCGAGGGCAAACATGTCCTGATAGCCAACGTCACCGCCCTGCCCATAGACCAGGTTTGCTTCTTCGAGAAAGGGGTTTATGTCCGCCAAGGCTCGGTCAACGTGGAAATCCGCAAGCACGAGCTGGTGGGCTTCCTCCGGGCACGCGGCATCATCTCATTCGAGGAAAACCGCTCCCAGGCCAGACTTTTGGATCTTGATATGCAGAAGGTCAGCAAGCACGTTGCCCAGCGGACTGGAAAGCCTGCAGATATGGACGGGGTGCCCACCGATACCCTTTTGCAGAGCTTGGGGGTCGCCAATAGCGTAGGGGAGTTCTACGTCAAGAATGTTGGGGTGCTTGCGTTCGCCAAGGACATTTCGCGCTTCTTTTCAAACACCGAAATCCGCGTAGTCAAATACAAGGGTCGGACTGCCACGCTGGAGGCCCGTGAATCCGACCAGCGGTTCAGCGACACCGCCCCGGAGCTTCTGGAGAAGGCATTCAAGGCCATCCGGGAGAAGGCCGGCTTTTCGGCTCGCGTGGTGGATGGGAAACGGGTCGAGATGCCAATGGTCCCGGACATGGCGCTGCGTGAATCCCTCACAAACGCAGTCGGCCACCGCGACTATTTCGACCCGAACGGAATCCTAGTCGAGATATTCGACGACCGCATCCAAATCACCAGCCCAGGTACACTGCTCCCAGGACAGACCCTCAAGAACTTCGCTGACATCCGCCGCCACCGCAATCCGGTCCTGCACCGCATTCTCAACGATGCTGGCTGGGGCGAAGGGCTGAATTTGGGCGTGCGGGCGATATACCGCATCATGCGCCAGAACGGCCTCCCAGATCCGGTTTTCGATGATTTGGGCGGATTCTTCCGGGTTGTCCTCTATGGCTCGCTTTCCGACCGCGTATCAAAGCCCTATGGCCAGATTAGCGAGATGCAGCAGAAGGCATTGGCTTATCTGGAAAAGCACGAAACGCTAACAGCCCCAGCATATGCCAAATTGATTGGCTACTCGCACCCGACTGCAATCCGTTACCTTAATGATTTGGTGGCGCAGGGGATATTGAAGAGGCTGGGAAGCTACCGGTCGTCGAGATATGTCAAGGACAGGAAAGGTTAAAGTATTAAATGAAATATGATTTAATATGAATTAATTCAAATGAAAAAGGAATCACAGAAAGAAGTATCAGGAAAGACAGGCGGGAATGTCCCAAAAAATATATGTCTGCATAAGCCACTAAAAAGAATGCCCGAAAAACGATGGTTTTTCAGAGCGCTAAACGCGCGCAATTTTCGCAAGACACTGGCTCCATAAGCGCTGTCACGCAACGCCTATCTGCAATTGAAAGCTCAATCGTTTTGTTGGCTTGCCAGATTAATTGCGCATCTTTCCATGCCCTTCTTAGCCGCTAGCCTAATCTCCCCCGGCCAATTATCACCAGTTAGCCATCCCAAGCGCCCATAGTCGCCCTCATTGACATATCTCTCGATAAGGTCTGACGCTGCTGGCTCAAGGTTCTTTTTGGCAGTCTCGATGAACTTTTGCGGTATTTCGAATGAACCGGCTCCATTGGCAATGTCTCTTTGCTTTTCTAAATCTTCTATGCGGCCGCATCTGCCATCAAAGGCACGCCCGGCAACCTTGTCCGCCGCATTATGGGCCGCTGTTCTGACGCTTTCTGGCATATTGGCGTTGTTAGCGATTTTTAGGAGGTCTCCAACAACCTCCCACTGCTGACATCCGGCCAGATAATCAACGTACAGATTTCCAAGAGTTTCGATTACTCTTGGATCTACGGTGTCGAGACCGTTTTTAACATCACACATACGCCCTGTTTTGTCTTTGTCTTCGTAGTAGTTTTTGATTGCAGTGTCCAGATTCTCCTTTGCAAGCTCCCGGATTGCCTGTGGCAGTTTTGCACAATCCAGAACGTCTAGGAGTATACCGTAGTCCCCCTCACCAGTGGCACGGTCGATGTAATATCTGGCAGTTGGCCCGATTGTTTTCTCTGCCATGTCCCTTGTTTGTTCCGGCAAGCCTAGGTCGTTCGCGATTTCCATAAGCTCCCCGGTGGCATGAGACGCGAACCTACATCTCCTAATGCCTTTAACGCGCGATTCGGCATGCTTGATTTTGGCTGCCTCGACTCCGTTTTCCGCTGCTTTACGGACAATCTCGGGAAACTCTGCGTTATTTGACAGCTCGGTTAGGCCATTGCAATTTTCATGTTTCACAAAATATCTGACCCAATTTAAGCCCATGGGCACTATGGCATCCAAAGCAGCAGCCCTAACCTTTTTCGGCATTTTTTGGTCATTGCCGATCTCCTTCAACCTAGTTAAATTTTCCCGCGGGCAAAAACCTGCATAACGTTCTAGCCTCTCTATTTCGATTATTTGTCCTGTTGCGCTTGCTGTGGCGTTTACTAATTTTATGCCTGCCTCCTCTCTTGCTTCTATTGGCCGAGCGTAATGCTGTTCGTTTCTGGCAATTGCCATTAGACCATCATACCTGCCATACCTAGCTGTCTCTATAACATCGTCCAGTGCAGCAGTACAGGTTTTTTGCTTTGCAGCAGCCCTCACGGTTGCAGGAAACTTCGCATTATTGACGATATACATTATGCCGTCGAAATCGGCCTTTTCGACCAATCTCATCCCCGCAAGCTCCCTTGCCTCTGCTGGGAATTCCTTGCATTTGGCGATTCGGTCCAGAAGGGCAACTCTCTCGTATGATGTATAGAAGATGAGCCGCTTAATCTCGCTCAGGTCGTTCTTTGCAATTCCGCCTTTCAAAGACCCGCCATAACCACTATATGTTTCCTGTTCTCTATAGGCGTCTTCAACCAATTTTACCGCGGCTTTGCCCCGCTCCTCCTCGACAGGATGCGACACGACAATCTTGAAAAGTTGCACGGGAGTCAGGATTTGCTTTTTTGCAGGTGCAGCCTCCTCTTCTTTGGCAATGGCCCCTATCCTATAGTCAGGAAAGTTTCTTTTTAATATTCCCTCAACAAGCGTGGCGTCCGCCATGCCGAACTGTTCGCTGCTTCCAGATATCTCGATAGTCTTTGTTCCCTTATCGAGCCTCAGGAAGCCGCCTTTGCCGTTCCCGACTACCTTTTTTCCGCCACGCTGAAAGACCCGCTCAGCCATGGCAAGGATATCTCTGTGAACTGGGTGTGTTGATTGTGGCCTGGCGATAAGAATGTCTTTGGTATAGAATTCATCATTTTCAACCTTCACAATCATGAATTTTGCATATTTCATCGGATTCTTTCTATCGACCTTGATTGCTGCTTCTCCGCGAATGCCCTTTATCATCCCAACCACCTCGTTTTGTTTTTTGTTCCTCCCTTTCTGTTGTCCTGTGTTGTGTTTTGTGGTGGTAGGGGAATAAATAGGTTTGCCTACTATGACTAGTAGAGCAAATAGGCACAATTATAAGCTCTGGCGCGCATAAGGTAGGCATGGACATCTCGATACTTCGCGAAGCAGGGCTGACCGAGGGCGAGGCAAAGGTGTATATTGCCCTCCTTGAGCTGGGAAGCGCGACCACCGGCCCCATTGTAGAGAAGTCGGGGGTTGCGCGCTGCATAGTCTACCAACTACTCGAGAGGCTGGCGCAAAAGGGGCTTGTCACCTATGTTGTAAAGGAGAAGACAAAGCACTTCCAGGCAGCCTCCCCTTCAAGCATACTGGATTACATGGCTGAGAGGAAAAAGAGGCTTGAGGAAAGCAGCAGGAAAATAGAGGAAATGATTCCCAAGCTCATGGCAATGCAGAAAGCGGCAAAGGTGCCCGAGGCGCGCCTATACATTGGCTTCCGTGGAATGGTATCTGCTCATGAGAACATGTATGGGAAACTGAAATCAGGGGAAGAATACTATTTCCTTGGAATCCCCACAGAGCAGGAAGAGCATTTCCACTCTTACTGGAAGCGCGACCACGCAAGGAGGGTGAAGGCAGGCATAAAGTGCAGGCTGCTTTTCCAGAAAGACACGGATGCGAAAATACTGAAGAACAGGAACAGCTTTGCAGGCTGTGACGCACGCTACATGCCATCGGGCTTGAGCGCGCCAGCATGGATAATGGGCTACAAGGATGTTGTGGTGATCGGCTTGCAGTCGGATGCGCCGGTCACAATAGAGATAACCAACCAGCAGATTGCGGATTCTTTCAAAGCTTATTTTGAGGAATTTTGGGGGGCGAGTAAGCCAATATAACTTCAGACCGTCCGTTATCCAAACATCCCCGCCACCGTCTCCGGCACCTCAGTCCTTGTTATCGCCTTCGCACCATCGCAGACAGCGACGGCAAGCCTGAAACAAAAATCTACGATGACTTGCTTACGGACAAGGAAGGCGGCGTCAATAAGCCACAGACGACGGACGACAAGATATGGCACAAGAAATTATAGCCCGCCTGAGTTTGCTCCTTTGAGTTAGCCTTGGGCTGTATTATTAATCTCCTGTGAATAATGTGCGCATCAATCGTCTTCCGGGGCGATTCTTCGATGATTAATGGTTATTTCTAATTGGTTGTAGTTAGTGTTAGATAGGGGCATCAGAGTCAAGTCACGTCATCACAAGTCAGAGTCGTAATGCTCATCATCTGCCGCCATGATTTGCGCGGGAGTTTATATTAAGTCTTCAGGCTTCCTGCCAGCAAGCCGTGCTCGCGCAAGCGTGATGGTAAACGTTTTTTTCTGCTCGGCAAGAAGATGGACTGGGAACAGCAGCCAGCCTTCGCGCGAAACGCGCCAGCCAATCAGATAGGTAATGCCAGTCACTTCCTCCCATTTCAGCATCCCTGCGACTTTTTCCTTGGGAAATGACAGTGAGCCTGAGTCCCATGCCTTGCACTCGATTGCGTATTGCCTGCCCTGCTTGAATGCCAGCAGGTCCGGCGAAAGGGAATTCACCCCTGAGCCGGCTGCGCGTATCACCTCAAACCCGTTTCCTGAAAAGAAATGGATGAGCTCGCGCTCTGCGCGCGCGCCTTTTTTGTAAGTGCCGAATGCCATGAAAATTCCCAGGAATTTTTAGTATTCAAGCCAGCAGGCTCGAATGATATGGCGATACCTGTAGGGTAAGAGAAGAAAAAGAATAAGAAGGGAAAGCTAAACCTCGTCTTCCTCTATGCATTCCTCGCACTTGAGCTTGCCCTCGTCGCGCTTGAGCTCCTCTGTGAAACAGCCGCACACGTCGCAAACCCCGGTGTAGATTTCGTTTGGCTTGCTCTTGCGGATTTCCTGCATTTCGGAAACCACATCCATCATGCCAGGGTAGACGCGAAGAAGGTCGCCCTCGGTCACAATGCCGACGAGCTTGCCCTTCCTGTCAACAACCGGCAGGCGCTTTATCTTGTTTGCGCGCAGCGCAGATGCTGCGGACTCCACGCGGTCGGATGCCTTTATCACTTTCAGCGGTCGGCTCATTACCGAGCCTAACTTGGTAGTTTTCGGGTTCTTGCCGTTTGCAATCACCTTGTAGACTATGTCACGCTCAGTGATTATGCCTTTTGCCTTGCCTTTCTGCATGACAATGATTGAGCCTATGCTAGTCTTGCGCAAGAGGCGAGAGGCGTCATACACTGTCTTGTCTGCAGTGAGCGTGAATACCCCGACGGTCATGCATTGGCCTACGCGAACATCAATTTTCATAATCGCACCTCAATTGCAAGTTGGCAATCAAAGTTTTTAAACCGAAGTGAACAGATAATGGTTGGTGCGCATATGGAACTGAGAAGCTTTCTCGCTGGGATACTTTTCCTCTATGGCATACAGGTGCTGCTGCCCTTCATCGGGGTTAATGTGTCAGTCTCCACGCCAAGCCCTATTTTCAACCTCGTCTCAGGCGGCATTGCGCTTGTGCTGGCATACTACCTGTTCAGAAATTAGGAGAAAGAAAAAACAGAGGCTGTTTGGCTCCTCGTGATGGTTTTCCCGCTAGACGTCCTTCTTTTCGCCCTTGCCGTTGAGCGATATTCCAAGCTCGGCAAGCAGCTTCTTGCTTTCGAAGATGAGTTTCTTTTGGACCTTGTAAGTCACGCCCCACAGGATGACCAGCGCGCCGATCAAAGCGATGGCTGCGCCCGGGATCCAATCAGAGACGTTCTGGGGAAGGGCGAACACGGTGGAAGACAGGGTGGTAAGCTGCCCGTAGTTGAATGCGAGATAGCCACCAGCAGCCATTAACAGCCCCCCGGCAACAGAAATCATCGTCCTGATTTTTGCCTGGTGGACCTTGATTGTTTTGGCTATGTCCTTGCCCTTGCTGTAAGAAGACAACTGTGACACCGAATATGCCATGCTCTGGTCAGATACATTAACCGCCTCAATGGCGCATGCCTGCCCCATAGCAGGCATGGGAGATTTAAGGGCGTTATAATTGATGGAATATATGCGCAAGGATTCATTGTGCTGCTTAAGAAACGAAAAAAACCTTGCCGGCTCTTTTGTTGGGCGCTTGTATTGGACTTCTTGCGTGGAAAACATCTTTCTGAAGAACAGGGAAACTTTATTCTGTTTCTTTTCCGCAACTTGGGCCGGGGGCGCAGCCTCCTTTTGAACAGCCGCTGCAGGTCCGGCAGAAACGACATTGAAAAGCAACACTCAAACACCTCTCCGTGGGAAATGCCCCAGAAGTTCTTTTAAATGCATATGTGTGTAAAACGAGAAAAACCTGCCGGATCCGTATTATTTGGCAAGCCGATACCCTGTTGTCCCGTCCTTCCTGTCCTCAAGCGCGATTC
The DNA here is from genome assembly GCA_964650545.1 of Microcaldota archaeon. Classification (GTDB taxonomy): domain Archaea; phylum Micrarchaeota; class Micrarchaeia; order Anstonellales; family Anstonellaceae; genus UBA10161. The sequence continues at coordinate 45,736 of CAZYTZ010000001.1, read as the reverse complement.
CTGCCTTTGCAAGCTCGCTTCTGATGGAATCAGATGCTGCGAAATCCTTCTTCTTGCGCGCTTCGTTGCGCGCCTCAATGAGCGCGCCTATCATTTCCTCAAGCGTGCCTGAGTGCGCGAGTTTGAAGTGCTTGCAAACTTTTGCCACGGCTGCTGACGCGTCCTCGCCCTTTTCCTCTGCAGACGGGAGAAGACCAAAGATGCCAAGAAGCTTCTCAAGCAAGGCTGCCGCCGCCTTCACTTCCTGCTCGCTTGCGCTTGCCTCTGAACAGGCGCCGCTTATTTTTTTCGCAAGCGCGAAAAGCGCGGCCATTGCGGATGGAGCATCAAAATCATCGTCCATTGCTGAGATGAAATTTTCCTCTGCTTCTGCTACGGCAGCGGCAAGCGCACCACTGGCAGATGCTTGTGGGGAATAGGTGCGCGCTGATGAGAGTGCTGCGTGAAGAGATGAAAGCGCGCTTCCTGCTGCCTTCACTGACTCTTCGGTAAAGTCTATTGGGCTGGAGTAGTGTGAAAGTGAAAAAAGCATGCGCAGGGGCTGCGCGCCGTATTTTTTCAAGCCATCCGAAATGGTGATGAAGTTGCCAAGCGACTTTGCCATCTTCTCACCGTTCACTGTGAGAAAGCCTGTGTGCACGAAGTAGCGCACAAACGGCTTGCCGGTTGCAGCCTCTGACTGCGCGATTTCGTTTTCATGGTGCGGGAAAATCAGGTCGCGCGCGCCTCCGTGTATGTCAATTGTGTCGCCCAAAAGCGAGGTTGCCATTGCAGAGCACTCTATGTGCCAGCCAGGCCTTCCGTTGCCCCATGGCGAGCCGAACGTGGCGCCAGGCTCCTCGCCAAGCTTCCAAAGAGCAAAGTCCTGGGGGTTTTTCTTCTCCTCGTCCACTTCCACCCTGGCACCGGCTTTCAGCGCCTCTGATGACTGGTGCGAGAGCTTGCCGTATTGAGGGAATTTGCCAACTTCGAAGTAAACGCCTGATGAAGTCTTGTAGGCAACGCCCTTTTTCTCAAGTTGTTCTATGAGCGAGATTATCTGCGGGATAAAGCCGCTCACGCGCGGAGACGTGTCTGGTGCCATCACACCAAGCAGAGCGCACTCCTTCTCGTACTGCTTGGCGTACTTGTCAGCAAGCGCAGTGGGCTCCACCTTGCGCTCGCGCGCGCGGTTGATTATCTTGTCGTCTATGTCGGTGACGTTCTGCACGAACTTGACGTCAAAGCCCTTGAAAATCAGGTAGCGGCGGATATTGTCAAAAGAGACGAACGTGCGCGCATGCCCCAGGTGGCTGGCGTCATACGGCGTGACGCCGCATACGTACATTTGCACCTTGTTCCCTTTGAGCGGCGTGAATTCTTCCTTCTTGCCTGAAAGCGTGTTTTGTATTTTCAAGTTGCGCACCGTTCACACCACGCGCACTTCCACGCTTTTCTTGGCGTAGTTTTGCACGTGCAAATAGTCGCGGTAGTGTTGGCTCACTGTAAGAAGCGCCGAGTAGGTGCCAGCAGGGGTCAGGGAGTTTGCGCACACTGAGAAACTGACAGTCTTTGATTTTTGCGCAGGAAGCTCGCCAATGCGGATTTCCTTTATCTTCGTAATCCCAAGGTTCTCAAATCCAAGGGACTTTGGCATCTCAAGGTTCACGGAAAGCATCATTGGTGAATCAGACGCGTTTGCAACAGTCACCAATAGCTCAAGGCAGTTGTCCTTCCGCGCGTTCAAGCGCACTGGCCTCAGTGCTGTTGACACGTTGAACGGCAGCCCTGCGCGCGCAGGCGCCTCCTTCTTTCCCATCAGGCCATCAAGGATACCCATAAGCTCAATCCTCCATTGTTGCAAGGGGTCACTTTCTCCCCTTTCTCTTTTTCCTTGCCCTCTTTTTAATAGGCTTGTTAGTAGGCTTGTGCGCCGGCTTTTCCGAATGCGGCGCAACTTTCTGCGCAGACGAGTCGGAAATCCTTTGGAAGTGGGGCACGTCCTCAAGCGCAAGGGAGAAAAAAACGTAGAGCATGCCAAAAAGCGAGGCTGTCTCAAAAATGCTGGACGTTATCCTGGCGGTGTCTGCAGCCATGCCAAGCTGTGCGCTGAAAAGCTCTATGGAAAAACCTATGGCAAATCCCAGCGAGGCAAGCCCGAGGAACAGCGCGTGCCTCACCGCGCGCCATTTGGTGAAAAAGAAATGCACTGGGAGCTTTCCTTTTGCCTTTTGCCAGTAGTGCCAGTAGTAGATGAAAATGAAAAAAGCAAGCCATGCCAGAAGCGCCTTTACAAGCAAGAGCGGCGGGATGAGGTCTGAAAAGCCTATTGGAAGTGCCATGGCATGGTTTCGAGGGCAAGTAATTAATCTGTTTGCCCTTTCAGGGGAATCTGTCCGCCACAAGGTGCGAGCAGCCCTCTTTTTGCCCGCTGGCAAAAAGGGGCCCCTTTTTGCTCTGCAAAAAGTGGGTAGCCTATGAGGAAGGCGGTAAGCGCGCAGACAGGCGCCAGCCTGCACCGGCCCTCAGGAAAGCCTGTCGGCAGCAAGGTGCGAGCAATAGCCTATGAGAAATGCCCCTGCAGGAAGCGCGCCGAAAATGAAGTAGCAAAGCGCGGCAGCCGCAAGCGCAAATGGCGCGCCGTGCAATGCGCCCCTGTGGCGCGGCCTGAGGAGAAAGTCAATTGCAAGCAAAGCTGCGGCGATTATGGCAAACGAAGAGAGGAAATCGCCCACGCCTCCTCCTTTTGCGAATGACAGGAAATAGGCTGCTGCAAGAACCGCAAGAAATGCCACTGCGTATGCGGCCCTGGACGCCTTGCTGCTTCTTATGTCCAAGTCTGGCAGCAATGAGGAAGCAGCTGATATTGCGGTGAAAAGCGCAGTCTCAGTGAAGGAAAGGTTGAGGAAGAAGGAGGCAATTGCCCCGCAGGAGATTCCTATGAAAAGATGCGCACGCCAGTTCATGGCATCGCCCGTCAGTCAGTGCTCCTCAGGACAGATGAGAAATGCTTCTTGTAGTGGTGAAGATGGTGGTCTGCCTCTTTTTCAGCCATCCTCTCAAGGTTGGAAGATAAGCTCAGTATCTCATGGTATGCCTCGCCGAATGCACCTTCTGCAGCCAATACCTCCTCAGGCGTGCGGCAGTCTGTTGCATCGCAAAGAAGCGAAAGATAGCGCAGCTGTTCCAATGCTTCCTCGCCGCGCTGCGTTAAGCGCGCCTTGTAGCGCGCGCTGCCCCTCAGGCGCTTTTTCACGGAAGTGAAAAGGGAAAGCAGATAATCGTAAATGGAGGCAAACGCGCCCTGTTTTTGCGAGCTTGGCTGGCGTGTTACAGTGGCAACCGCGTTCTCAAGCATTATAGTGGAAGAAGCAACCGTCTGCTCAGGGAGAAGGAGCTTTGCCTCGCGCAGAGGGTCGATGAACGCGTCCTCGCGCTCAAGCGGCGTGCGCGGGAAGCGGGGCTTGCGCACTGACTGCGGCTCGCGCTCAAGCTGGATTTGGGATGCCCTGCTGTGGGCTGGAGCCTGCTCAATCATTTCCATGCTGGTCGCGTTTTTATATTTGCCGGGAAGGTTTAAATACAGAACGTCGCATAAACATGAAGAGGCGCGTGTGATGCATTTAGTGCAAGATTGTGGCTTTTTGGAGAGTGCAAGCTGCGCGCCAAAAGAGGCAAATTCCTCTCTGGTAGGGGTGGCGAAATGAAAGGAAAAAACGAATTCGTGGAAGGCGCGCCCGACTTTTACAAGACGATTGAGGACGCGGTGGCGAACAGCGACTACAAGCTGTGGTTCACCAACCGCCTGGCAAAGGAGTATGTTGCCACGCTGTTTGAGAAATATAATTCAACAAAGAACGCGCAGGCGAGAGTTTCGATACACGGTGAGGCTGAAAAAGTCCTGCAAATTTATGCTATGTTGGTCTACTATGCTTATCCAAGCAGACCAGATTTCAAAGGGCAGATTAACTCTGATGTCGAGCTTTCAAGGAATTTCAAGGCAGTGAAGGCGTGGCTGGACGAGAACGGCGGGAAGGAGTTCATAGATTACAGCATGAGATACGTGCTGGCAAACGAAGCGCCCTCGGAGGGCTCTTAGGGGTGTTTGAGATGTTTGTATTCCAATTAGCAACCAAGGAGACCCCAGCAAACGCGCTTGGCCCAAATTATGCCAAGATGGATAAGGAATGGTCAGCCATGGCACGCGGCATGGGAAATGTGCGCGGGATGGTAAATGGCATTTTGGGGGGGAATGTAAACAGTTTTGATGACCTCAAAAAAGCTATTGCTGGGTTAAATGACTTGGTCAAGGACTCCCAATTTCTCAAAAAAGACCCGAGCCTGCAAGCTGCGCTGGCGCAGATGAATGGTTTCGTAGGTGCCCTAACAGCTATCACTGATATGGGAACAGCGGCGCGTGCATTCGTTGCACTGGACAGCTTTGCATCCTACGTCGAACTCAAGCTCGCGGCCTACAACAGGCTTGCTTCCATTGAAAAATGCCTGGCAAGCAATGATTTGAAGGGTGCAAAAGACATATGGGCAGGCAGCCAGGAAGCCGTTGGCGGAACCGGCTGGGCCACGTATGCAGATGTTTTTCTGGGAGCAGCCAGGGAAGACCTGAAAGAGGGGCTTTCAGGGGCAAATAGCGTTGAGCAGGCTAAGAAATTTTGCGAGAAGATATACGACGATGTTAGGAGTATACCTGTGAACGCGGTCAACTGGCAGCTTGCAGAGGTAGAAATAATAGGCGTCAAGAAGAGGACATTTTTGGGGAAAGCCCTGAGGTGGGTCATAAGCGTCCCAGACCTCCTAGATGGCATTGAAAAGATGAAGCGGGGAAACCGCAACAAGGACGGATATTTGTATCAGGAAGGTTTTACTACTGCCAGCCTTGCAACCATAGGCGTGATATCAGATGTATTCATCGGAGCTAAGCTTCTCAAAAGCCTTGGGAAAGGCTCGGTAAAGCTTTGGAAGGGAGCCGTGATTGACGGGTCTTTCACCAAGAGCCTCACGTTCGGCAGGCTAATCCCAGGCAGCGAGGCGGTCCTCAGGGCAAAGGCGGAAAAATTGCTGGCAAAGGAGTTCACTACGAAGGGAATCAGGGAAATCGTACGGAATAATCTCATAGCCTTCAGGGAGACAGCAAATGCTTTGGCAAAGGAAGTGAGGGTTGTGCCAGGAGGCATGGAGAAATCTCGCCTCTTTGCCAAAGAAGCCATGCGCGATTTTGAAAACATGCTGGTAGACGACATCTGGACGAATATGGGTAAGCGCCTGACGAAAGACCAGATAAGGGCAGTTGTGTCCAAAGAAACAGGCGATCTTTTTGGCAAGACATTGAAGGAGATAATGAAAGATGTTGGCAATCGCGAGCTCAGCGAGGCGGCTGTGCGAGAGATTGTGGAGAAGAAACTCGGTGAAAAGATGGTGAAGGGCATGAGCCGCAACATCTCAGTCGGGCTGAGCGGAGCAGTGCTGGATGCTGAGGTCAATGCCGTGAGGTTTGTCAAGAAAAACCTCTTGATTACCCCGATGAAGAAAAGCCTTGAGGATGCCGCCAAGAAGGTCGGCAGCGAGGAATGGATAAGGGAAACGTTAAAAGGAATCACGACCACCACGGCATTGGTTGGGAAGAAGATTGGGAAAAAGACGCTGCGCGAGCTTGATGAATTCGTTCCTGCCTTACAAGACAGGCTGCGAAAGAGCTTTGTAGATGCATTCAAGGACGTGCCACAGGAAGTATGGAAAAGGGCCGGGATGGAAACCAAATTAGAAAACTGGGTCGGCGGGGTTGTGAACAGAGTCAAGGGAAAGGTTACGGTAAACGGTAAGATTTTGATGGCGGATGCCGAGCTGGCAGCCATCGTGAAGGAAGAGATTGGAATTGTGCTTCCAAAGATGAAGGACGAGATGGCAAAGCAGATGAGGCAGGTGGTGCTGGAAGGGGTTGCAAGCGACCTCCTCAAAGGAGTTTCCAAGGACGCCCTGGAGAAGGCGGCAAAGGACGGGAAGGCACTGACTGGCAAAATTTGGGAAAGCCTGCCAAATGCACTTCGGAAAGCTGGCTTTGAAGGGACTGAAATTGAAGGTATTCGCGCCAGCCGCAATCTTGTGGAAGAGGCAGTCCAGGCAGGTGCCGCAAATGCCCTGAAGGAATCAGCTAAGAAAATTACCTGGTGGACATCGGCCGTGGCAAAAGACATGTATACTGGGGCAACTGCGGACAACTTGGAGTCCCTATACTATGGAAAGGGGCTTGTGGGCCGGTTCCTGCAAGGCACTGGGTGGGCAAGCTGGACTGGACCTGCTGCGCCAGGAATGATAGGCGCCCTTGTGAAAGATGGAGGGGTTGGCATCGGAGTTGGCCTGGGCAAATTGGGCAAGATGGTCTGGAGCAAGGCGCAGTATGTCCCTGTGACTGCGCTTACCGGAAGGCTCACGCACGCAGGAGTGGTGGCAACCGAAGAAGCATACGACAAGAAGCTGAAGACCACAGTAAAATCAGCAACCATTCTTCCGGGAGAGGGCATCGCGAGCCTGGACCTCAAGTACCTCCCCACCTTTTTGGGCAAGAATGATGGGAAGATATATTATCGGACGGATGGCAACGAGGTGCAGAGAATCGGACTGGTTGATGGGGAGCTGAGGGATGCGAAGAGGGAGAGCAATAGGGAGGGGATCTTCCTGAGCGATCTTGGCTTTGGCAGGCACAGGATTGAAATCAGCGCGCAGAAGGACTTTGACAGGAAGACGCTGCTGATCGTGGATGTGAAACCGCCGTATTTTGACCTTGAGAACGGCGCAGTCGTGCTCTACGCGCCCAACAGCGCGCGGCTTGCCAGCCGGAACCTTGTGCTTGTAGGGGATGACAAGAAAGAAATCGCATGCACAACTGACGCGAATGGCAGGCTCTTGGCAGGGGACGGGAAGGTGTTTTCCCCTGCTGAAGGCACAACTTACCAGGTGCTCTCGAAAGACAAGGTGCTGCTTGGCAACTTCACTGTTGACAATGGCGTGCTCTACGCGAACAGGGGAATCACAGGAGTGCAGTTCGTGCAGGCATCCCCAACACAGGCAGGGGAGCAGGAATCAGCCAACAAGATAGCAATGCGGGAAATCATGGCAAGGGCTGACATGACTTTCACCAATGAACAGCGAGACATATTCAACGAGATAGCAAGCAAGCCGGAAAGCTTTTCCAGCTTTGTGAATGCCGTCACGCTTACTGCCCCTGACAGCTCGCAGATGCCTAAAATCATGCGAGATTACCTGCAGGGGATTGTGAATACGCCTGCGGATGAGCGGACAATAATGCTTGAGAAGTTTGCGCAGGGACAGACGCCAGACACTACAATAAAGCCTGTTGTTCCGCCAGTAGAACTTAATGCAAGCGACACGAACACTGTTGTGAACGCAGCGCCAGAAGTGCAAGAGACCAAGGCGGGTACTTCGAAAGCCAAGAAGAACCTGAAGCTGAAGTGATTTTGAGGAGGAGATGGCAATGGTCACCCAGACGACACAGGCTGTTGATGTTGCAGGCCTGTTGGCCGACGCAGAAGGTCTAAAAAACAAGCCAGACGCCACTGTGGAAGAGTACAGGCTTGCCATATCAAAATGCAATGAAGCCCTGAGGGCGCCGAATGCGACCACCCTCCAGAGAGATGACGCCAAAGTGATAATGGCGGACGCGCATTGGAACCTGACAATAAACCACTATGACAAGGAAGAAGGCGGGAATTACCAGCTGGCATACCGGAACTATTTGGCTGCAAAAAAGCTCTATGCTGAGCTCGGAAAAGAGAATGACGCTAAGGATTGCGCTGATGCCATAGATGCGATTTCCTCTTATCTGAAATACGGCGCAGAGCCAGGCGTCAAGAATGCTCCTGTCCCTGAGGCCTCCGCTGCAGAGAACAAGCTCCTTGGTCATGCGTATGGCATGGCTGATGAGATAAACAGCAAGTTCGCCTTCCTAACGCTTACAAAGGAGAGGATAGACAAGAACGTATCAGCCACTGTTGATTACATGGTAAGGCGCGGCTGGCTGGAGCAGGAGTTTGACTGGAAGGCGACTGAGATGAGCGCAAACGAGCGCAAGCTGTTTGACGCATACTTCACCATGCTGTGCGGCAGGAACAGCAAGGAGACCAACAAGGACTTCAACAAGCTGCCAAAAGCAGAGGATGGGCAGGACAGGAAAGTGGCTGTGAAAAATGCCCTGCTTGCGCTTGACAGCATGAGGAAAGACAGCTTCTGGCAAAGAAACTTCCAGAAAATAGTTGGGGACAAAGCACAAGTTGAGGACGAGGAGGCAATGAAAAGGCCTGGCGAGGTGGAATTGCCAGAGGATGTGGCCGAGACTCCGGGCGCGCTTGACGCTTACACTGATGTGAATGTGTACCAGCAGGACTGGCGCGTGAAGCTGGTTCTTGATGGCAGCGCAATGGCTTTGGAAAAGAACGATGAGGGCCTGTACTCGGTGCAGGAGGCAGAGGGTGCTTTCGTCAAGGAAGCCGGGGAATCGACCGTTAAAGTGCCTGTTAGCCGGGAAACCTTGGCCATTTGCAGCAGGATAACGAAAATCACGGGCACGCTGGATGATGATGGCAAGCTTGTTGGGAGCATCACTGACAAGAGCGCGCTTGGCAGGCTGGCGGAGCTCGGCATTGTGGTGGAGAGGGATGCCAGGAAGAAAGTGAAGGAAAACGGCGGCGAGACCGGGACTGTGAAGAAGATAGGCAGCAGCTTTTACGCTCTGGACAAGGGGATTGCAGACAAGGCAGGTGTGTCAAACCTCCACTTTGACCGCAAAGCAATCGTGGCGGCGCTTGGGAAGGGGCAGGAGGGCGTGCTGGATGACGAGGGGGTGCAGAGGCTTATCATGCATGAGCTCAAAGCCGACCTTTTGAAGCTTGGCGCAATCTCAGAGGCCAAGGGCAAGCGGGCAACAATCATATTCGAAAACGAGCAGAATAACGAGGCAATGCTGAATTACTTCAATGGGAAGGAAAAGCTCGGGCAGGCAGCAGACTTGTTTGCATTCATTGCAGGCGAGAATGCCAAGCCCGCCAGGGTTCCAAAGCTTGACAGCGTTGCAGCGCTCATTGCGCTTGACCCTGCGGTGGCAGAAGGCGGCTGGGCGGCATCCGGCATTTACCAGGCAATCCTTGCCAAGTGCGACACTGACAAGAACGGAAAGATAGACACCGAGGCTGAAAACTCGCTGTTCGACGGCCTCGTGGCGAGCCTCAAGGAAGAGGATGGCAGCTACAGGGCGGGCCTGAGAAGCGAGGATGGCACCTTAAACCTTGACAGGCAAAAAGTGCTATCTGCGATAAATGGCTACAATGCGGCAACGGGCCAGCAAGAGAAAACCGCCAGCCAGCTGGAAACCACTATAACTGAGGATGTTGCGGTAACAGCCACGGCATTTGGAGACGTTGACCTGACGCGAGCAGTCGCCCTGCCGCAATGGCTTGTGACATTGGGGAATGAAACGGCAGTGCGAGCCGCGCTGGAGGGGGTGGGGGCTGAAAGGCTCACTTCCCATCTTGAGGGGCTGGTATTGGATGATAAATTGGCCAAGGGCAGGCTTGGCGCCGCGCAGCTGGCGGCCGGGATTGCGGGGCTGAAGGAAAGCGAGCAGGCGGGATGGGGCGAATCTGCGCTTCCAGTGAGCATGTCCCGCCTGAGTGGATTCATCACGAAAAACAGGCAGGAAATCAATGCTGCGCTGCTAAAGGGAAAGCTAGGGGATACGCAGATAGACCAAGCCGCTACAGACGCAATAATGAGGGAGTTTGTGAATTGGGCAAGCACGACAACAGACTCTAGAATAATCGAGATCCTCGCGGGTATTTCCGAAGTAGGCGACCTTGCGAATAAGGCCATTAATCATTATGAGATAAGCCAATTGTAGGTGGGCGAATGGTGTTTAGAGCTAGGCAGATAAAGAACCTGGACTTGGGAGATGTTGAGGTTTCCAGCAATCCAGCCATCAAAAGGATACTTGACGGCATAAAAAACGCCACAAGCCTCAGAGACCTGAAGACCGGGTTGGAAAACCTCCACCTCTGTGCAAATGATTTGTATGCCAAAGACAGCAGCGACAGCAACAAGAAGCTTTTGGACTATGCAGTGACAATCTACTTGAATTCTGTTGACATCATAAACAACGGCATGAAGAAGGGCCTGTCTGAAGCTGCGATACTGAGCAGGGCGAAGGGCGAAATCGCAAAAGTTGACAATCCCTTCTACCAGCCCGTTGCAGGGGCTGCCGACAAGGATGCTTCCATAATAAACGAGAGCACCCAGGCGATTTCAGAGGCATTGAACACGATAGGCAGGAAAACCGATGAATTCAACCTTTACGCCAACTGGAACGACTTGGAATACTACGTTTCGATTGGAAAGGATATAGATGACGGCATAGCTGCAATAAGCAGCAACCTTTACATCCTTGCCTTCATTCCAGAGGAAGATAGGAAGCCCTACATTAGGCAAATAGAGACCGTCTTTGCAGGGCTTGAAGGCGCTGGCATCGTGGTTAAAGGCGGGCTTAAAATAGGCGAAGGCAAGGATGGCAAGCTGGAGGTGGAATCCGCAAGCCAGCGCGCAGTAGGGGATTTCGCATTCGGCGTGGCAAGCTGCATCAACCACTTCAACAGGATTGACAACCTTTTGAAAGCCGCCTATGTTGGCGCAGGAAGCACCGAGGCCGCAGTTGCAGCAATAGAAGATTTTGAGGGGGAAAACATCGACGGTAGGGCAAAGGACTATGCAATAAGGGCGATATTCGGGGACTCGACGCACCTTGGGAAGATGAATGATGTGCTGTCAAATGCGCTTGGCACAAGCCCGGCCGGGTTCCCGCGCCAGGGAAAAGACGGCAATTCCGCCCTTACGCTTGGCTATGCATTCATTGCAAACATACTTGCAAACAACGTGGATAAGCTGAACAGGCTTTTCAGCGATGCCCAGGCCATCAACCCGGATGCTGCACAATACCTTTTCGAGGCAAAGGACAAGACCGTCCTTCTGCCAAAAGGGATCAAGAAGGGGCAGTCAAACCGCTCGGCATTCAACATGTTTTCCACAGTGGCAGGGCTTGACCTGATAAGGTCGAACGAGGCTTTTTCAACCCCAATGGGGCTTGGAATGGCAGGGGGGCAGACAATCAACGAGTATCAGGCATCAGTCATCCTGCTTGCCAATGCCTGGAACAGCTTCAAGGGCATAATGGCAAAAGCCTTGGCAGATCCGCATGAGATTGAACATGATGATTTCATAGCAGAGTTCCAGAAAATCACGTCAGACATCACTTCGGTTTCGCAGAAATTCGCCGCCAACAGCCAGCTTGCCACAGTTAAGGGCAAGATAGACGGCTTCCTCACAACTCTTACTGGCCTGGGCGCAGAAGGGGCTTGGGAAATTGCAACGGACCCGGATGTTTTGAAAACCGAGAGAGACAGTTTCATGCTTGAGTGCTCCCAATTCGACCTGACAGTCACCGAGGCAGGAGTCATGGCCAACGGCCTGAACAGGCCAAAGGACATTTTCGTGAGCCTGGATGGAGCCCCAGTAGGCATGTCTTTCTGGCTTCTCAGCAAGCCCGAGATGTTCATCAACATATACAAGAACGAGTACGACCTGATAGACATAAACTCAAAGTCAAAGCTCCTCCAGCTTGCGCTCTCGGATTCATACCAGATATACTCGGCATTCCAAAGCCAGAACAGGATAGGAAAGCTGGTGGAATTCACAACAAACGTCGCAACAAGCCGCCTGTGGTCTGACAACCTGCTTGCCAATTTCACCAACCAGATGTTTACTGTAAAAAACGGGTACATCAGGGTAAGCCCGGCCCTGATAACCGGCGAATACGAAAGGTCGGTCCTTACCGATGCCACCAGGCTCCTTACCGACCAGCTGCCGCAGCACAGGTTTGGCCAATGGACGCCGATTGAGGTCCCAAGAAGCCCCTATGACCTTTGGAACGACAGCTACATTCCGTCGCAAGCGCAGGTTCTGAAGTCCCAATCGGCTGTTTTCATGAAAAAGAGCTGGGCAGGGGTGTACCTGAGGGACATTTTCCTTAGGGGCGCATCTACGGAATATTCCCTCGACATAGTCAGCGCCTCTGCTGAGCTTGACAGGATATTCAGGAGAATCATCTCGCAAGGCACATCCCCCGCACTTTTTGACAGGAGCGGGACAGGGTACTTGGCTGCGGCAGGAGGGATGACCGAGAGGAGCACCACCTCCGGCGGTGGAGGGGGCGCTTTGGGGAAAACAGACAGGGGCGGGCTGCTTGACGCAAGAGGCGTTTATTACAGGGAAATTACAGACACCACTCAGTCAGACACGTTCAGCTTCCTCGACCAGGCAAAAAACTTCAAGCTGGTAAAGGATGGGTTCCTTGACAGGATGATAATTGATGACGCGTACGGGTCGGCTTACGTCAGAAAAGATGTTGAACCTGACCTTGTTTTCGGGCATAAGACAAAGACTGTTTCCCAGGACATAAGCCAGACGCTTAATGCTTCAGGCGAGAACTCGCGGCTCCTTGCGCGCTTCAACCGCCATTATTTCAGCGCAGACAACATCTCTGAGTCCTCAAGCACCCTGCTGTTCACCTTTGACGAAAACGGCATTTCAGATTCCAATTACAGCAGCCTTGCCTCGCAGCTTCAGATAACCTCAGATACTCTGAGCAGCAATAAGGACAAGCAGGATGGCGTCATTGGCTCGCAGGAAATTGACGGGAAGATATATGTGGTGTCAAAAAAGACCGTTTTGGATGCCAATCAAAAGCCGCACTACTCCCTTGAGGTGCACCAGGCCACAGGGACGCAGTCCAAAAACGAATGGTATTACGACGAGGCGCATGTCTACTACAGAATTGCTGGCAGCAACTGGGTCGAATTTTATTTCAACGACGAATACCGCAACGACATCACAAAGTACCTTGGGCAGCAGCTGGAAGGCATCAGGAATTCCGAGTTTGTCCAGAATTATTGCGCGGGGGCAGGAGTGATAGGCTACAAGGAGGCGCAGGGCATTGGCTATGTGCAGGCGCGGGTGCTCAACCAGAAGGAGCGCCAGGCGACCGACGTCGGATTTTTCATAGGCATGGGAAGCGAAGAGCTTGGCAAGAGGCTAGACATGGCAGCTGTCGGGGGCATGACGGTTGACAAGGAATCGGCTGCAGGCATCATTGCCCGCGGAGATGGGTATGATGGCAAGCCGGAAGGCTACCACAAGCACACCTTCTGGGCAAGCTACTACGAGCTTGATGCAAGAACAATACAGGACCTTCCGACATCGTCTGGCTTTTACATTGGAAGCAATTATGGCCAGGCAAGGCTTGACAGCTACAGGAAAATTGAGAGCTTGGGGAGAGTGGGCGCGGTTGGCTATAGCCACGAAAGCTTTGATGGAGCGCTCTTCAACCTTTCGTTCGCCGGCTCTGACCGTGGATTTGCAGGCGGCAGGACGGCATACCAGTCCAAAAGCTATTCGAAGGACGGGAAGGGCACGGGCTCGCTTTTGAGGAACTATGGCTATTTCAGCTGGGCTGACGAGGAACTTCCTGACGGCTCCAAAAAAACCTCCATAAATTCCGCCACGGTCGGAACTGAAGGCGAGTTCCAGAGCATACCCATGAAATATGTGCTCCAGTACAATGACTACCCGAACAGCACCAGGACATCATACAAGGGCGCGATTAAGATTGAGGGCGAAAGCAAAAAGGGCGTGGAATACGGCTTTAACCTTTCCATGAACTGGTACAACCCTCCGACGAACGAGGACAAGGAGCTTTTGGGGGGGTATCTTTACACGGACATATCCGTGCTCAGCTCAGCATATGAGGAATACCAGGCTGTGCTGGACAACCCATACCATACGGAGCAGGAGCTGAATGCTGCGAGCGACAGAATGTGCAAGACGATGAATAATCTCTTCAACAGTGCAGACTACAGCTCGATATTCAAGCGCTATGGAACCGACATTTCAGACATATCGCTGACCTTCACGCGACAGACACCGCAGGATGACGGGACCTACAAGACGTTTGGCGGCGTGGTGAGCATTACAAGCGGCAAGCAGATGGGCGTTCCCGGCCCCATGGTCTCCACTTTCCTTGATTTCAACAATAGGTGGGGCATAGTCGCCATGACCAGCGCGGAATCGCCAGGCAAAATCCAGACATTGGGCGGCGTGTACAAAAGCAAAAACGCAAACTTCAAGGCAGTCATCATCGCCACCCGCATATCAAAGGATGCTGCGGCGCAGGAAATGCTGGACAGGGGCATGCCCGAGAAGGACGTTCTTAAGACCATCCCGGATTACCCAACAGCCATTGCCCAGGAAACGAAAGAGCCTTTGCGCCGGGACAAGTACATCGTTGAGGCCGGCATCGGAATAAAGAACAACGTCATAGAGGCTTCGGCAAGCACACTTGATGATTTTTACAAGCTCCAGTTCACCCATGCTGGCAAAAAAGTCACATACATCGTCAACCTGACGCGCGTGGGCTCCATCAGGGACTTTTCCGACGGCTTCACAAACGTGGGGATGAAGGGAGTGGGATATTTCGGCTCCAACCGCATAGCCCTTGGCCTTGGCACCCAGTTCTATAAGGACATAATCAAGAAGAACATTGAGCTGGAGTACATGAAAACGGGGCGCTTTATGGGCACGACCGGCTATGGGGGAGCGGGCTTCAGATACGAAGGCTTCAGGGACAAGAATGACTTCCTCTTCTACCTGAAATTTGGCTTGAACTTCTAAGCAAAAAGAAAAAATGGACCCGGGGGGAATTTCAGCCCTTTTTGGCGGAGCTTTTTAGGCATCCCGAAAAAGGTCCTTCGAACCCCCGGCCTCCTGCTTTTTTGAAACCCATTTGCGTTTTCCGTGAACGCTTTTGCGAGCGTCCCCATCTGGAGCGAGCAAAAGGGTTCTGCAAAGCAGGCGCGCTACCACTGCGCCACGGGCCCATAGCGAAAACCCGCAGGTTTTCGGTAGACGTCGTGCCTGCGGGCACGACGAAGATGGCAAAATCCCAGAGGATTTTGCCTTCCCCATTCAGACGTGAAGGCTTTTTATAGGTGCGCATCGGAACTTTTCTTATGGGAATGCTCGACTTGATATCAGATGCGCTTCGCCCCAAGCCGCACGCGAAGATGAAGGCAAAGTGCCCCAAATGCAAGGCTGACTTGGTGCTTGGCATGGAGCGCTGCCCGTCGTGCGGCACGCATGTTGAGTCCATGTTCAGGATTAAGTGCCCGAAATGCGATACTGCAAACGACTTGAAAGCGGAAAAGTGCTCGAACTGCGGCCATTCCCTGGTGGAGCAGCGCGCGCCGCCCAGCCAGCAGCAGTACCGCTGCCCGATGTGCGGCTATGTGGCGAACTACTACATGGTGTCCTGCCCTGCCTGCGGCGTGAAATTCATCTGAAGACAGGCTATTTGGGCAGGATTTTGCCCGCAGCAGCCAAAAATTCGCGCGCCCACCTGACTACTTCCTCGGCTGACTTGTCCGAATAGATAAGCCCGTAGTCCGCGTCTTTGCGCAGCGCCATGCAGTCCCTGAAATGCTCGAATTGCCCTGCTTCCATTTCGTTGGCATCCACAAAAAGGGCTTTTAGGGCTATTGAGAGGCAGGCGTGGCTTTTTTCACGGTATCCCTTATGGAAG
Source organism: Microcaldota archaeon (assembly GCA_964650545.1). Classification (GTDB taxonomy): domain Archaea; phylum Micrarchaeota; class Micrarchaeia; order Anstonellales; family Anstonellaceae; genus UBA10161. The sequence goes on along the minus strand of CAZYTZ010000001.1, from coordinate 30,051 downwards.
GCAAGCGCCTTTGCAGTGTGGAACATGGAATAGTATGCCTGGACAGTTGCCCATTTCGGGTTGCCTTCCTCAAGCGACTTCTCGGCGCTTTGAAGGTCGTATGCCGCCGCGTCAGCCTCCTTTTTGGCCAAGTCTGGCTGCACGCCAATCTTCACAAGCTTCCCTTCCTTCAGGCAACGGCTAAACCGGCTATCCATTGTCACCACCATAAATCTCTATCCCAGTCCTTATCCGGCTGAAAAGGGGCTTGTCCTTCCTTTCCAGCTGAGAATACTCAGCAGGGCTTAGAAGTATTGCCTGGATGTGTGGGTTTTCCGCTGACAGCCGCCTGACCTTTTCCTTTTCCTGTGCCAGTATAAGAAGGTCAATGTCACTTCCTTCCCCGTTCCTGCCTTCCGCGCAGCTGCCAAAAAGGACAATGCGGCTGCAAAGGGGCATGATGGTGCCGACAAAGGGCATTAGCTCATTCACTGTTGAGAAGACCTTGAATTGCCGCAGGAGCGGGTTGCTGTCGTTCCTCTGGTAAAAAAGCATTTTTCCCTTCCTTTCCTGCAAAATCAGCCCTATTGCAGCGAATTCCCGGAGTATTGAATTCGCCGACCCAACGCTCACCTTTGCGCCATCTGCAATTTGCCGCTCGTAAAGCTCGCCATCTTTCCTCGAGATGAACGATAGCACTTTCATTTCTGTTCTTGAAAACAAATTCAATTTTTTGAACATGAAGCTATTATTTTGAAATAAAGATATAAAGCTTTCGGACGCCCAGTCAGTGTTTGCTCATTTCTTAAGGAGCCTGAACTTGTAGCCATAGTGGAGGAGCCCTTCTGGCGAATCCTCCAGTATCTTGCGGAAAATCATCTCAACATGCGCGCCTATGCTTACGTCCTGTCCCTTCACGCCCACCACCTGCGCGGTGAGGCGCGGCCCTTCCTCAAGCTCAATTATGGCAAGCACGTATGGCGCTTCCAGCTCAAAGCCAGGCGGCCCGGAGGTCACCCCGGTGAATGAGTAGACTTTGCCCTTGCCTGAAAACTGCTTCATCACGATTTTTCCCTTGCGACGGCATTTTGGGCAGAGCTTGCGCGTGGGGAAATAGTTGGTTTTGCAAGTCTCGCACGCGCTTCCAGACAGCCTGTAGCGCTCTGGTATGCGCCTCCATGTTATTGCAAGGTTTTCAGATGGCATAGGTATCTACCTCTAAACGTCATTTTTCATTATGTTGAACTCGCCAAAGCGAGTTCGACAGCTGAAAAAATCATTCTGATTTTTTCATTATGTGCACGACGGCAGTTGCGCCTGAGCCGCCCACGTTGTGAGTCATCCCCACCTTGGCGTCTTTCACTTGACGCGCTCCTGCCTCGCCGCGAAGCTGCCACACCACTTCAACAGCCTGCTTTATTCCTGTGGCACCCACTGGGTGGCCGCAGCCTTTCAAGCCGCCTGAAGTGTTCACTGATATTTCTGAGTTAAGCGCAGTCTTGCCCTCAAGTGAAGCTTGGCCGCCTTTTCCCTTGGGGAAAAAACCAAGGTCCTCAATTGCCATTATCTCGGCAATGGTGAAGCAGTCGTGAACCTCCACTACGTCAATGTCCTTTACAGACACGTTTGCCTGCCCATATGCCTTTTTCACAGCCACCTTGGTGGCATTAAGCTCGGTCATGGAGGCGCGAGAGTGGAGTGCCAGGTAGTCTGATGCCTGCGCTGATGCGGTTATTTCAATGGGTTTTTCGCAGTGCTTTTTCGCCCTGTCCAGAGGCATGAGAACAACCACTGCGGCGCCATCAGTGATGGGCGCGCAGTCGAAAAGCTTGAGAGGGGATGCCACTTGCTTGCTTTTCAGCACGGTTTCAATCGTTATTTCTTTTTGGAAGTGCGCATACTTGTTTTTCGCGGCATTGGCATGGTTCTTCACGGCCACTGACGCCATCTGCTCTTCAGTGGTGCCATACTCCTTCATGTGCCTCCTTGCCATGAACGCGTAGATTGCTGGAAAAGTGGCACCCATGAAAAGCTCCCACTCCTGGTCGCCTGCGCCGCCCAGCGCTGAGGCGACTTCATTGCCCGGCGTGTCAGTCATCTTCTCCACGCCGCCCACAACAACGCAGTCGTGTATGCCAGATGCAATTGCCATGTAACCCTGGCGCAGCGCCACGCCACCTGATGCGCAGGCAGCCTCCACGCGCGTGGAAGGCACTGGCGTGAGGCCCATGTAGTCAGCCACTAAAGCGCCAATGTGCTCCTGGCCCACAAGCGAGCCGGGGGCCATGGTACCAACATACATGGCATCAATCTCGCTTCCTGAGAGCTTGGCATCCTCAACAGCCTTGCCACCAGCGTCAATCAGCATGTCGCGAAAGCCGCGGGTCCACTCCTCGCCAAACTTGCTCATTCCGACTCCAACAATTGCAACTTTTCTCATGAAAATCACCATTTACAGGCTTTTCAGCTTGCGCCTGTGCTTCACGTAAACCCCATAGTCTATGTACTCCTTGTGGGCTATGTAATCTGCAAGGGACCAGCCAAGCTTCTTGTATGCCTCGCGCTTTGCAACAATCCCGTCAGTCACGCGGATGGCAAACGAGTCTGAGCCTGCGCCTGACCCGAATGACGTGAGAAGTATCCTCTGGCCTGGTTTGGCAATGTCCAGAACGCCTACCAAGCCTATTGGCGAGGAGGCTGAGTAGGTGTTGCCAATCACGGGCGTGAACAGGCCTGGCTTTACCTTTTCTATGTCAATGCCCATTTTCCTTGCCACTTCAAGCGGGAACTTGCCGTTTGGCTGGTGGAAGACAAAGTAGTCGTATTCCGCAGCTTTTGTGCCTGTCTTTTCAAACAAGCCCTGGGTTGCGCCCATGACGTGGCGGAAGTAGGCTGGCGCGCCTGTAAAGCGGCCTCCGTGTGATGGGAAGAGCGCGTGCTCGCGACGCCAAAAGTCAGGCGTGTCTGTGGTGAATGAGTAGGTTGCTTCCAGCTCTGCAACGAATTCTCCCTTTTCCCTGCCTATGAGAAAGGCTGCAGCGCCAGCGCTGGCAGAATACTCAAGTGCATCGCCAGGCTTTCCCTGCGAAGTGTCAGTGCCCACTGCAAGCCCGTAGCGCACCATGTTGGATGCCACCATGCCCATGCATATCTGCATGCCTGCTGTGCCTGCCTTGCAGGCAAATTCCAGGTCAGCGGCAGTGAGCTCTGGCGTGGCGCCAAGCGCCTCTGCCACAATGGTAGCAGTCGGCTTGACTGCATAAGGGTGAGACTCTGAGCCCACGTAGACTGCGCCTATTGCCTGCGGGTCAATTCCCGCCATGAGAAGCGCGTTTCTTGATGACTCCACTGCCAGCGTGGCTGCGTCCTCGTCAACGTCAGGCACGCTTTTCTCCAAAATGCCCAAGCCCTTGGAAATGCGCTCAGGCTCCTCGCCCCATACGCGCGCTATTTCTCCTGACTTTATGCGGTACTTTGGCACGCAGGTGCCATATCCGACAATTCCTACTGGTTGAGCCATGCTATTACCTCGCAAATAAGGCTAGATTTTGTTCAGAACGTCCTTTATCTTTGCCAAGTCCATATTCGTGGCAATTACCGGAATTTTTTCCCGCTCGGCAATTTTTATTGCCAGCGGATCCACTTCTTTCAGCCCGTGGAGAACCACGAGGGAAGGCTTCATGGGAGTCACCCTTATCACCACCATGGGTGATCTTCCTGTTGAGACCTGGGTGAAGATGAATGCGCGCTCGCTCATTGTCCCGTAAAGCTTGGGGAAGTGCGAGTAGGGCATTTCAAGGATGATTTTCAAGCTTTCCATCAGCGTGTAGCCGTAAAGCTTCTTGCTTTTCATGAGCTCCTCGTTTGCCACCACAGTGGCATTGAGCATTTTCTGGAAGTCTATTGCCGAAATCGAAGTCGCAAACTCGTGCAGCTCAAAATACTCCTCGCTTTTCTCAGCGCCCTGCTGCAGCTTGGAGAGCATGGGCGAGCCGCGCTCCACGTCGATTTGCAGCAATGAGTTCACAAAGCGCTTTATCACGCCGCTTCCGGGCGACTTGCGGCGGTTGCCCTCATAGTCCGAGATGGTGGAGGGTGAGATTTGGAGCGCTTCAGAAAGCTCGACTTGGGTGATTGCGAATATCTCGCGCCACTTCTTCATGGTGGAGCCAGGCGTTGCTGAAAGCGTGATTTCGCCTGCGATTTCGTTCCTCAGTTTCTCCATTAATAGAACCTCAAAACTTTGTCTTTCGACGAACATTAGTTCGGCAAAATACCCTTTTAAATCTATCGAAGTTGTGTACGTCTTTTGGCGAATCCGTGGTTTGCGCATCTTTTTATTCTTTGACTGGTTTGCAATTGCCATGGTGCTTTCAGACAACGACATCCGCGCAGCCATACGCTCGCGAAAGCTTCGCTTTGAACCAAAGCTATCAGATGGCCAGATAGGCTCTGCGTCTGTTGACCTCACGCTTGCAGGCAAGTTTTGGGTTTTCAAGAAAAAGTATGCTAATTCGAAAAAGGCATTGGACTTGGCGCGCGTGGGCTTCAAGGAAGCAACTGAGGCGCACAAGGAGAAATCAATCACGCTGCCGCCAGGCGGCATGTGCTTAGGCATTACGCGCGAGAAAATCTACATGCCTGCCACGCTTATCGGGACGCTGGAGGGAAGAAGCAGGTATGCGCGCATGGGCCTCGCCGTGCACGTGACGTCCGCGCTTGTCATGCCAGGCTCGCAAAACCACCAGGTGCTTGAAATCGTGAATTTCGCGCCCTTCCCAGTCACCATCAAGGAAGGCATGAGGATATCGCAAATCATTTTCGAAAGGCTTGACTCGGCAACGAGCAAGCCATACGCGAAATTCGGCAAAGTGGCGGTGAAACAGTGAAAATGCGCGCACAGGGAACAATACGCCCGCGTTTCCTTGGACAGGACGTCATTGAGTCGTCTTCGCTTCGCTTGACGACTGCTGGCGCCTTGCCCGGGCAAGGCGCCACTGAATATTTGGTCCTTCTTGCAGTTGTGCTCATTGTGGCGCTTGTCTCGGTCGCGCTGCTCGGCTTCTTCCCGGGGATGGCAAGTGACGCGCAGATAACGCAGTCGCAGGCTTACTGGAAAAGTGCGCAGCCGGTTGCGATAACTGAGTGGGGCGCGATTGCATATGTGCCAAATGCAAACACCTACGCATACCTCAGGGTGAAGAACAACGGCGCGTACCCCATAAGGATAACCGGCTTTGTGGGCGGCGACGGATTGAAAGCCACGCAATTCATAGCTTACGGCTGCGGTTTGGGAAGCGGCACGCTGAACAACATAAGCGACCTGTTCTACCTTGCGTCTGGACAGGAGGAATATGTGGCGTGGAGCGCTCCCTTTACTGTTCCCTGCGACAGGGAGATGATAATTAGAACTACGAGCTCAAGCAGCCATGCGATAGGGGGCGCGACTTCGGTGTGCGCAAACTCCACCGCCGCACCAGGCACCGCCATTTTGCCGAGCTTTGGCTTTGAGTACATTGAATACATCAACGGGCAGCAGATAACTAAGAAGCAGATTGGCAAGGCATTGATAACCAAGTGCCTGCCGCCGCAGTAGAATCAAATCCTTTTCGCGTCAGTTATCGCAAGTATTTCGTCCAGGAGCGCAAGCTCGGCAGGCGGGAGAACTGCAGTGGTGATGAGATCCTTGCCCTCGTCGCGCATGATGTATACGAAATAGTCGCTCCCTTCGCACACGTTCTTGCCGCACACCGCACCCTCAATCGAGATGGCAAGCTGCTCCCCTGCGTGCGTCTCCTTGACCGGCTTGCCGTCCTTCTGGATTTCGCGCACCTCACCTATGATTTCGCCCTTCCTGTCCATCAATCGCACGCCCTTTTTCAGCCTGCCCTCAAGTATCTCGATTCCCACTATGGCTGGCTTTGAGGCGCGGAAAGTGCATCCTGGCAAAACGCGCAGCTTGGCAGGCAGGGGCAATCGCTCAACAGCGCTGCCTGCTGCCTTCTTTTTCTCATCCGCCACCCAGGCAATATAATCGTCGCAAAGAGAATAGATGACGCGCGAGGAGAACATCTTGACATTCCTCTTGACAGCCTCGTCGGCTGCATCGTCAGGCACATCCACATTGAAGGAAAGCACCACGCCTTTGTGCCTGTCTGACACTGCCGAGGCATCCACCACGTCCTTTTTGGTGATTTTGCCGATTGAGGCGCGCTTTATGTCCACGCCCTGGTCGGAGAGAAGCTTGCGCAGCGCCTCAAGAGACCCCAAAGTATCTGCCTTTACAATCGCACCTTCATTGTCAGACTCGAACATGATGCCTTTGAGCATGTCGTACATTTCTGCAAGCTGGTCGGTTTGCGGGTTGCCGTCGTCCACCACAATGGGGGAGCCTGAAAGAGCTCCTTCAAGCCCTGGCGAGTAGATTTTTACCCCTGATGCCGCATGCACCTCGTCAACGTACTCGTACTTGTCGCCATCGCCAGTTGGCCGGAGCTTGGGCTTGAGAAGCCCGCGCACGCGCGCCTTGCAAGGCCCGTTCAATGTTGCAAATATTATCTCATCATTCTTGCGAAGCTTGCCATCGTAAATAATTGCGTCTATTGTGGTGCCCAGCCCCTTTTCCTCCTTTACTTCCAGCACTGTTCCCTTGCCTATTCCGTCCACTTCAGTCTTAAGCGTTGCTTCCAGGAATTTTTGCGACAAACCGGCAATTGAAAGGAGAAGCTCGGACAATCCTTCGCCTGTTTTTGCAGAGACTGGCAGTATTGCGACTTGCTTGGTAAAATCTTCCACGCGGTCAAATCTTTCGCTTTCAATTCCGCGCTCGCTTAATTTTCCCACCAAGCCATAGAGAAGCTCGTCCAGGCGCGATTGCACATGGTCTGGCTGGGAGCCGATGTTGGAAAGCACGCTGCATGCGCCTTTTTCGCCTGCCTTGCTGCGCCAGCCTGAAATAAGGTCGACTTTGTTTGCCGCAACCACGAACGGCGTCTTGAACTCGCGAAGTATCCTCAGGCTCTCGATGGTTTGGGGCTGGAAGCCCTGCATTATGTCCACCACTAAAACTGCGATGTCTGCAATGCTCCCCCCGCGCTCGCGAAGGTGGGTGAAGCTTTCATGGCCAGGCGTGTCTATGAAAAGAAGCCCGGGAATGGTGAATGAAGGCAGCTTGCCCCCAGTTGCTGCTGAGCATGAGTTCCGTATGTCCTCAAGCGAGATTTCTGACGCCCCAATATGCTGGGTGATTGCGCCTGCCTCTTTTTTTGCCACATTCGTGCTGCGTATGGCGTCAAGTAGGGAAGTCTTGCCATGGTCCACATGGCCGAGAATAACAACGACTGGTTGTCTGATTTTACTTGCCATTCAATCAACTATTTGCTCTAGCATCTTTTCTCGCTCTTTAAGCCTTACGGCTCCTTTTTCTGCCAGGGCATAAATAAATGCATTGCCTTTACCCTTCTTTTTCAAATACTTGCCCCCCCTCAGTTTTTGCAGGAATGCTCGGCTACTGACTATAGATATGCCAAGCGCATCTGCAATTTGCCCGGATGTCCGATTCCCATCCCTGACTGCTGCCAAATACTCGTCTGAACGGTTGTTCTTCATCCCAAAAAACAATTTTAGGAGTTTTCTCTTTCTTTTTGCATGAGTAATGGCATTATCCATCAGCAATTTTTTATAGTTCTCATAGCCGAATATGATTACGTTCCAAAAACCTTTCACCCCCGGAATAAAAAATTCTTTTCCGCATTTGACCCCAATCCTATTGCAAATTTTTCTAAAAAGAAGGGCGTTCTCCCCATTTTCGGTGGTGTATGATATGTTCCCCATGCTATTTTTGCGCCTAGATATTCCAATATCTCCTCTCGAAAGCCCCCTAAAAAAACGGAGAGCGTATTGCCTGTTTTTTGGAGCCAGGCGCTTTGCAATCTCAAGCAACTCATAGAACAGCTCTCCAATAACAGTTCCAGTTATTGCAAGCAAGCAGATTCCTCTTTCCGATTTAACGGTTTTATTTTCATAGAACTTGAGTTTATCTTCTGAAAAACCATACGATAGCCAAAACGTCCTGAGTGAAGCTTTGTCTTGTGCTGCGTTGTGCAAAATCTGAACTCCAAAATCTTTCCTGGAGAAGCCAAATTTCTCAAGAGAATCTGCAAACCACAGAATTTGCTCCGGGTCTCCATTGCCAAATATCATTGAATCAAGGTTTCGCTTGCCTTGTTTTCTTGATTTTTTGCCTTCGCAATGGAATGCCCCCATGAGCTCGAAGAAATCAAAATCTGGTTTTGATTCAAGTGGGATGAATCGGTTAAGGGCAAAACCTTTTGAACCACGGCTGTATATCCAAATGTAAATCTTCTCACCCAGATCAAATATGTAAATTGGCTGGCCTTGCTTGGTCTTGTTTTTGATATTCACAAGCAGATCAATCTGTTGATTAGGCATGAGTATTTTCCTTGTTCTCCTTGCAATTTTGGTAAGCTCAAACCTCGTTTCTTTCTTACCAATAATATCTCCAACATTGCGTGGAACTGTAAATGCGTAAGTGAAACTGGTTTTTGTTTTATGTTTATGGAAAACAGTAGGAAAAACAATGTCATTAAATTCGAGGAGAAGCGCGTCGCCTTCTTCAAGACCAGACTCAGCAGCAGTTTTGCGATTCATGAAACATTTGTATGAATACGTCCTGCCAGTACCCTTCCCAATTTTAAGCAGGTTACCAGATATTTTCATGATTATATTTTGCCAAAATCATTTATAAAAATATCACTCGCCATATGCTTATCTCATAAAAAATAATGTTCTGTATTACTTGTTTTCCCCTTTGTACTGCCCGCTGTAGCCTGCATGCGCAGCGCCCTCAAGCCTTACGAACACGAGCTGCATAACTTTTGCGTTCTTGTGAAGCGTTATGCCGTGCTGTGAATTTACGATAAGCAGCGACTCGCTCCTGCCATGGTAGCCAGGGTCCCAGACCGCGCAGCGCACGTCCGCGCCGCAGCGCAGAAGCGACGAGCGCGGGAAGCCAAAAGCGCACGCGTCAAGCGGCACTGAAACGTATTCGTTGTACACGATTTTGTAGCAGCCCTGCGCCAGATGGATTCTTCCCTCGCCATCAAACTCAATCTTCTTGCTAGCTGAAATCTTTCTCTTGCTGTTGTCAAAGTCTATCACGCCTGCATCAGCAAGCTCGTGCACTTCTTTTAGCGTCATGTCAATGCCGCAGGGCTGCAGCTGCCCCTCGCCCGCAGTGTCCTTTATGAACGCAATTGACTTTGAGCCCGGGATTATCATGTGTTTTCCTCACTCGCTTAGCTCGTTCGGTTTTGCCCTGCGGGCAAAAGCACGCCAACTGCCGAGCAGTTGACGCTCCTCCAGATGGATTGCCCTGAAACAGTATAAAAAGTATTCGGGCGCGCACATCAGGCTGCGAGCTTCTTCACTTCGGAGGCGAGCTTTTCCGCCTTTGCGCGGCCAAGCTCGAGCATCTTCCAGGCATTCTCGAACCTGAAGCAGGCAATGTATGATAGGCCAAAGGACAGCGCAATGATGCCTATCGCAACGGCTGCCTCCGTTGGCTTGCCAATGTTCTCGAATGGCAGGGAAAAGATAGATGCCGCCTCTGCCAATGCCACCACGGCAACGACAAAAGTTGCAGCCATGGCGCCGGCGCCAATCGCATGTTTTTTCATGGCGCGAAGCTGCTTTTGGAAGAAACCGAGTTTCTCCGTTTCCACCTGCTTTTGCACGAACGAGGAGAGCTTTTCCTCATTTGCAAGCTTGGCTGCAAGAAGCGGGAGCTCGTCTTGGAACAACGCTTGCCTTTTCTTGAGCCTGTCTTTCTTTGAGCCATAATACTGGGCGCGCGGCCCGTCGTAATGCATGTCTCCGGCAGGAATCCAGGACTTTTTGTACTTTTCCTCTGCGAGGGAAATCCTTTCAGGCAGCGTCTTCAGCTGGCTTTTCATCCTGTTGAATTTGTGCATCCTGTAAAGGTAAATGTAGCTCAGCATTTTCGGCTTTGCAGTCGTTTGCACAGAAACAGTTTTTGTTGCGAATGTGTTCATTTTCCCACCAATGCCTTTAATGTTGTAAAATGTTTATATTTGTTCCCTCAGCCGCCAATCAGCCTGAAGGCGATTATGCACACTGCCGCGATTATGAGGTTGTCGTCTATCTTGCTTTCAAGGCTTTCTGCAAGCGCGGCTGCTGCGCACACAACAAGCGCGGGCAGGCCTGCGAAATAGACGGCAAGCGGAGCTGAAACAAGGAAAAATGCAGATGTGCCCTCCACTGTCTTGCGCGCGTTGTAGGGAAGCCTGGTGCGGCTGCGCCTGCCAATAATGGTACTTGCCGAGTCGCCAATGCCGATTATGGCAAGCGAAGCGAATATTTGCGGCTGGGAGGAAAGAAGGGTTAGGATGCACAGCGCTGCTGCGGTGAAGGTGAGCGCGCCATAGCCTGCAAGCACACCAGGCCGCTCAAAGCGCTCAAGAAGCCACTCCAGCCCATGCCCCAGGTGCACATAGGAAAGCTTGATGTGCACAAGCACAAGGCCTATTATGAGCGCCACGCTCACCAGGTAGGCGGAAAGCTCAATGCCGGCAAGCTGCACCATTGCAATGCAGAGGATGCCTAAGAGCATGTGAAGAATCTGGCGTTCGTCCTCATTCATAATCTCACGTCTGGAGCTTTGCTACAGTGTGCTTGATGTGAATGCCTGGGGGAAGCGGGAGCTTAAGCGCGCGCCAGAGCATCTCGCAAAGCACGCAGGCAAGGAAGGCAAGCGCCAGGCCTGCGGCTACCTCTGCTATGGTGTGCACGCCTAAGTAAACGCGCGAGAATGCCGTGAAAAGCGCGTAAATCAAGTAATATGGGAATGATCGGTTGCCAACAGCCACTATAGCCAGCGTGAAGGTTAGGAGGGAATGAAGCGAGGGGAGGGAAAAGTCTAGCGGGCAGGGGATTTTGCCAGGCGAATCAATGCACGGGCGCGGCTCCTGCAGGAATGCCTTGAAAGCAACCCCGAGCAAAAGCGCAATTGCCACTGCGGCTATCATGAAGGAGAGCCTGCGCCACTCCTTGAAGTGCCAGGTAAGGGCAAGCACAAGGGCGAGGCTGAAGCCCACTGCGAAAAAGGGGTCATTAATGGTGATTGAGGCTGCACGCACCCCGGGCCGGATTAGCCCGAATGCCTCCAGAAACAGCTGCGATATGTCCATTACCGTCATGGCTCATAATCCATTTTTATCCCTTTGGTGCCCCTGGCACCAAATCTAAAAAAGCGCCTGCTGTCGCTTTTTTATCCTTTGCCCCAGAAAGGGAAGGAGTTGGTATTCATGCCCGAAAAGCCAAAAGCAAAAACCCCACGCCAGGTGAGCCTTCTTGACGTGCAGGAGGACAAGCCTGACGACATTGACAGGCAAGTCGCGCAGGCATTTGACTCTGACCCGCAAGTTAGGCTCAAGGTGGCAGCCACTCTTTCAAAAATCGACGACCCGAGGGCGATTTTCGCGCTCATTGAGCTTTCATCAGACAAGGACGAGGCGGTAAAGGAAGCTGCGCGGCGATCGCTTGGCAGCTTCAAGGAGGAAGAGGCGGAAATCGTATCCATTGGCAAGCTCATGTCAGAGAGGAAGGCGCAGCCAGGGGAAACGCCTTCGCTGTCTCAGGCCCCCAGGGCAAATCGGGCTGCCATGATGCCTGCGATTGAGAGGCTTTTCGCGCATTACGAGCCTAAGAAAAGGGAGAGCGTGAAGCGCAAGCTCCTGCCCTCGCTGCAGAAGCTTTTCGGCTTCAAGCCAGAAGAGCTGGACCCGCTGCGCGAGCTTGACAAGATAAGCGAGCATTCCCCTATGCAGCCACGCGAAGAGGGCAGGCAGGTGGAAGGAAAGCCGCAAAACGCCGAGAACTTTCCGTTTGGCAAGCACGAGGAGCCTCGTGAGCAGCGCCAAAAGGCAGACATGCTTGTGGAAGTGTCCGACGACGATGTTGAGGTCGTGTCTGATGGGGATGATGAAGGATATCGTGAGGAGGAAGCGGCGCAAGAAGAAACAGGCAGGTACTACTCAGTTGCATACCAGATTGCAAGCACGCCAGGCATGGGAAAGGCGGACCTCAAGCGAGAGCAGAGCAGAATAATCAACGGCATCAAGCGCGAGGTGGAGCTTGCATTCAAGCTTGCAGCCGCGCGCGTGAAGGAGGACGGCATGGCATCGCTTTCCAACCTAAAGCCAGGCATGAAGAAGCTTTGCTTTTCCGAAATGCAGGTTTCAGCGGTTTCTGAAATCGCCTATGGCGCGCGCAGGAAGCCCTATGCGCGCATTGTGCTTTTCGACGGCAAGCGCGAGATTGCGCTGCTTGTGCCGCGCGAGCGTGCAGGCGGCATTTCAATATCGGACAGGATTGCGCCGAAGAAAGTGGCGGTGGACTTCATTGTTGACAAAAACGAGATTGTGCTTGTCGCAGGCCCGAAAAGCGGCATTGTGGTGTATAAGTAGCTAGAACTTCTTGCTTCTCTCGCGCCTCAGGTGCGGGTGCAGCCATCCGTAAAAGTCATTTGACAGAACCGCTATCTTGTTGCCTTCCATTTTCGCGCGAAAGCCAAGCCTGAGAAGCACTATTTCATCAACGTCATCGCCCAAAAAGTAGCAGTATTGCTTGCCCTTGACATCCATGTGGCCGCCGCGCGCGTCGAAAACTCCTGCGAAATAGTTGGCTGCAAATTCGTTTTTGAAGCGAAGGCGTTGCTCGCGCTTTTTCATTTCCCCATCCAGCCACGCGCGAAGTGCGGAGTTGTAGAAAAGGCAGCTGCCGTATTCCTCTGCATTGCCCTCGGAGAATTTCATCTTATCAGGCTGCGCGAATTTTTCGTCGAGCGCCAGCTTGATGAACGTCTCCTGAAGCTCGCGCTTGCCCTCAACGCCTATTCCCGCCTTGGTGCGCCGCGATTTCCAAAGCCCCAGGAAATACGCGCGCGAGGGGGACATTGTGAATTTCATGGTAAGAGAGTGGGGGGAAGGAATTAAAAGAGCGGGGCTTGCGCTAAATCCCAAAAGATGTCTTTCTCTCCCCCCTCATTGGTCTTGAAAATGAGGACCACTAAATCGGTGCCACCATCGTTCTCAAATGCATGGGTGTCGCCAGGCTCGCAAAGGAAAAAGTCCCCGCTTGCCAATGGATGCACCTCGCCATTGAGGGTGATTTTCCCTTTCCCCGAGTGGATGAAAAAAATCTCCACTGTTTTCTCGTGGTGGTGCGGCGCTATGCTTTTGCCAGACCCAAAGATTACTATTTGGAACTTTGCCCCTACAGAGCGAAGCTCCTTCTCGCCAAAAGGCACGTTTTTCCTGTAGATGAACCTGTCCGCATAAACCAAATCAGCCAATTTTCCATTTTTCATGTCAATCACCCATCACATGCACGATTACCTCGCGCTTCCTTCCTCCGTCAAGCTCGAAAAAAAGGATTGCTTGCCATTTGCCAAGGCAAAGCGCCCCCTCTAAAATGGGAATGGTCTGGCTTGCTGAAAGAACAAGCGCCTTGGCATGCGCGTGCCCATTTTTGCGTTCATTTTGAGGACAGACTCTTAGGTGGATGTCGTCGTGCGAATATTCCTTCCCCATCGGAGCTATTGACTCGAGCTGGGCAGCCATGTCATTTAGCAGCCGGCTCTCATTTTCATTTATGGCAATGCCTGTGGTCGTGTGCCTGGTAAAAACAGTGAGCTGCCCGTTTTGCACACCTGACGAGGATAGGACTTCGCCAACCCTTCCGGTGATGTCGTGGATGCTGAGCCCATCGGCAGTCCCAAGTTCCAGGCGTTTGCAGATGATTTTCATTTTGGCACCTCGAGTGCGTAAAGCCAGTGGTATTCAGGCACTACTTGTTGGTCTATGCCAAGGTCGGGGTTCTTGATTGGCGCCAGCCTAAGCCCATTTTTTGCAAATGTGTTTTCCCAGTCCCAGGGAGTCTGGAAATTGAAGGGGCAGGATACACCTTTGTGCACCACGCGGTTGTAGAACCAGTCAAGCAGCATGTTAAGGCGCCTGTGCTCCTGGTTGAAGTATATGCTCTCGATTATGATTATGCGCTCTTTTGTCACGCGCATCGCCTCGTGAAGGACCATTAGCGGATTTTCTGCGTGATGAAGCACGGTGAGAAGAAGAGTGGTGTCGAAGCTTTTGCTTTTGAAAGGCAGCGTTTTGCCGTCGAATTTGATAAGCGGCATGGGCGCTGAGTTGAAGTCCCTTACATCGCAAAGCGTGACTGTGTAGCCTTCACTGCTTAGCCGAAAGCCAACTTGCCCGTCGCCAGAACCCAAATCAAGCACAGATTTGCCAGCAACGTGCGGCTTGATCTGGCCAAGGATGATATCAGAGCGGGCAGATAGGGCAGCCACCCTATCGCCTTGAAGATGCATTGTCATTTTCTTACAGTCTTGTTCAATTGCCTCCAGCCCCGCGCCAGCTTTTGCAAGGCTGTTCATAAGAGCAAGCAAATCTTTTGCAAGCCGAGAGTCTGACACACCCAGGCTTGCAACGACGTATTTCATGGCATTAAGCAATATTCCTTCAGAGAGTGAGCTTTTCCGAAGGATACTGATAAGAGGCTCGCGCCTGCTTTTTTGCCCAGCTGTAATTTCCTTGCCCAGCAGCCATTGTGCGTTCGGGTTGACCCCCACGACCATCCTATTAGCAACCATGCAAAACCACCTGTTACCATTAAGTAGGAGGCTTTATATATAATCTTTGGCGCTTTTTTCAAGAAAAAACGCACTAATTATATATTTTTACGGCAAATAATGAAGATATGTCATTAGAGAAGCTAAAACTCGACAAAAGCGACCGGAAAATACTGGTGGAACTGGAAACCGACGCGCGCCAGAGCGCGTCCGCCATTGCAAAGAAGGCACACCTGTCCGAGCAGGTGGTCAACTACAGGATAAGGAAATACCTGTCATCAGACCTCATACAGAAGTTCTTCGCAATCCCGAATTACGAGAGGTTGGGCTTCACCACGTACAGGATATACCTGCAGTTCCGCGCTGCCACTGCCGCGCAGGAGGAGGGGATAATCAGCTATGTGAAGGGCAGGATGCCCTGCCAGTGGATGGGCATATGCGACGGCAGATGGGACCTGATTGCAAGGATATCGGCACGAGACATTTTCGAGTTCAACAGGATGATGGACGCCTTTTGGGAGAAGTACGGCAAGCTCATACGGCAAAAAGAGGTGACGGTGCAGCTGCGGCACACCTGGTGGCCCTCTACTTATGGGCTGGGGGCGGCAGCTCGGGAAAAAACGCCAAAGCACGTGGTGCCGAAGAAAGCGGAGGTCGTGAAGCACGACGACTTTGACCTGAGGATATTGGCAGAGCTTGCGGAGGACGCACGGCTGCCAACGGTGGAGATTGCACGCAAAGTGGGCCTGTCGCCGGATGCAGTGAGGTACAGGATGAGGCATTTGCAGAAGTCAGGCGTCATAATCAATATGAAATGCAACTTCAACAGGGAGATGACTGGCTACAGGCACAACCAGGTGTTTGTGCGCTTCCAGCCAAACCCCGAGGGCACGGCGCGCTTCCTTGCCTTCCTCGGCTCGTTTGAGCCGTGCTTCTTCGTCTCCTCCATGGTGGGCGCGTGGGACCTGCAGTTCGGCATTGACGCAAAAAGCTCGGTGGAGTTCCATGAATTGCTGAGCCAGATAAAGGAGAAATTCTCAGATGTCATCGCTGAATACGAGACGCTCATTGTCTACCGCGAGTATGCGCCGAACCCTTTCAGGTTCTTCCTGCAAAGAGAGAACGCGCGCTAGTCCGGAATCTGCACGTGACCGCGGCTCTTCCTTAGGCGCGGTATCCCGAAGGTCTGTCAAAACCGCACTCTGACTTTTTCAGCAGTTTTTCAATGCGCTCTGGGTCGAAGGAATCCTTGGCAGGGGGCTCTGCCAGCGTGGGGGAATCCACCAGAGGCAGCTGCGAGGGATTTATCTTGGGAATGGTAAATTTTGACGTATCGATTTCCGTGTCTTCCTGCGGATTGGTTATCATTTCAAAGATAATGAAGCAATGGTTTTCAAAGGAGAGGCATTTCAGCTCGAGCTCTTTCGCAAGTTCAGGCTTGGTTTCCTTAAGCTCGGCAATTTTTGCCAATATTTTGAGGTATGATGGGCTGGCTTCTGCATCTGCGCCCACAAGAACGCCTATCCTTTTCAGCAGCCTGTCGCGAATCCCCATGATGCGGCCGGTGCGCAGGGACATTGGGCCTGCTTTCTGGATTGTGCCCGGTTTGTCAATCTTGAAGATTTTTGCCCTGTTTCTCCCGCATTTATATTCACGAAAGTCTATTTAAAGACACAGGGTACGGAGGGAGAACGTTAATTTGCTCGAGCTTCAAGGATTTCCTTCATTATTTTAAGACGAACTATTTTCGAAGGATGCCGAGAATTTAATATTTCGACGCATCTCAGCAGAGAGGCGGAACTTACAAAAAATCTCCAGCAATCAGAACGCCCTTTGTCATACATGTGAAGCTTGCCGCAAGAGATGTCGTGTGCCCCCAGATAATTCATTATTTTCGAGAGAATTTCTGGCTTTTTCTGCACAAACTGGATATAGAGGGACTTGCTGTCACCAGGATTCATTGGGATGCCACCTTCTGCGTCGAAAAAGCCTGAAACAAACTCGTGTTTTTCATCATCTGTAAATGAATCAAAATCATAACTTTGGAAAAGTGAGCTTAGCTTCGTTTCAAGCACAAAGATTTGCCGCTGCTTGAAAATCCAGGCGGACTTGCCATATACCAAAATCATCTGCCTTAGGTTTTCAAGCCAGTCTCGATTTTTCTGCGTAAAAACGGCAACTTTGCCCTTGCTTTTTCCAGTGTATATGTAACCGTCATGAAGAGCACCAAAAAGATAAGCGATGGTTTTGTCCATGCAAAAAATGCACTTTTACGAGATAAAAAGCTTTCGCAAGTAGGATGCCGGTGGAAAAAGCTCACGCTAAGGAGAATAATAATACACGCTTCAGGTCTTAACTAGGAAAGAACAAAAAAAGCCTACACCTTGCGACACTTATATCCTTCTAAAGGGCTCCAATCAATACTGTTATTCCATTCCAACGACGAATCGTTGAGATAGACGTCCAATAATTGATTTGTATTGGAGGTGATCTATCCGCAGGTTCCCCTACGGATACCTTGTTACGATTGCTAGCAATGACAGCATTTTCAAAAATTAGCCAACACTGCACTTAGCCCCCCTCACGAATCTCTGGTTCGAAAGCGCCAAGAAGCGCTGCCTCACCAAAAAATCGCTTGGGTGACTTGACGGGCGGTGTGTGCAAGGAGCGGGGACGTATTCACCGCTCGAATTCACTTTTCGATATTTCGCTTGCGAGCTTTTCCAACTCGTCGTCAAAAAATTGCGAGTCGAATTCTTCTTTCAGAATTATTCTTTCAGAACGTGCAATTGTCGCATCTCTGTTTATCACTGCGATCAATTTTGCCTTTGGATGGAATCTTTTTATCCTCAGGGCTTTGTATGCAAGTTCTGATATCAGCGCCTTTGTGCGGTATTTTGTTGTGAGGCATTTTGCTTCAATTATTATCGGATATTTTCCGATTACAAAATCGCACACAAACATTATCTTTCCGGCACCGACTGGCTTATGGATCTGGAAATCTATTCCATTTTTGCGCAAAACCCCGCAGATGCACTCTTCCTGCGCAGTTGGATTTTGGGATTCTGCGCTCCTCACAGCATTCTTGCCTTCCGATTTGAGGGCCATCTGCCTGGCATACTGCCCTGCAAATTTCCCACGGCTGGCAATCTTGGCTTCCAAGCGCGCTATCTCCCCTTGCGAAACTTTCGCAAGAGCCAGCTTGCGGATTATGGAGGCAATCCTTTCTGCTTCAGCCTGATTCATGGCTTTGATAAACCCTCTCTCGATTGCACTTACCCATTGTTGATTTCTTCCAATGAGCGCAGCAAATGAGATTTGGTCTTTTCCAGCCAACAGGCGGAAGATTCTGATTGCCTTCGGATATTTTACCAGCACCGAGCTTTTGATGCTCGCAAAGCTATCCGTTTCCTCAGAAGTTTTGCTGAATAGATTTTCGATTTCCTGCCTCATTAGTATCCGCTATTATAATAACGGTTACTAATATAAGCATTTCGCCGAAATATCGAAGATTGATGACAAGCGATTACTAGGGATTCCAGCTTCATGGGGGCGAGTTTCAGCCCCCAATCCGAACTTGGGGCGAGTTTGTGAGATTAGCTTCCCCTTTCGGGGTTGCAGCCCATTGTCTCGCCCATTGTATGCCACGTGTAGCCCATGAGATTCAGGCCATACTGACTTCGGTTGTACAGGTTGGATTGTTTTGTCCAAACTGACTCTACCGTCGCCCTCATCTTCCTCCCACTTAACGCGGGCAGTCCGCATAGGGTGCATCTCCCCCGGAGGGGAAATTAGCAACTATGCGCGAGGGTCTCGCTCGTTACTCGACTTAACGAGACAGTTTGTGCGTCGCAGACGCGAGTTTCAGATGTTTTCACATCAGCAACATCGCACCACGAGCTGACGATGGCCATGCAGCACCTCTCGGCTCGTTAGGCAAGATCTTTAGTCTGGCCTTCATCCTGCCGTCGCCCATGGTAATATTCCTGGCGTTGTATCCAATTGAACCGCAGCATCCACCCCTGGTGGTGCTCCCCCGCCAATTCAGGGAACAGATGAACCAAAAATAAATGGTTGCATCCGCTCATTCCTTTAAGTTTCAACCTTGCGGCCGTACTCCCCAGGTGGCAGACTTAACACCTACGCTACAGCACTGCCATGGCCCGAAGCCATGGCAACACCACAGTCTGCATAATTTACTGCTAGGGCTACTCGGGTTTTCAGTGTCACTTGAGAAAATTCGCCATTCTTCTTTTTTTCGACGGATGCCTAAAAGAAACATATCTTGCAAATTTCTGCAAGTCGTCTTTGCCATAAATGTATATCTCGTATTCAGGATTTTTGTGTCTCGTCCTGACGTACGTGCTGTACGTTACTTTGATTCCGTTCAAAAATTCGCCTAAATATTCAAAGACGCTTTTCGACGTGGTTGAGATGTTGAGCTCGGCTTGTCTTTTCTTGACGCATCCTTCTGCATCGAAAAGGCCACCGACATATTCTGCCTGCAACCCCTTGCCAAGGTTTTTCATGTAGGCAGGCACGCGCAGGTTCTGTCGGACTGCTCCTTTTGGCATTTCCATGACATCAGTCAGAAAACGATACACTAGCACGCTTTTCGTGTGGGTGTAATACGTGTTCCTGTTTACATCGTGGAAAGTGTTCGGAGTCAAGCCAAAGACAGATTTAAAAATTCCGCGTATTGTGCTGTGGAATTCCCTATTCTGGTCTGTAAGAAGGACTCTTCCGCCAGACATGTTTCCATCGCCGTGCAAAAGCCCTAACAGCCTGCACAGTTCCGGGTTTATCCTGGTCGGTAGCCTAACCTTCAAAAGGGGCTTTTTACGCCCTTTTTTCATGAGGTTTCTTACCCGGCGCTCTAATCTCATAGAGATATTTATCCGTCTATATTTATTAGCGTTTCTCAAGTGCCATATCTAATCCGATTTGAACCCAACGGAGAAGACTTTCAATACAGACATTCGCAGAAGACATTTCAACAGCATTCAGGGAGCCGCAATGGCTAGATACGCCGTAGTAGCATTCCCCTCATTAGCCTCCAATGTCGTCCGTTCATCAATAGTATTTCTTCCCCGCTGATTCGTTCTCCTAGCCTTCGACCCTCACTGTCAGACGCGTTTTGGTCAGGCGCCTTCGCCACTGGTGGTCCTTACAGGATCAACTGATTTTACTCATACCCCGTAAGTACCCCTGACCTCCCCCGCTCTCGAGCCTGCCAGTATCCACTGCACGCCTTGAGGTTGAGCCCCAAGATTTCACAGTGGACTTAACAGGCCAGCTACGGTCTCTTTAGACCCAATATTCGTGGGCACCACTCGTTCTGCCAGTATTACCGCGTACCGTGCGCATTGTGCAGTTGCACATGGCGGCTGGCACTGGTCTTACCCAGAACTTATTCTGCGAACGGTTTAGGTTCGCCAAAAGACAGTCGGCAAAAGCCGGCTGCCACTCAGAGTTCCCTTATCACGCTTTCGCGCATTGTAAAGGTTTCGCGCCTGCTGCATCCCGTAGGACTAGGGCCCTTGTCTCAGTGCCCTTCTCGGGGCTCCAACTCCCATTGCCCCTACTGATTATCGGCTTGGTGAGCCGTTACCTCACCAACTACCTAATCAGGAGCAGTCTCATCCTAAGGCGCAACGGCTCCAATTCACCGCGCATTTTCCCCATCAAGCATTCCAGCATAGATGGAGCATCGGGAATTAACCTCAGTTTCCCGAGGTTGTACCCGTCCTTAGGGCAGATTGACTACTTGTTACTGAGCCGTACACCGTCCGTCGAAGTCGACGGGCAGATTTGCATGGCTTAGGCGTACTCTGATAGCAGTGTCCTCCAGCAGGATCAACTGGAGTCATAGAAGATTATCCTGTCCGCATTCATTGGCTGATCTTAATTGATCAGCGGTTTAGCACTCTAATCGCTCTTTCCTTGTAGTTGCCTGAAGCGTGCGTCGAACGTGAAAATATCGCGTTCCCATTTTTTCGGCGCGCCAGATGCGACAGATACCTTATTCTAAGGTCATCTCAGTTCCGGTATGCCACGCGGCATCAGCAAACATGACTCGTCCCCGCATCGCCAGGGGACAAAATTCGCAGACTTTAGTATACGGAGAAAGGTTTATATATCTGACTTCGTCCCTTGCTGCTTTAGCCCTGCGCGGAGGGGAGGGTGAAATGCACCTTGGTGCCCCTGTTCTCCCCTTCTGAGAATATTTGCAGAATGCCGTTTTGCATTTTCACCATCTCTATTATAGTTTTTATCCCAAGACCTGTCCCCTTCTCGTTGGCAGTCCCTGGTTGGGTGAATGCGACATCTGGGTCCATCATTTTGACAATATTCTCCTGGCTTATGCCAATTCCGTCATCAAAGACGATAATCGCGGTTTGAGTACCCTCGCTTATGGTTGCATCTATGCTCACGTTGCCTCCGCTGTTGCAGAATTTTATGGAGTTTGAAACAAGGTTCATAATGATTTGCTGCAGCATCCCTCTGTCCGCAAGCACAATCTTCCCAGATGGCACGAGGTTGTTCAGTTTCACGCCCTTTTTGTCCGCCACAAGGGCATGAATCTCGCAAGCCTCTTTGGCTATTTCAGAGACATCCACTGCCCCGAGAGATACCTTAATCGCTCCTTGGCGCAGCCTGCTCCACATGAGCGTCTCGTCGATGAACTTTACAAGATTCTGCGCTGATTTGTGGATGGCTCCGGCGGATTTCCTGCGTTCAGGTTCGCTTAGTTCATCGTAATCCTCACTCAGCAGTACAGAAAACCCGAGTATCGCATTCATGGGGTTTTTGATGTCATGTGCAAGTTGCCTCACGAATGCGTCCTTTGCAGCGCTCTGTTTTTCGTATAGCTGCTTGGTTGTGTTGAAGTAGCTCTCTGAATAGCGGTGCCTAAGAAACCAGCCACGAAGGTTACGCTGCTGCGCCTGCTCGTGCTTTTTTGGAGTGTAATGTTTTGATATTTGTGCCATAGATTCCCCTCATGTCTGTTGTAAATAGTGTCTAAATAGGTTTATATACCTATGCCTGGTCTGGGCGCCTTGAGAAAGACGTTAAGGCTTCACCCTAACTCTGTCTCTCGGGAAGAGCACTGCCTCGCGGATGTTGTGCAATCCGCAGACCTTCATGGTAAGCCTGTCAAGACCTATTGACCAGCCGCAGTGCGGCGGCGCGCCCACGCGGAATGCGTTGACGTAGAAGTCAAAGTCGGATGGATTTAGGCCGCGGCTTTGCAGCTGCTTTATGAGAATCTCCGGCTTGTGGACACGCTGTGCACCTGAGGAAATCTCAAGCCCCTCGTAGTTCAGGTCGTATGCATTGCAAATCTTGGCGTCTTCCTCGCATGGCATGGAGTAGAATGCGCGGATTGCTGTTGGCCATTTTGTCACGAAATAAGTGGAATAGCCAAGCACTTCGGCAAGCTTTGCCTCGGTTTCGCGCGAAAAGTCAGAGCCCCACTCGAATTTCTCCCCGGCTGCGTTGAGCTTTTCCACAAGCTCAGTGTAGGTGTGGCGGGGAATGTTGGTGGGAACTGCCAGCTCACGGCCAAGGATGGCAAGCTCTGCACTGCATTTTTCCTTCACGCGCGTTAAGCAGTAGAGCGTTGCCGCTTCCAGCATATCAACTGCCTCCTCCGGAGTGATGAATGCCGCCTCAATGTCCATCTGCGTTGCTTCGTTAAGATGCGTAAGCGTGTTGTGCTTTTCCGCGCGGAAAACAGGCACTGTCATGAAAACGCGGTCCATGCCACCAATCACGCAAAGCTGCTTGTAAAGCTGCGGCGACTGCACTAAGTAGGCATCTTTTTCGAAATACTGCACCTTGAACAGGTCTGCGCCGCCCTCTGTTGCTGCTTCCACTATGCAGGGAGTTTGTATCTCTGTGCAGCCAAGCTGAAGGGCTTTTTCGCGGAATGCGTTTGCAAGCACTGAGCGGATGCGGAAAATCGCGGCTGTTTTTGAGGTGCGCATATCCACTGAGCGATGGTCAAGCCGCACGTCAAGCTCTGCAGGCACCTTGCCCGTCACCTCGAAGGGAACTTTTGCGGACAATTCGTTTAAGACAATGAATTCTGAGGGAATGAGCTCGCAGCCTGCTTCTGCGATTTTGCTTTCCATTACCTTTCCTTTTACCTGCACTACGGTTTCCTTTGGCTGGCTCATGGCTGCAAGTGCCGCATCAGGCTCCCTTCCCTGCTTTGCAGTCACCTGGATGATGCCTGTCTGGTCGCGAAGCTGCACAAACTTCAGTTTCCCTAAGTCGCGCACCTCGTGCACCCAGCCTGCAAGCGTGACTTCCGAGCCCATGAGCTTTTTCGCGTCAGCAATGTAATGAGTGCGGTATGCCATATGCCTTTCTTGGGCGGAAATATAATAAGCGTGCGCGCTTACACCTCGAGCTTCGTGCCGTCTTTTGCCGCCTCGATGCTTGGGAATATTTTCTTTGCCTCTGCGACGAGCGGGGCGGTGTTGGCATACCTCCCTGAGAAGTGCGTGAGAAGAAGCTTCTTGGCGCCTGCTTTTTTGGCGCAATTTGCCGCGTCTTCTGCTGTGGAGTGGGAAGTTTCCTTTGCTTCCTTAAGTTTATCTGAGCCGAAAGTACTTTCGTGTATCAGAAGGTCTGCTGCTTTTGCCGCGCGCGCAAGCGTGGCGCAGGGCGCCGAGTCGCCTGAGAAAACGATTTTCTTGCCTGGAGAAGTGTAGGTGACGTCCTTTAGCTTCACCACTTTGCCGTTGACGGTGAGCTTTCCCTTTTTTTGTATCTCGGTGAACATCGGCCCTTTCAGTCCCAGCCCTTTTGCTTTTTCCTCGTGGAAGCGCACCTTTTCCTTTTCCTGAAAGCAGAAGCCAAAGCTTGTGCCTGCATGCTTGGTGGCAAACGATGAAACTGTGAAACCGCCAAAGTCCTCGCTCCATTTTGCGTCAATCTCCTTTACCTCGAGAAACTCCTTTTTGCCAAACACGCCTGGTGCGCCTTGGGGCGCATAAATGGTGAGCTTTTCCTTCCGTCCGTTCAGGCGCAGCGTCTCAAGAAGCCCGAACACGCCGAGAAAGTGGTCAAGGTGGAGGTGCGTTATGAAAATCGCGCGCACCTTCATGTAGGAGACACCGAAGCGCATCATCTGCCTCTGGCTACCCTCCCCGCAGTCAAGCAGGAACGTGTTGCCGTCCTTGCGCACCGCTATGCAGGAAAGACTGCGCTCAGGAGTGGGCATTGCGGATGAAGTGCCAAGCACGGTGAGTTCGAACATGTTGTGAATTCGCGCGGCTCTGTATAAAAAGCTTGGCGAGGAAATGGGCACGGCGAGAGAATGGCAGACAAACGAGGGGTGCTTGGCAACATACCGAAAATATACCTTACGTCTTTCCTCACAGGGCTTGCTTTTTTCGGGGCAATCGCAGTGCCTTTTTTCCTGGACTGGGGAAATCTGAATTACGCCACAATCTTCACCCTTGAGGCTGTGTTTTCCATAACCATTGTGCTGTCCGAAGTGCCAACAGGGGTTTTTGCAGACAAATACGGGAGGAAAAATTCCATTCTCGTGGGAATATTCCTGCACATAATAGGCATCCTGCTGTTTGTGGCGCTGGGCCCGAATTTCTGGGTCTTTTTTGCCTCGGAGATAATTTGGGGGGTTGCATTGTCATTCGTATCAGGGGCTGACCGCGCGCTTGCCTTTGATTCGCTTGTTGAGACAAAGCGCGAAAAGGGCGCGAAAGATGTATTTGCAAAGATGAAAATTGCAGATACTGCAGGCATCGTAATCGCAGCCCCTGTAGGCGCATGGGTGGCTGCAAATATTGGCGCTTATCCAGGCAGCCTTGTCCTGCCTTTTCTTATGACAGCAGCAGCATGGGCATTTGCTTTCCTTGTTTACCTTACTGTGGTGGAGCCAAAAAGGGAAAAATCGCGGAAGAATGAGTTCGAGCTTGCCATGAAGGGGTTTGATGAGCTGCGGCGCAACAAGAAGCTTCAAAGCCTTGCCATTGATTTTGTTTCCATCTCGGCAGCCGCGTTTTTTGTTTTCTGGTTTTACCAAAGCCTGCTGAGGATAAACAGTGTGGATTTGTCGCTTTACGGCCTTGTTTCAGCGGCATTCAACATAGTGAGCATGCTCCTTCTTGCCAAGGTGGCAAGGCTGGAAAAATGGCTGGGCACTGGCCAGCTGCTCTTCATCTCCGCGCTTGCAATAGCGCTTGCTTACCTCGGGCTTGCGACAAACACCTCGCTTTGGTTCGCAATGTTTGCAGTCACTGTTGCAGTATGCGCGCGCACCATCCGCCAGCCAGTGTTTGAGCATTACCTGAATTTCCAGATAAAAAGCAGCGAGCGGGCGACAGTGCTTTCTGCAATCAGCGCGTCTGAGAGGGTGGTGGTGGCTGTGCTTTACCCGCTGATTGGCTTTGTGGCAGATGTTTCCCTGCAAGGCGCGTTTCTTGTTCTCGGCGCAATCACGCTATTCTTCGCGCTCAGGCTGAGGAGCGATGAACGTGCATTTGAGGGATAACGAGGGGAAGAAACATCAGTCCTTTGCGTTGAGAAGGTACGCGCCGGTTATCACGATGACTATGATGAGCGCGGACAGGGAAATAAGCGGGTTTTCGCGCAGGAAAAGGAGCGGGTCGCGCGAGTCGCCCTCAGGCTTCAGGGTGTCCAGGAAATTGCCATTGCTGCTCTGCGCGCTGTTGCCAATAGCCCCAATTGAGAAGTTCAGGTCGCCAAGCCCTATTTTTTCAGCGGCTGACAGCTGCTGGCCAGTGCCCCCCTCTGAAGACTCCTCGCCTGTCAGGTTCTGCGAGAAAACTTTTTTGAGGGACTCGAAAACTGCGCCAGCCTCCTGCTGCACTGATGAGTAAGATGATGGAATGGAATTGATTATCTCGGAGAGCATGGTAATTTTTGTCTCGTGGTCAGCCTCAGGGACTGCGGATGTTGCGACAGGGATGTCAACGGAGAGAACTGAGCCCTCCGCGCACTTGCCTGACACTACCTCGCACTGCAGGTAAACCACGGCTTCCTTTGCCTGGAGGTCGCCAATTGGAAAAAACACACCGGAGTTCTCAGGCGCAGTTGCCGTGACCTTGACTGCCACTGTCTGCGCATTGATGCCTGAAAGAGCGGCAGGCGGAATTGCCCAGGCTGCAGTGATTGTGCCACTGTAAAGGGTGCCGGGTATGAGCTCGGTGAAGTTCACGTTCTGCTCATAGGTAACAAGCCGGTCTATGTATGAGAGGTTCAGGGAGATTTCGTCTGTGAATACCACTGCAAAAAGGTAAGTGAGCAAAAATGCGCCAATGGGGGTTGCCATGTGTAGAAAATGAAGAGAGAAATATATAACGGTTTACTGCGCGCAAAGCCACTTACTGCATTTTCTGCTTGCGCAGCCAGCCTGCGTTGCCGCGGTAGAAGTCGCGTATGTCCTCTGTGTCGCCAAGAAGCATGAGCGGCCGCTCAAGCGACAGGCCCCAGGCGAGCACTGGGTAGCGGTCGCAAAGAGGGATGGACACCTCTGGGCGAAAAATGCCTGCGCCGCCAAGCTCAAGCCACTGCTTTTTCTTCTCAAAATAGACTGATACTTCTAGCGATGGCTCGGTGTATGGGAAGTAGGAGGGTTGGAAGCGTATCTTGTCAAAGCCCAGCTTCCTGTAAAACTCGCGCAGCAGCCCCAAAAGGTCGCAAAAGGTGGCACCCTCCCAGGCAACAATTCCTTCCACCTGGAAAAACTCCGCAAGGTGCTTGTAGTCAGTTGCCTCGTTGCGGTACACTTTACCTATTGAGAAGTACTTCTTTGCCTCATTGCCTTTGCAATCGCGGTAAAGGTACTGCGATGAAACCGCTGTGGTGTGCGTGCGGAGCACTCCCTTTTGCGCAACTTGTTCGCTCCAGGCGCCGCCCCAGCACTTTTCATGCACTTTTTTCACGCGTGACACCAGCTGCCAGTCATCCGGCAATGGCATGCTTTCCTTTAGGTAAAACGTGTCTGCAAGCTCCCGCGCAGGGTGGTCCTGGGGCTGGAAAAGAGCGTCAAAGTTCCAGAAGGCGGATTGCATTTCAGGCCCGTCCATCTCCTCAAAGCCCATGTCCGTGAATATGCGGCTTATGCTCTGCCTTAAGCGTGAAATCGCATGCCTTTTCGCAGGCGATGGGACTTCCACGGGTGCTGAGACGTCGTATTGGCGGAAGGATGCCTCTTTCCACTTGCCTGAAAGCAGCATTTCGCGCGTGAGCGCATTCACCTCGCCTGGTGCCGCGCTTTGCTCTGGCTGCACTGCGGTTGGCTCAAGGTAAGTTTTTTTTGAGACTGATTGGGTTGCAAGCTTGCGGCGCAGGAGGGTGGAAAGCGAATCGCTGTCGACCTGCTCTCCGCGGGAGATGGCTGCAAGCGCTGATTGGAGGGGGTAGGCGCCAGACCCGCACAGCGAGCGAAGCTCCCCTGCCTCTACCTTCACCCAGCCGTTCCTGCTCGCCCATGGAAGCCCCACTGCCCTTTCAGCGGGCGAAAGCGAGGCAAGCGGCTTGCCTGATTGCGCAGCCTTGTGCACAGACTGCTCAGGCAGGCCTGTGCGAAGATATCCTTGGCCTTCTGGCGTGAGAGCGGCGTGCTTCTCCTCGGACTGCTCGATTGAGACATAGCCTTTTTCCTTGAGGCTTTGCGAGAATGATAGCACCGAGGCAATAGGCACGCCTGCCTTTTGGGCAAGCTCGTCGGCAGCCATCCTTCCGGAAAGCGAAGAGAGGATCTTTGACTCGATTTGATGAAGCATGGCTGCACCTAGACTTTTATCCTGTTGAAGTAGTAAAACGACGCGGCCGCGGCAAACATCAGGAAGAATGCCGCAGCGCCCTGCGGGCCGAACAATAAGTCCGACACGCTGCGCTGGCTGCCCACGAAGAACTCCACCACCTCGCTCTCAAGAGGCATTTCCACCTCATAGGTAAACTGGAACTTGGAAAGCGCGTTCCCCTGCCACCTGAAGATGCGCTTGCTCCCCACGTAATAGCGCGTGTTTGAATCCTGGTCGTACTTGAAGCTCTCGTCGGGCTCGTCGCCCAGGTTGGTGGGCACTGTGGAAAAGAATATCTTCTCGGAGCCCTGTGGGATTGCAAATGCTATCACCGTGCCTGTGGGAAGTATGAGGTCGCCTGTCTTTGTCTGCTCGAATGAGAGCGCGTCCTGCTGCAAATAGTAGCGCGCTGTGCGCGGCTTGTAGCGTTCCACCTTCATGAGCCCTGAGCCGTTTTGCCCGGCAGGTATCCTGTATGTGATTGTCACTGTTGCATAGCAGATGCCCATGTAGGAGTTGCAGCGCTCTATTGCGCCGGGCACTATGCGGAGGTCCGTCACTTCCGTCTTGGCACGCGTCACGTGGTGGCGCATCTCGGAGAGCGAGGTGAGGTTTTTCCAGGTGGTAAGGTCTGAATAGGTGGAGCGCGTGGCATCGTAAAGATCGCGCGACTGCGAGCCGTTCACCACCACTTCAAGCTTTTCCTCTATGTTTGCGCTCCCGTCCAGGTTGACGTTGACAAATACCGAGAGGGATTTCATGGAAAAGTCGGCATGGGGCAGGCTGGCCAATAGAAGCAGCGCGAAAAGCGCCAAAGGGATGGCAGGAACGACGTAAGAGCGACCCATGGACTGAGATTGGCACGTATATTATTTAAACATGCGGAGGCAAATCCGGCATTATGCGGTCGATTACCTACCTTGGCCATTCCTGCTTCCGAGTGATGCTTGGAAATGTGGTCATGCTGTTCAACCCGGTCGTTTCAGACACCATGGGCGGCAGCCGCAGGCTCCTCAAAAGCGCGCTTGACGCGCACGCCATCCGCGAGTGCGACATGATATTCATTTCAAACGAGGAAACCGGCAACTGCGAGCCTGAGAGCATAAAGGAAATCTCGGAAAGGTGCTATTCTTCCGTGGTGGCGCCGCGCCCGGCGCTTTCAAAGATTGACATTTCAGACAGGTTCAAAGTGGACGTGAGGACCGGCGACAAGTTCAACGTGAAGGGCATTGAGGTAGAGGTGCAAAAGGCAATACATCCGCAGTCTGCTTACCCTGTCGGCTTTGTGGTGCGCGGCGACGGGCTTTCAGTCTACCATGCAGGCGACACTTATAGCTTCACGGACATGGCAAGGATAAAGTGCGACGTGGCGCTTGTCCCGATTGGCGGCGGCTCGGTGATGGACCCGTTTGCCGCAAACAGCATTGTAAAGGAGATGCGCCCCAAGGTGGCAGTGCCCATGCACTACAACACCTATGACAGGATTAACCAGGACCCCAACGAGTTCACGAACGACTTGGGCGGGCTTACCAAGGGGGTTGCGCTGCGCATTGGGCAGGAGCTGCGCATCTGACGCCTTTTTATTCGTTTCATACTGCAAAAAAAGCAACTGAGGTGCATGAGAATGATAACTGGAATAAAGATAACACAGGCCGAGGCGCGCCGCGACAAGGACGAGGACATGACCGGCCTCAATGTCAACATAGGGCTTGATTCAGTCACGCAAAAAGGCGGGGAATTGGAGATTGCCTTCAACTACTCAGTCATCTACACCGAGGGCGTTGGGGAAATTAAGATGAAGGGCACCATCACAAGCAAGGAGGATGCCAAGCTCACACGCGAGATTACTGCAAAGTGGGAAAAGGAGAAGAAGCTGCCGGATGGGTTTGCGGAAATCATACTCAACGCAATCAACTACGCCTGCGGCACGAACGGCGTGTTCATCGCGCGGCCAGTCAACCTCTCGCCGCCCATTGTCCCGCCCAAGATACAGCTCGGGCAGCAGAAGCCCTGAGGCTTCTGCGTTTATAGCGGTCTCGCAGAATAGCTCGACTGCTACCTAGCATGTGCATTTTGCAACTGCAAAATTCATCAGACATCGTCGCCGAAGCGACGATGCTGAAACCAGCGCCGTAACCTCCCGCGCTGGCTGTCGGTTTGCTTTGCTGGTTTGCTATAGCTTATTTTTTTCCGGCTTAGCGGAGCATGTGAAAGACAGGAAGGATTTTATTCCCCCATCCATAAACCCAACCATGGGATTCTTGCGAGGGCAGGGGGCAATTGAATCGAAGTCTGCTTCGATTGCAGGCACCCTGTTGGCACAGGGTGCCACCGAATACTTGGTTCTTCTGGCAGTCGTGCTTATAGTCGCCCTCGTCTCAGTTGCGCTGCTCGGCTTTTTCCCGGGGATGGCATCAGACGCACAGCGTCAGCAGTCGCAGATGTATTGGTCGAGCGCGCAGCCAATTTCTGTTGTCGAGTGGGGCTTTAAGAACTACGGGGCATCGAACCCAGGGTATGTTGATTTTTACATGAGGCTCAGGAACAGCGGGATGTACAAGATAACCATAACGAAAT